>JBNKEI010000104.1:0-53406 GCA_050288705.1 Myxococcales bacterium
TTAGGAGATTATTGTAAATGCACAGAAGAAACCGAATGCGCCTGCACTCCTACAGACCTAGAGTCAAAGCCTGAGGAAACCGCGAAATGGATAAGTGACCATCTCTTCCAAGAACAACGGGTAAACCCAGCCCTGTCTTCTGATACAGAAGTAGTTTTTTGCCTGCAAGCTTCAGACGTTTGTAAGGATGAAACCGACGCCATGGACGAGGACTGCGGCACCGCCCTTCAACAAATACCTGTCTGTGTTCGCGTTAGAAGTTATGCAGAAAAAGAGGTGGACGCCAATGTTCTGGTCGGCGCTAACCAGGAATACAATCCTGCTAATATTTACATCCGCCCTAATCACCTGAGCGCTGATGTAAGTCTTACTGATATTGGAAACTCGTTCCGGGCATTTATGACTGCTGCACAACAGCAGATAGACAACTTCCCATCTTTAATCAAAGGAAAAATCACTGCTGACCTGAAAAAGGTATCCGAAAACGCAATTTCTTTGGCACTGGGAATTTCTGAAGCCATCGAAATAGATCTTTTTCCGGTAGGGCATGCAAAACATGTAGAGCTTCGCATTGCTGCTTCTCCTAACCTGCTCGTGCTTGCGGCCGATGCAAATAAAAAGCAGATTGACTCCCATTTAGACTTAGGCTTTGTAGACCTTACCGTTCCTGCGGAAACCGTCCTACACAATGAAGAAGAAGACCTCGAAAAAAACGATTCGGTGTTGCCCATTGCGGGGACCTTCTTTGCGCATTTAGATAGCGCAAAAATCAGTGCCACTTTAATGGGGACGGATAACGTTCACTCCATTTCCCTGCGTAATATCAGTTTGGGCAACCAAAGCAGCACTGTCCAGTATTCTAAAACAGAACTACGAACTACACTGAGCACAATTTTAAAAGTTGACCTAAACCCATCGCTAAACCGTGCCCTTGACGCCATAGCAACCGAAACCGATCAGGGGCTGAAATTGCAGGTAACCCCTGGCCTGGAATTGATTATCGATCACGATTTCACTTCCATTCAGAAGCACTTGGAAAATGCCAGTAAAATGGTGCTAAAAGCTATCACTCGAATTGAGCTCTCGGAAACAGGCACTGAAATCCTATTCTCGGAAGAAGATGAAGCGGTCAAAGTACTTTCTGGAAAGGTTAAATTAACCGCTTCGGGAATGGAGGGGTTAGACGACATAAATATTATGGCGAATAGCGGGCAATGCATCATGGAAAAATATGAAGCCCCCCCAGAAAACGAGCATCCGTTTGCTAACTTGATAGTCGGTCTTTGCCAATAGATTCTTCGTTTCTTCTAGCAGTACCGCTCCCGTTGCGAGCATAATCAAACGGAAGCGGTACTCAGGAAAATTCCCACAAAAAATTTGAGATTCGCATACATTGTTGACCTTTGACTAATTTAAAGCTCCCATAAGAACGACTCCACATTTGAACCAAGGGCTTTTTGCACTATGTGCCAATATGGAGGATTCAATCACATCGCCCAAAAATCCTTGTGTATAATCGTCCATCGAACACTGTATTCTAAGCCCATTAGCTTCCCAAAAGCATTACCATCACTAACTTCTCTTGACTTCTTCAATTTACTTTTCATAAAAAAGGGTTTTTGTTACCATAAACAATGTTTCAATTCTTTCCAAAGGAACTTCAAATGCCAAACGTAGACCTTAACTCAGCCATTGCCAGCGTTGTTTCAGACGAAGTGGCTCGCGCACTGGCACCATATCAAAATGTTCTCGATCGTCTTTCGCGTATGGTTGGAATAGCACCGGCTCCCGTTTCCAAACCAGCTTTACGCAAACGAGGACGTCCTCCTAAGGCGGTACCTACCCCTGGTCGCCGAGCTATGCGAGCAGCTGCAAATCACGATGGCGCCGGCGAATTCAGTAAATTCGCCGAAGGACAAATGGTGAAATATAAGCAGGGTAAAGGTACCTTTGATGCCAGAGTTATTGGCCTTAATCCTTCCCAGGGAACTGTATTGCTTCAACGAACCAGTGATGGAAAAAAAGTAGAACGCCTAGCCTCTCGAATCGAACCGTAGTCCGTCATTATTAAGAACGGGTGGTTTTTACCTCACCACCCGTTTTTTTGTTTTATTCCCTAACAACAAAATGACGTTTCTGACTGAAATAAGCAGCTAGAGCCTAAAACTTTCAAAACCAATACCAAGCTCGCTCATTACGCTTTCTGCTGCCCGAACTCCATGATCAAATGCTTCCTCAAAAAGAGGGATCCCCGAAAGATCGGTATGAGCAAAATGAAGTCGGTTTTGGGATTGCTTAGCACGCTTTGGCCCAGCCCCCCATACAAAACCTGTCTCTGGACGAACCATCGCATGCCCCCATTTAAATATATCTAATGAGTCGATTCGTTCTTCCAAATCGAAATGGGCACGCGAGAGATCTGCTAATACGGCATCGGTCCATAGGTCCCAATTCGCTAAAAACAAACTTCTGCGCATAGCTCGAAAATCATTTCCGCAAAGCGGAAAATACCATGTCCATACAGTAGAGCCATGGTGCTTATCCATGGAAAAGGTGGCATCTACATAACCCAACGATTTACTATCGTACAGCACATTATCCCAACATAGTGGAAACCCCCGAGATTTGGGAACCTGCTTTAAAGAAATGTTCGCCACTACCCATGGAGTGTAACGAAAAGAAGACCAAGCACATTGGTCTTTTTGGTCTAAAGATTTCACTAAACGGCGAGCCACAAAAGCAGGCGCCGCGCAAATTACCTGCTTGGCATGATATTTAATGGCTTTTCCCGAAGTAAAATCTATAGCACGCACTCGTACATTAGAAGAGTTTGCTTCATTTTCAATTTCGGTTGCCATAACGTTGGTTCGAATTCTATTCTGAAGAGCGTTTTGAAAATGAGCCACTACTCGTCCATTTCCTTCCGGCCAAGTCAAAAATTCCGCTGGCTTTTCCCCCTGCTCCTGTCTAGAAGCAAAATAGAAAAGCCCGGCCCATGCGGAAGTTTCTTCTAAATTCAATCCGTAATCATCCCGACAAGCATATTCCACCCACCACCGCAACCGCTTAGAACTCCATCCTTTGCGATCCATGTACTCAGCCATGGATAATGAGTCGAGCCTGGTTACTAATGGAGAGGAAGAGCAGTTTGCTATCGGTATGCAAAACGCTCGCTTACCCTGTGAATCTCGCCATTGCACCCAATAACTGATGGTTTCCTGAAATTCTTGCCATTCTTGCAAATCTTTTTTGCTAGCCCCCACTATAGGGTAAAGACCTTCATACCAATATCCTTGAAAAAAAATCCTTTCTTGAGGTGCTCGACATAGAGCCGTTTCCGACCATACGATTCGGCCATTAGCAGTAATTTTTTCCACCACTCCTAGCTCGTCAAGCAACCTAACTAAAGCACGATTTTCTATAGTGGGAGTACAAATGTAGTGAGCTGCCCAAGGAAAAGAGCAAGTAGCATTAACTCCGTAGGCACTAGTTCCACCAAGCCTAGGCTCAAGCTCAAGTATTAAAAAATCATCAATACCTTCACGAATTAATCGCCAGCCTGCCGACAGTCCAGCAATGCCACCACCAACAATTATCACTTTCGCATGCTGTTCCTCTAACGAGCTCCCTACTGAGCTTACAACAGCGCCACGCAGCAATTCATGGCCTTCTCGTTCGCTGGTACCTAAAAGTCTGCCTCCGAAAGAACGTTTGTTTTTCTTTTTGGTGCAAGCCGCCCAGGCAAACGGACTACCCAAAACCGCGGTCAGAAATTCTCGCCGTGAAAATCCCAATTCTAGTTCCACCTACGCCAATCCGATTCATGATAATGCACCAGAATCTGGTTATTAAGACGATTAACTTCTATAGGCAAGGACCCCATGTCTTTCGGAAGTACAAAAAGCTGAGGAACAAGCTCGTTAGTAAGAAAACGTAGTTGCGATATTGGAGTTGCTAAGGACGCAGGAACTTCAAAATGCTGTTTTTTTGCCAGCACAAAACCCCATTCGCCAAAAGAAGGAACTGCTACATGATATGGTCGAATAAAAAACCCACTTGCTTCAATCGTCCGTGCAATACACCAGTAAGAAGCTCGTGCCATCAGCGGAGAAGTACTTTGCACAGCCATGGGAGCCCCTGGTGACAAGATTTTATAAATCATGCGATAGAATTGAGTGGTATATAGCTTTCCTAAAGAAAAATTATTGGGGTCAGGAAAATCAATTATAACTACATCAAACAGACCGTGAACTGATTGAGCCCTCCTTGATTGCACTTCCGACTGCACCCAAAAATAAGCATCCTCGTTAACCACCCGAACCTTTGGCGAAAAATAAGCATTTTTATTCAAAGCGCGCATCAGAGGATTTTCCCGTGCGGTTTCTACCATTTCAGGGTCTAAATCAACTAGAACAATTTTTTCTAACCCCGGGTATTTCAGCAACTCGCGTAATGCCAAGCCATCACCACCTCCCAATACCAACGCCTTTTTGGCGGTTGGATTTAGGGCCATGGCGGGATGCACCAATGCTTCATGATAACGGTATTCATCGGCGGACGAGAATTGAAGAGAACCGTTGAGAAAAAGCTGAAAACTACCTCGACCACGCGTGATTACAATTCGTTGATAGCGGGTTTGGCTAGCAAAGACAATCTCGTCAGCATACATTCCGTCTTCTGCCAAAGAAGTTAATTCATTTGCACCTACGAATGCCCCTAACATAATGGCAATAACCACCAAAGCTTGAACACGCAGCCAAGTGGTTTTTTTCAAAATTGATTTCAATAGACTTGTACTGATCAAGCCTACCAATGCATTAAGCAAGCCAAACAACACCCCTGTGCGCACCAATCCCATTTTTGGAACTAATAGAATAGGAAACAACAATGATGCTACCAGTGCTCCTATATAGTCAAAAGTAAGGACTCTAGCAATCAGATCTTTGAACTCATAATGATCTTTTAAAATTCGCAACAGCAGGGGTATTTCTAACCCCACCAGCACTCCGATTGTACCCACAAATGGGTAAAGCACCATTCGAAAAGCCGAGAAATACGCGAAAGACAAAAACAATATTGGAGCTGAAAGGCCGCCAACCAATGCCACTAAGAGCTCTACTTCTACAAACCGGCGAGCTATGTTCTTGTCAATATATTTGGATAAGAATGACCCTAGCCCCATTGAAGAAAGGTAAGCGCCGATAATAGTAGAGAATTGAGTGATGGAATCACCCAAAAGATAGCTAGCTAGGGTTCCTGCGAGCAATTCATACACTAACCCGCAAGTAGCAATAACCAAAACTGTAGCCAACAATAAAGGCGAGGTCACTATTCGGTCACTTGTCTTCTTTGCCTAATGAATTGCCGAGGCTACGATGATAGAAAGGCCCAAAATCACCGACCCCAAAACGATACCCAAAGACGTATTTTGGTCGACTTCAATCTCTTTTCGTACTGAGAAAGGTAATATTTTGCAAATCACAAAAAACGCTAAACCAAAAACCAGCACCCCTAAGAACGAAAAAACCACCGACTGCAAAATCAATTCGAGAATGTTCTTGCTCATCGATTACTTTCCTCCGCGAATTCCAGTATGCCAAAAATGAAACGAACGGTACCCTCCCGGCGCTTGGCGAACGCTAGTGGGCACTTCTTTTTTCGCTGAAGAGCCGAATTCCCACCCCAATAAACCAGCCGAGGCATACAGTCCCAACGACCCTATGGCTATTGTTGTGTACAGCCAACTCATTTTCTAGCTCTCCAAGCAGTTATTTTCATGCATTGCTCTCATTCCACCGTGCCTTTTCAAAAGCATACATCCGCAACATTAAAACAAAAGGGAAGCCAAGAATTGGTAAAAGTACCAAGAAAAAATGTAAAAACCGAGAAACTCCACTCTTTAGCTCCACCGAAAATTTTGGAGGCGGATATTTCGGGTTCCACCCAAGCTCCATTCGCATTACATACTCGCCGTCATCCATGCTTGACAGATAGGTAGTAGCATTTCTATCTCCCTCGCTCCATGATTCTCCATCAGAAATCCCAGAGTAATAGGAACTCTCCAGAAAAAACTCGCGATATTCTTGAGTCGCCTGGTTAATAACTGCGCCTCCCAAGAAAGCCCAGCTATTGGACACATTTGAAGTAAGCTGAATACGAAGATTGCGTCGAGCTTGGGGAATACGAAAAGGTTTCGAAAAATAAACTCGTCCTGCCCAAGGTTGCTGGGGAGTAGGAAAATGTAATTCATCAACTCGGCTTGGACTTGCATTTCCAACATTTTTGCCCGCTAACACCACTCGGTTTTGGTCGTTAATGTCTTCCGGAACAATAGTTTGCTGGAAAACAACTGTTCCCCCTCTAATTGAAAAAAATAGAAACAGTATAAAGGCTATTGCAGTAAACACCACCGCCCACTTCTGGGCGCTAGATAACGAAGAGCGATGGGGGTTGGGTTGCATAGCCCCCACTCCCATCGGAGAAGGCAAATCTCTTCGTCCAGTCCCTGCAAATGCTGCTTGCACTTCTTGAGGGGTCAAATAGATGGCATGAGACCAACTGACCTCCTCTTGGTTGCTCTCTTTTGATAATCCTTCCGGGGGAGAAATATAATCAACAGCCTGTACTTGCTCCCCTTGATAAACTTCCCAGTAAAATTCTCCATATACCCGCGTAACCGTAGCGAAATTTGCCGAAAACTTTTTGTATAGCTTATTTCGATAAGTTACCAATTGAAAAGCTTCTTCAATTTCTCCGGCAGCTACTGGCTGGACAAAAGACCAATGCTGTTCAGAACAAACCAAGAACCGAAAAGATGAGTCTTTTTCGTTATACAATAAGAATTCTTCCCAAGTGTACTGCTCCCCTTCGACTGTGCAAGCTCGCTCCATCCACCCTATAAGTAAATACTCTTTTCCAAAAAACTTGGGCTTACTACCCATTACAAACGGTAAGCGCACTGGTTCTAAGTGCGCCAAATGTTTAAGAACGCCTTGTTGAGTATCCAATAGGGAGTTGCAATGCGGACAGGTTACTCGCAAAGTATGGTCAGGAGCTTTTAGCTCCAACGGGCCATTACAAGTAGGACAAATTAGTTTTTCAGTTTTAATTTTTTGTTGAGAAGGTGGCGCAGCCAAATTTTGCGGCAACAGATGAAGTTCTTCTAAGGTTACTTCTTTTCCCAAGAAAAGCTCCGGGTCTTCTCTGCCTGATTCCCCATAATCCAGGGTGGCAAACCGATTGCCCCGGCCAGTAAGGTCGGCAGTTCCTACCGAATCCCCAACCTTAAATATCTCAGGCAATTCGCCGCTTGCAGCCAGGTAGCGCGCTTGTTTCAGATCAGTCACCACAAAGGCGCCAATGCCACCAAGGGCTAGACTTTTGCCTGGTCGCAAAGCGGATAAGGGTGGTACTGGCCGAGGCTGAACTCGAAAGCTAATATAATAGCGCCCTTGTGTCTCCGCTATCCAACCCCAGCGACCGTCATTAAAACTAACGTACCACTCGTCCCAAACTCCTTGTTTCCACTGATATTGCAAGCGGCCCACTAGCCGAAACGCAGTACCTTCCCATTTTCCTTCCAATTGCAAAGTTAAGCGGGCCCCGGTTGTCGCCAAGTCCGCCATTTTTCCCAAGTTTTCCAGCCCACGGTCACCACGCGCTACCGCAAATTGGCAATGCTGGCAAACAATGACCCGAGACGTGCCAATTTTAAATTCTAGTGGCGCTCCACATCCGGTGCATTGCCCTACCTTCGCGTTAAACGCAGTGTTCATGGAGCTATTCTCCCCACCAAGGACCCAGGTCGGGCAATTTCCAATACCTCTACTTGCTGCGCACCTAGCTTTTCTTCTAAGCGCTCTTTCCATGGCCAAAGCGGACGCGGCCGACAACAGTATAAGTTGAGCGCGCAGTAGCCAATTTCTGGATAAGTATGGCAGGTCAAGTGCGACTCGCTGAGAAGAAGCAGCCCGGTTACGCCCCCTGGAGGCGGAAATACATGAAACTGCGCTTCGCCTACCGGGTTCAAAAACAACTCACCAACCAATTGCTGAAAAAGATCGGCCAATACTTGTCTGCTTTGTAGAAGCTGTGCCGAACAGGCATAGGCATCGACAACCCACTCCCTTCCTTGTTCCAATGCAAATGGGGGCAACATTACACGCAGCCTAGCAGAACAGGCCGCATGGTTTCTAGATGCTTATTGCTCAATTCTTTTTCCAAAACTCATTCGATTTTTGATGATTCGGAAAGAATAGACTGCAGCATTTGTCGTAGTATATCTTCAGAAACTGAATAGGTTTTGCGACAAATAGAGCAGGAAACTGCCGCTTCACCAGTAGTATCAAGCATGTTCTGAATTTCTTGACGTCCCAGAGAAAGAACTGCTTTAAAAACGCTTTCCATAGAGCAGCGGCATTCCCAACAAACTGGACATTGAGAAAGAATATCCCAATCATTTCCTGGAGCATCGGTCAAAGGCCGAATCCAGTCTAACGCACGTTTGGGAACCGGGGGGTGGTTGTTGAGAATAGAATCTATCACCAGACATGCTTCGGAAACTGTGTTTGCGGCGCAACCAGGCATAGCCTGAATAAAAATTCCTATTACTTGCTCCAAATAATCGTCTTCGCTGGAAATTACTTGCAAACGAACTGCGGTTTCTATTTGCTCAGACCTAAGGTAATTGATTTCTAAATCACCTGCCAAATCGAAGTGCTCTAAATCAACTGTTCCCTGGTAAAACTGGCCTGGCGATAGCTCACGAACAACCGTTAGCATACCTTGGCTACCAAATACATTACCTTCAAAAGCAACACCTTGGTGTTCAAGAAAAGTAACTCTTGGATTCTTTAAATAACCGCGGCCCCTTCCTTGCGAATCACAATCCACAAACAACCCTCCGACAGGTCCATTGCAGGTGATTTGCAGATTGATTCGCGACTCCCCTCCTAGCAAACCGGCAATACCAAATCCGGCAGCCAGTCCTTTTGCAAAAAATTGCCCGCCATAGGGCGAAAAATCATGAATCGCCCTAGCCTTCTTCGCTGCTTCAGTTGCAACTACCGCAACCACTAACAGGTTGTGCCGCTGCAGATGAATTCTTACCATTTGGTCAAACATTTGGCCTAATTCTTAACACATACACCAAACATTGGAAGAAACTTTTTTTAGCGCATTACTGGTCTTTAGGAGTCGCCCTTGCCAGCTTGCGCTCGCCGACCTGCTAAAAATCAAATGCTACCGACGGCTACCAAGACTCAACTCTATCGCCTTCGAAAAATCGACCAAACATGCATCTGAAATTGGCCCTCTTATTGCATTTATTAACTGACAATCTTTGAGCACAAAGGTAACCACATGCCTATTTCCCCGAATATCGCCAAAGAAATTATCTTTGATGAGTGTCGAATCGCCAATTACATGACGCGCTTTCAATGTCTTTGTGACGGTTGCGATGACTGTTGTTGTCGCGACTGGATGATTGCATTGGACGCTTCCAGTTATAGGCAATTGCATAAAACCTTGGAGCACAACGAACCTTATAAGCGCTTGCTATCTACCTTGGTATTTGATCCCAAAACAGCAGAAACAAATGATAAGTATCGGGGATATATCCGGATGACTGAAAAAAACGTTTGTCCTTTTTTAGACGAAAAAGGGCTGTGCTCCATTCATTCTAATTTCGGCGAGACCTCGCTTTGCACCCAGTGTTCGGTTTTTCCACGCTCTACCTTGATGGTAAATAACAATTTAGAGATTGGTGGATCACTCGCCTGTCCAGAAGTAGCTCGATTAGCCCTCTTGTCTTCAGACGGATTAGCTTATCAGTCCACGCAAACGTCAATGCTTCCGCGTCATTTTATCGGCTTCCGAGTCAATACTGAATCCCACGGAATTTATTCCATCTATTTTGAAGAAATTCGAAGCGCCTTGATACACACGCTTTTGTTACCCGACTTTCCTTTTTCTGCCAAACTAGTCTTTTTAGCAAATTTTGCCGATAGAATTCATGAAGTATTTCAAAAAAAACAGTCTCTTTCTAATTCCAGGAAAATACTCGCCGATCGCTTAATTGCAAGAGAACTCACTTTACTCTATGATTCATTACATTTAAAGAACCTTGCTGGCGAATTCAACGAATTCGTTCCTTCCCGAGTGCATATTACTTCTCTTCTAGAATCGATTTTGTTTGCCAGAACTAACTTGCCTCACAGCTCACACTATGCAACCATAGTACGCGATACACTGCACTCCTATCATCGTGGCCATACTGACCCAAACAATGTTAATCCTGGTCTTCCGAATACCGCTATGGAGGAAATATACACTTGCCGACGAGATTTTTTTCAGTATCATTTTGGAAAATCGTTGGATTTAATTTATACTAATTATGCTATTCACTTTTTTCTCGTGCATCCCTACACTGAGTCAGAAAATTTGCTTCAATATTTGTGCATGCTCGAATTAAGAATTGCAGCCATTCATTTTTTACTAATGGGACATTCAGAGGTTACTCCTATGTTTTACCGTCCATCGGCACTTACCTTTGAAGAGTCGAAATTTGTCTTAGAACGTGCAGCCATTGAAATTATTCAAACCTTTACTAAAGCCATCGAACATTATCCGGCCTTTTTAACAACCATTGATTCTGCACTAATTGCTCAAGCTCCGCATTCGCTGGCGCGGGCGCTATGTTTGGCAAGATTCTACGAACCGCCAATACTACCGAGTTACCAGCGAAACCCGATCACCTTTTCGCCGATCGTGGGTGGAAATAGGAAACTCAATGGCGTGGCACATCTCAAATAATCGCGAATATATTCTCTCACCAATCCGCTGCCGAAGGAGTTGCTGCATGGCTTGTTCCTTCTCGTAGGGATTAACGTAACCATCATGCCGCGATGAAATGGCTACCAAACTACTGTTGGAAGCAAATATTGTTGTTCGTCCAGCGTTATATCTTCGGGCAATCAACTCGTCTAAGGTATCCATCTCAAAAGGACTGCCCCGCCCTTTACCAAGTTCGTCTACTGCCAGCACATCCACTTCTACTAACGGTAAAATTGCATCCAAACCACTACGTCCTTCCGAAAATCCGCGACGAATTTCTGAAAATAAAAACGAAGTCTCCACATAACGAGCGAACACTCCGTTTTCCAGCGTCAAATGGCGTAAAGTTGCGCATAGTAAATGAGTTTTACCGGTGCCAACTGGGCCAGCAACAATGAAACCTTTGGGCGGTTTTTCAGAATTATAGCGCACTGCAGTTATTCGCGCAGTCTCCAAGGCCTTGAGGTGCTCGGTGTTTTCTGGCTCAAATGTATCGAAAGTGCACTCGGCGCAACGCGAAGGCAATCCTGCCTGATTAAACCGCATTACTCTCTGAGCAACCGAGCGGCAAGAGCAAGACCGCACAAAAGTATAACCGTCTTTTTCAACAAAAACACGGCCACTACCTTGGCAGGTTTTGCAACTGTCATTGCAAGCACAAACTCGAGCTGCCGAGCGTTCTCCTGCACGTTCAACTAAGTATCGTTGGCCTTTACAAATAGGACAAATTGTAGTGGACAAACGTTTTCCTTTTTACGCCCGAAATCAATGGCGATAGCACTATTTTCATGCCTATCTATGAAACGCCGGTCAGCAATTGTAATTTGCGCTTTATGACAAGCGTGATTGTTTCCTAGCAAAAGTTCGCCAATCTGGAAAGATCTTCTAGGACTCAAAAACTTCGGCTTTGCTTTTCAGGAAAGCACCACCAACTGGCCCTGCGAACGAGCAAGCACCAAAAGATGAGCTCGCAGTGCGTCTTTACGAGCTTTTGGTGAAGCCCATTCCGGGCAAGGTCTGGCTTGTTGGCGAGCTTCGCGCATTAGAGCGCACCTTTGCACATAAGGAAGCGAACGCACGTATACGATTGCCAGAGCAGTCTCTGCACGGACAATTATTTGGAAAACCTCACAAGGAATCCGACTTTCATTTTCTAATATCCGCAGTGCACATTCCAGCGCCCTACGATATGGCGACAAGGAGCTATTGGCCAATGCCTTGGACAAAGCTGCTTTGGCCTTTTTCAACCTTTTGGTCGCAAACGATTCTCCCGCACTTTGGTGGGAAGACGAATCGGTTTTAACCAGAGAAGAAGAGGCTGCAGAAATTCCCTGCCAGCGGCAATACTCTCGTTCCACTGCCATCCGGCAGCTACGCAGAGTTCGTAGTCTGGCTCCAGCTCTCTGGTGATAGATTATTGCTTCCGCCGACTTACGAATACCTTGGCAGAGAACTAAATAGGGAATCCCACGCTGGTACCATTCCATCAGCAACTGAGCGTCAAGCGGCGACAATGCCAATCCATCGCCTCGAAAGGCGAGAAAAAAGGCTTGAGCATGCTCCAGATAGTTGGCATCAGCAGGAAGAAGGCTCATTTTACTCAAAAATTACTTCGGCAATCTCTTCTGCCGTCTGGTACCTCTCAATAGGATCTTTATGCATCAGCCGTTGGACCATACGAGATAATTGCTCATCCACCTCAGGGTTCACATAGTGCAGAGGAACCGCTTCGTGCTCTAGAATTTGCTGACACATTTCCAATGGAGTGCGGGCATCAAAAGCTGGACGCCCAGCAAGCAGCTCATACAACATCACTCCTAAAGAATAAAGGTCGGCCCGGCCATCCAGCCTCTCTCCCAAGAGTTGTTCTGGAGACATATATCGATAGGTGCCTACAATATGACCTACCGCAGTTACCGCCGAATCGTCAGCCAGAAATTTCGCCAACCCAAAATCCATTAGCCTTACCCGCCGATCATCATCGACCATAATATTGGAGGGTTTTAAGTCTCGATGCACCATTCCTCGGGCATGGATATAAGCCAATGCATCGCATATTTGCAGCAAGGCATCTTTTAACAAGGCTACTCTCTCGGGACGGTTAAGATCTTCCATGTCAATGGATTGAACAGTAGGAGTCGGCTCCTCAATAGAAGAACCTACCCGGTCAATCCAGGGAACTAACTCGTCACTGCTTTCTTCATCAGTAAAAGGCTCGTCAGTAACTTCCGCTAAACGCCGCAAAGCTTCTGGTCCTTTTCCACTAACGTGCTCTCCAACAAATATTCCTAAGTCGGTTTCCGGCTCTTTAGATAGACAATCTACATCAAAGCACGAAAGCCGGTCCCATGATTGAGAAGTATCTAGACTATCATCAAGCAAACTAGGAATTACTGCATTCGCTGGAGACGAATCCGCCCCCAAGTAATCAAGCTTTAGGTAGTCGCGCAGAGTTAATCCCTCGATGAGTTCCATGGTCAAAAACGGATATCCTTGAAAAACACCCGCATCGAAAACCCGCACCACGTTAGGGTGCGATAACTCGGAAAGCGCCTCAAATTCACGCGCCATACGTCGCGTAGCAATCGGATCTAACGATGGACCACTAGAAAGAAGCTTGAGCGCGATTTCTTCCCGAGTGCGCTGATCCACCGCTCGATACACACAACTTATTCCCCCTGTGCCTAAAACCGAGAGAATTTGGTATGGCCCAACAAATCGTGGAGGCATTCGAGTAGTGTATTCTGGTTCCTTCTCAGTGACAATCTCGTAAATAGATTTGCATACAATCACTTCACGCAAGGTAAAAAAACTAAACACATTGCTCGTCTTGTCGGGGGCCTTATGGAAAAGCGATCACGATGGGAAGCAGCACTTTTCTATGTAGCTTGGATAGGAATAGTAGCCGGTCTATGCATGCCATTAGTTTGGGCACGAATAGTAATATTTCCAGCAATTTTTTTAAAAGTGTTATTCTTCCAAACAATAGTTGGTATTACTTTTCCCGCTTATTTGGCTTTGGCCTGGTTAAACCCAAAGTACCGGCCCCGGTTTCATATTTTGGCAATTAGCGTAGGCATTTGGATATTAGCACAAGGAATATCCACCATAGGGGCAACTGACCGTTCCCTGGCGTTTTGGGGAGACCAAAACCGAATGGACGGCTATTTCACCCAACTGCACTATGCCGCTTGGTTGGTAATGACTGCATCACTGGTACTAAATGCAGATGGTTGGCGCCACCTACTTAGAGCTCAAATTTTTATCGGAGTAGTAATAGCTTTATCTGCTCTGCTACAAATACCTTTCCCCCAATTAATTGGCTCTTCCATTGACGAAGGGGCTCGAGTTTTTGGGCTGTTGGGCAACCCAATATTTTTGGCAGCCTATCTACTTATGAATTTTTTTTGGATTTTGTATTTATGGCCCGGGTCAACACTTCGGTGGCGGCTATTTTTCGCGGTGGCGGCAGTATTATTCCTTGGCGCCGTGATCATGGGAGGCTCTCGCGGTCCCTTGTTGGGCCTTTTTGTGGGCTTGTTTGCAACTGCAGTTACATATGCATTGGCGGTGAATAATCGGCGATTCGCATACCTTTTTTTTGGTGTTCTGACACTTAGTTTGGTTGCATACTTATGTATTCGGTGGTGGGCTATTCCCAGCGCTTCTTGGGAACAGTTTTGGGATTCCAATCCTAGCCTCAACCGCCTTTTTTCTTGGAAAGAACATTCACGCCTACCCACTTGGTCGTTAGCATGGAAGGGTTTTCTCGAACACCCAATTCTCGGTTGGGGGCCAGTTAACTTCGAAGTTCTTTTCCGACTATTATATTCGCCAGAAATGATTTGCCGGGAGGTGCAGGACAAAGCCCATAATATTTTTCTGGAAGTTCTTTGCCAAACTGGCTTGCTGGGATTCATTGCCTTTATCGGCCTTTGGGCAGCCATTTCTGTAACTGTGGTGAAAGCTCGGAATAGACTTCATCCGCTTTCTTTTTCATCGCTGGTTGGGTTAGGAATTGGACACCTTTGCGAAGCATTTTTTTCTTTTGAAACCCCTGCTTCTTCTTTAACTTTAGCTCTGTTTATGGCTTTGTTGCTATCTCACGGCTGGAAAAAGCAAGAACGCATAACATCTAACTTTGTCTCTTTTCGCCTACATCATTTACTTGGTTGGGCGGCACTGCAAGCAGGACTATTAGCGGTAGTTCTGACAGGGAGCATTCTTCCTTTCTATGCATCGCATTTGATAAAAAAGGCTGCCACTGCCTATAGACAGAAAAATTATAATGACACATTTATTTTGGCTCAACGAGCAGCTCAAATTTCCACCCCCTACCGCAATGATCAAATTATGTTACTAACTCATAGTTTGAAACATATTGCATATACAAAAAAAAGAGAACTTCTGTCTTGGGAATATCATTCTCAAGCTATTTCGCTTTTCCAAATAGTGGCTGAAAGCCATTCTCAGAAGCATCCTCATTCGCTATTACGCCTAAGAATAGCCGAAACTCTTTCCGTGTTGGGACAATTGATTCCCCATCTTCAGAAAAAATCGGAAAAAGAATTCATGGCTACTGTTTCCAGTAATGACCAATACCAGCCTTCACTAATAGCCTACGGACAACATCTTGCAAAAAGTGGCCGTAAAGACACTGCCGAGCCTTACTTTCGCAAAGCTTTGCAGCTAAACCAAAATGCAGGCTTGGCCAGATGGAAGTTAGGAAAATTTTTGTGGGTTCATTTGCGCCAATCTCAGCAAGGAGCCGCCCTTATGGCGAGTTCCCAAGACGAAAACCTGATTTGCCGCTATCACCTACATTCTCCTTTGGAAATGCAGCAGTTAGCCCAGGCATATACCGTGATTCAGCAACCGCAAAAAATTCCTGCTTTGGCGGCCAATGCACAAGCTTTATCTGGGTGGAACATGAAAACCTATTTGGGCGTAGCCAAGTATCTGGAACGAGCTGGATTTCTAAAAGAGCGCGATCAATTCTTGCAATGGGCAGCAAAGCAAGATAAATCGATTTGGCTAGAGGTAAAAAATGTGCTTGCTGGCAAAGCTCGATTGGAATCTAAGAATAATTAAACCGGCAGGCAATTTCCTGTTCATCTCATCACTTCTGTGAAGTCTTCCACCAATCATTTTATGAAAAGTGTTTCGACAAAAATTTTTTCCGCGCATTTTCTAATCACCGCAGTGAGCCCGGAGCACTACCCTCCCTCGCAGCACCCCGAAGTCGCGTTTGTTGGACGTTCCAATGTTGGCAAAAGCTCGTTGATGAACGCTTTGTGCCAACGACACAAACTAGTACGTGTTTCTAAAGAGCCCGGAAGAACTCGAGCGCTAAATTTTTTCGACGTGGTGGCAAGCGTGGGCAACGACGAAAAACATACAGTGCGCTTTTGCGACCTACCGGGTTATGGCTTTGCCAAAGTCGGCAAGGCCGAACGTCAACAATGGAAGGAAATGATCGAAACCTATTTGACTACTCGCCAGCTATGCTGTGTCGTTTGCTTAGTTGACAGCCAAGTAGGTGCTACCAACGACGATTTTGAAGTAGCCAACTGGCTGCTACAAACTGGCCATCAGCTAATAGTTGCAGCCACCAAAATGGACCGTTTACCCAAACATCAGCGAATTCCCTGTCTGCATCATTTGGAAGGCGCACTCGGTGTTACTCCCGCTCAAACAGTGGGAGTTTCCGCAACTAAACACTTGGGACTCGATTTGCTGTGGAACAAGATATTTCAATATTTCCGAAACTAGATAAGACCCGGGGACCGAACAACCGGTTTTTGTCTCCTTGACGAATTGAGACGCTCATATTATTATCTAGCGGCATGCATTCCGCAATTCTTTTAGTTTGCCTGTTCGTTTTCCAAGACAACGTATAGGGCAAGGGTCAATTCCCCATGCTTTTTCGTTTTCCGTCTTCATTTTTCGTGTCATAACCAGGTTTTCACAAGCGATCGTTTTTGCGCCCAAGGGCCTTCCAGAAATGACCACTTATTAGTACAGGAGATGCATAATCATGAAGCGCATCGGAATTTTAACTGCTGGTGGAGATACACCTGCCCTTAACGCAACTGTGCACGGAGCGGTAGTTCGCGCAAACCAGCATCGTGTTGAAGTATTCGGATTCATGAAAGGCTATTCTGCTCTATTAAGCGATAGTGTCCCTTATGTACATCTAAATCCTTTATTTACCGAGATACCAGAACTCGATCCCACGCGAGGCGGAACCATTATCGGCGCATCTCGCGCCTACGTGGACTCCAGCGATAGCGAAACTATCGCCAAAATTGCCTATAAGCTAAAAGCTCTCCGAATCGATGGACTAATTTGTGTTGGCGGTGATGGAACTCTCAATGGATTCCAGCCTTTCGCTGAACTCTTTCCAGTGGTGCTAGCCCCAAAAACCATTGATAACGATCTGGGACTTAATTACCGACACGAAGCCGATGAATGGGAGCGAGTGCCTTGCCAAGAAGCTCCTGGTTACACATACCGGCTACGACCTTCGACTACTCGCTTTAGCATCGAGGAGATGGTTAACTATGCAACTCCCGGATACGCCACCGCGGTATTCGTTGCGGTAGAGGGCGTACAGCGGGTTCGCACCACTGCGGAAAGCCACCGCCGTATCGGAATCGTAGAAGTAATGGGTCGCAATTCCGGATATATCGCCCTGGGATCAGCTTATGGACAACCAGACATAGTTTTGGTGCCAGAAGTCCCCGTAAATGTCACCCAGCTTGTTGAGCGAGTCCGAGAACTTTACGAGCTACAGAAAAACGTGATTATCGTCTGCGGAGAAGGAATCGTAGGCGAAGACGGTCGTGAATTGGGAGCTATAAGGGAGTCTCTCGATCCCGCCGGAAATGTAACCCTTTCTGGAGCTTCAGACGCGCTACGCGACCTTCTTATCCAGCACTTTGACGATTCTTATTTCCAGAGCTATCGGAGGGCCGAGTCTGCCAAGGCAGCCATTTTTACCCGTAAGGTTGGGCACACTCAACGCGGCGGACGTCCGGTTTATTTCGATCGCTTTTACGCTGCTCAATTAGGTGGAAAGGCTGTAGATATGCTTTTGGAAGGGCAAAACAATGCTTTTGCAACTCTCCAATGGAATCGAGAACAGGGCTTTACCGTGGATAGTTACGAAGGCAATGCACTACGCGATCGTTGGGGAATAATTCATGCGCGTAACTTACACCCCAGTTTTTATGACCGCGAGTTAATGCGCCCTTCTAAAATGGGAATTGATTACATGCTCCCCATTTTCTCCAACGCAGTAGGACATAGCGATATAGAAGCAATTCGCCAAACTGTATTTGATTCGGGCAGCCTATATCGCCCTTACCATTCGGTTAATACCGATATTAATAAGCGGATTAGGTATTTAAAATCATTATGAAAGCAAGTCGCCAGCTTCAAGTTAGAGGAGCATTAAATGATTTTATCTAAATTTAAAAAAAATTTGACTATTGAAAAGTTAGTCAACCGCCAAATTACTGTTTTTAGAGGTTTATGGTATTTACGCAACTGTAACAAATTAGGAACTAGTATTCGTATGAGTGGTTCCGCTTTCGTGCAAAATCACGGAACCATCAATATCGGAAACCGAGTTTGCTTTCATCCCGGACCTATTGCGGTTGAATTGACTGCTTGCAAGGACGCCCTACTAGAAATTGGCGACGAGTGCTTTATTAATTACGGGGTTTCTTTCAATGCGTCGGAGCTAATTAGCATTGGCAAGCATTGCCGATTTGGAATTGGCGCAATGATTATGGATAGCAATTCCCACCAGGAATCAGTGCAAAGCAGAGCGCATAAGCCAGCACCTAATCCGGTAATACTTGAAGACGACGTTTGGATTGCCTCCCGTGCAATCATCCTTCCAGGAGTCAGACTAGGTAAAGGTTGCATTATAGGTGCTGGAAGCGTAGTTACCCGAAGCATTCCCCCAGGAATGTTAGCAGTAGGTAGCCCAGCAAAGGTAATACGCCCGATTAGCGAATTGAAATCTCTTGAGGAAATCGACTGTAGCGATGCTCAAATAGCAGCTTGTAGCTAGACCAAATCTCAGCCTGTTCCCACTGCCGTCCAGTAGGTCGATTGTCCAACGCGAGACGGCTGCAATCCTTAATAACATCCCTTATTAGGCATCAATGACCGCAGAGCCACATTTCACTATGCGGTCATTTTCTCAATTGGCTACTTTAGCCGGCCATCCTTACTGGACGCCTTCGCTTCTTTGGCGCGCTTTCATGCGTCGCCAGCACCTTTTCTCGGCTAAGCGACCTATAAGCCGTTTCCAACCGTTTTTCTCCATTACGGTGCCGCTTGGGAGCCAAAGCCGGAGACCCATCGGTTTTAGAACTGCCCCTTCTGCGTCCACCTGAAAAATGACGTTCGCCACTTCTTGGAGCCATACCAGACTTTGACTTCTTTCGATCCTTTCTAAATTGCTGTCCAGACTCGGAAGAGTCTTCACCTAAGGATCGAACATTCCGCTCTGGTTTTTCGATACGCTCCGATCGCTTCGACGGCGAAAATCCTACGGTTTGGTGCTTTTTTCGATGCGTCCGGGCATGCCGTCCTGGTTCCTTGTCCACCGGTCTTCCCGAAATCCCATGTCCCGGCTGTTTTGGCCCAGGATTGGCCTGCCAACTTCTCTTCTGAGTCATCCGCTCCTGGAAAGTCTCCGACCCCCGCGGAACATCTCCCTGTGGAATCACCTGTCTGGTGAATTTCTCAATGCCTTTCAGCAACGGCTTCTCCTCAGGCGAGCAAAAACTCGATGCCTTACCGCTTGCCGAAGCACGCGCTGTCCTTCCAACCCTATGCACATAATCCTCGGGTACATGCGGAAGATCATAGTTTACCACGTGACCGATTTGTTCCACATCGAGTCCTCGGGAAACAATGTCAGTAGCCACCAGAATTCGAAATTTTCCTTCCCGAAATCCATCAAGCGCCTGTCTTCTCTGCCCCTGAGTTCTATCGGCGTGTATGCGCGCAGATTCATGTCCTGCCAACGATAGCGTTTTAAAAAGTCGATCCGCACGGTGCTTGGTTCTCGTAAATACCAGCGTCGTCTCTTGATCTTCCTCAAGAAGCGAACAAAGCATTGCCACCTTTTCTTCTTGTGAAACATGAAAAACTCGCTGTGCAGCACGCGCCGCGACCGTACCACTGCGCACAATTTCCACTCGCTGCGGGTTGTTCAAATGCTTACCTGCAAACTGCGCTACTTCCCCTGCCATGGTGGCAGAAAATAGCATTGTCTGCCGGGCCTTAGGTAGACTAGCTAATATTTTCTCCAACTGCGGTCGAAAACCCATATCGAGCATTCGATCGGCTTCGTCTAGTACGAGAACCTCAATCTTATCGAGTCGAACCGTTCGGCGCTCCAAATGGTCCACAAGCCGGCCAGGAGTGGCGATTATCACCTCTCGCCCTTCCTTTAGCGCTCGCGCTTGCTGAAACATGCTCAATCCGCCGACAATAACCGCGCCACGAATCTTACCTCTGCTAAAAACATCTAATTGCTCGGCAATCTGGATTGCGAGTTCGCGAGTCGGAGCAAGAATAATCGCTTTTGTACCTTTACCGCTCGCAAGCCGCTCGATCATTGGAAGAAGAAACGCTGCCGTCTTGCCCGTTCCGGTTGCAGCGCAACCAATCAAATCGCGACCCGCCAGCCCGTGAGGGATTGCTTTAGCTTGAATAGGAGTAGGATTTACAAAACCAGCACGACTAAGAATTTTCAGGCTGCTTGGAGAAAGACCAATGGATGCAAAATTAAAAGAAGATTGCTCTGTCATTTATTTCTTTTCTGGCAACCATTTTCTCAATGCGCCCTTCAAAATTGGAGCTTGACGGTTGCCCGCTAATGGATTCAATACCGCGATACTGCCTGATTAGACTCTAACTGTTAACTTTAAGCTTTGTACCTCATATACTACTTATTAGATTCAAAAATACATACCTCCAGTCACTACCCAAAATAATTCCTATCTAACAGCTCGGTCAGTTTAGGACACAGCGGGGCTCGGCCCAGCGGGTTGTTCGCTACCTTATGCCTCAAAGTCGGATATTTTTCCACTTCCAATACTTGCTGGGAGTCTCACCCGCATAGCTTTGGTTTCCTCACTCTCGTCTCCAGGAGCCGAAAGAGAGAATGGACCGATTCTACTGGACAGCGAGGACCGTCCGACGTGATTCCTCGATCATGAGCGCAAGCATGAGCGCGAACTACCAACTTGCTGTTGATAATCAATTTATGATAAGCGAACAGAAGTTATTTGTCCAACTAACCTGAAATTGCGTGGGTGAAATACAAGCGCAAAGCCAAATATCGGGAGAACTATGAAGAAAACGCATTTATTATTATTGATCGTGGCTGGTTTAAACGTAAATAGCGGGTGCAATAATACCGCTTCCACCAAATCTTCCACGAAAAATAGTGGCGCTAATAACCGAGGGGAGGTAATTGCCACCGTTGGAGAAAAATCTATTACCATTACCGACATTGAGGCCAAACTTAAGGAGCTGCCACCTCATCTTCGCGCTTCTTACAATATTCCCAAACGAAAGAAAGAATTCGTTGACAATTTGGTTCGTTTCGAAGCAATGCTGCAAGAAGCCCGCCGGCGAGGCCTAGAAAAAGACCCCGAAGTCAAAACAATGCTTGACCGGATTATGGTTCAACAATTAGTAAAAATCTGGCGGAAAGAATTTAAAAACAAGGTGGCAGTTACCGACGAAGACATTAAAAAATATTACGACGAACACCAAAATGAGTTCATTCGTCCAGAAAGAATACGAGCAAGCCACATTTTTATAGCTTCTACTAAAAACGATCCCAATCGTAGAAAGTTGCGAGCAAACACGTTAAAAATGCTTAGGGCAATTAAGAAAAAAGAAAAAGAAAATAAAAAAACTGCATTTGCAGAGTATGCCTCTTCGCAATCTAATGATTCATCAACCAAACAAATGGCTGGAAATCTAGGTTTTAAGACCCGCGAAGAATTAACTCGACTTTGGGGAGAAACCTTTGCTACCGCAGCATTTAATCTCCGGACTATTGGCGAATTATCCAATATCGTGGAGACTGATAAGGGATTTCATTTAGTAAAGCTTTCCGGAAGACAGAGAGGAATGGAACAATCCTTCGATTCGGTCAAGAGCCGAATCAGTAGGCGTGTGTCTGCTGAAAAACGCTCGCGCAGCCTTGATGAATACATTAACCAGTTAAAATCAAAAGCAAATGTAAAAATTGATGAAAAAAAGCTTTCACAGATACAATTTGATTTACCGCCAGCGGTTTCTGGCACAAAAGCAGTGACACCACCCGCGAAGCTTCCTTACCCTTCCCAATCTAAGCCGTAAAAACGCGCCCAGAACTATTAACGCTCAGGTGAGAGTAGCTGGTAGTAAACGAACAAATCCCCCTGGCCCCCCCTTAAAAAGGGGGAAAGTATATTTTCCGCAGTGAAAATTGAAGATTCCCCCTTTGCAAAAGGGGGCCAGGGGGATTTTAACACTAACGACAAATGAATTTTTTTTCAGTCCTTAGATCTTGCACATTCCCATTTTTTTCGAAAACAAACTTGCTTTTTGGAGATATTTCCACGAGAATTCTACAAGATTCTCTAGTCTCTTCATCATAAAAATTCAACCATGTTTTTCCACGCGGAAGCTTTGAACGAACATGGACGTTCTTTTTTAGCCAAATTTTTGGTTCAGACGCTTTAACATTAACCGCTAGCCCAGAATGATTTGTATATAAAACAACATCTACAAGTTCGACTGGTTTTATTGGTTGATGAATCCTATCTGTTTTTTTAGACTTTTTTTGTTTGGCTTGAGAAGGCTCAATTGGTGCAGCAGCAGCCATATCATAAGGACTCGGGAGCATCGGTCCGTCCGCAGGATGACTATCTATGCTAGCTACATTTTCATTCCCGGATTTCGGCTGGTAGTCCGAGGGCTCTACAGGATCAACATCGATTTTTGCAACACCCTGACTATTATAGTCTTTCTCTCGTTCTCCACTGTAATAAATAAGTGCCATAATCGACGAAGCAAGAACAACAATTATTGCTGCCCCAATTAAATACCACTTGATTACCGGGTCGAACCGTGATTGACTTGATATTGATTCGCATTCGATGCTGCCTCCACTATCCATTGCGTTACCATTTTCGTCTTCGTCACACTCTTCATCCTCTTGAGGTTTTGATTGGTAAACAGGTGCTTTTGTTCGAAAGTCTTTTTTGGGCACGCTTACGCTTACCGGTGAGACAGGCTGCATGGGAGTTTGTAAATGAGGCGAAAAAAAGACTGGAGGAGAAGAAGCCGCGGGTTTGCTTGATTTAGAAATGGAAATAGGAGCAATTTCATCCAATGCACTTTGCAACGCTTGAGCAAATTCTTTCATGCTAGAAAATCGCTCTTCTGGTCGTTTTTCTAAAGAGCGATAAAGAGCAGCTTGCAGTGACTGTGATACTACTTGGTCCAAAAGAGGAACCGGTTGGTTGATATGCATTTTCATTACAGCAGCGCTCTGCTTTGCAGAAAAAGGCACCTTTCCACTTAAAAGCTCATAAAGAATAACGCCCAAAGAATATACATCTGAGCGGCAATCGACTGGATTACCCAAAGCCTGTTCCGGACTCATATAAGCTGGACTCCCACACACGAATCCGGGAGCAGTCATCTCTAGCGAACGCGTACCAAAAAATGCTTTGGAAAGACCAAAATCGAGAACTTTAACCAGTTCCCTGCCAGTGTTGGCATCAATAGACAGAAAAATATTTGGAGGCTTTAGATCGCGATGAATTACCCCCTGAGAATGAGCCTCGAATACTGCATCAGCGACCGAAATAATAATTGATGCTGCATTAACAGGTGACAGCCGTCCAACCGAGTGGAGACGATCGGCCAATGATTGACCGCTTAGGTATTCCATTGCAAAATAAACAACTTTCTCCTCTTCATCGGTCCCAAAATCATAAACATCAACAATCCCAGGATGTTTTATGGCTGCCGCCACTTGGGCTTCTTGCAAAAATCTCGACAAAAAGACCGAATCTTGCGCCATTACTGGATCAAGCAATTTAATAGCAACTGGCTTATTAAGAACTACGTGGCTCGCACGGTATACCGTGCCCATAGCCCCTTTGCCTAATAATTCATCAA
Organism: Myxococcales bacterium; assembly: GCA_050288705.1. Lineage (GTDB taxonomy): Bacteria > Myxococcota > Myxococcia > Myxococcales > UBA5297 > JBNKEI01. The sequence continues at coordinate 24,049 of JBNKEI010000104.1, forward strand.
TTCGATATCGATTTCCTAAAACTCGTCCAATCCATTTATCATTGGATGAGGATGGCCGAGATTGGCTACTAAAAGGGGGGGGCTTGTGCTGATTAAGAACACCAAGTAATTTCGACCCGCGAGGAGCTAACCCGCTTTCCAAAGGCGGCGCACGAAGGTCTGCGCCCCTGGGAGGCATGTTTAGCAGTTGGGTGCTGTCTGGAACCAAACCGCCACTCTTTGGAGTGATAGGAGGAGCCGTCAATGACGGAACCGCCGATGCAGAACGAGGACAAAACTGCTTTGCCTCCGCTTCGGGAGTATACGGCGCCTGGCAATGAGGACAAACCCAACCCGGCTTTGGTTTGGAGAGAACTCTCGCACCACATGACGGACAATGTTGAGGCCTTAGTATTACGGTATCGGTCATATTATCGCTGTCTCCAGAATCAAGGCTTTATCCAATTGCTGCCAATTTTCAAGTACTCGAATGCGAATATAGTATCACGTTAAATCATCAATTCGCTGATTGCCTTCCATGTGAAGAAGAGTTAAAGCTCGATAGTTATGAAAAAAATGAACCTCGTATTCCTTTTGACGCTAACCTTGGTTAGTCATTCATTGATCTTCAATACCGCCACTCATGCCGCCGAAGATTCTCGTTCCTGGACAGCATTGGGCTTTCGCGAACCCGACGGGCCTCCAATTTCCCAGCTACTGGCCGAATTTCGTAAATCGTTGGCAATGCAAATTGATTACAGCCAATCTATTCAAGTTCGCTCAGAAAGCGAAACCAAAGCTCTTCTCGGGTTGTCTTCTCAAAGTGCTGCTGTTTTGGTTGGACGTGTCCGCAATGCAGAACGGAGCTACCAGAAATACGCCTTAGACGTAGCCCGCAAAGATTTTGAAGCCGTTCTCCAGGAGCTTCCTTTTGCAGGAGGGGAACCTGGGGTTTGGGAAGCCGCCAAGATTGCTCATCTTTTGTTGGCGATGATCCATTTGGAAGAGCAAAACGGCCAAGAAGAGGCCAAAGCTCGTTCTCAACTAGACGCCATACTGCGTTTTGAATCAGAATTTGCCGCCTCTGATGCCCCCGACGATCCACGAATTCGCAAGCTTTTGCACCAATCACGAGAACAGCTTGCAAACCTGCGCAAAGGGACTTTGCGGGTAACTTGCAAACCTGGGTGCCGCGACGGGTTTGTATGGGTAAATGCAGCTCCAAGTGAGCGAGTTGATCGGTCTCCTATTTCTTTACCAGTCGGCACCTACCAGGTTCGGGTAACCGATCGCGTAAACTCTCCGTTCCTTAAATCCTTCACCCGCAAAGTAGTTATTACCCCGGGCACGGAAACCCGTTTGGAAGTAGACCTCGAAGCAGAAGGTGCGGCTGATACCGAAGGGGGCCCAGCTTTCTTAGTTGCTCGGCAAACCACTCCGCGAGTACGCGCAGTGCAGGCAATATCCAACACTTTGAAAAGTGGTCGATTAGCTATTCTGTGGCTAGAAGGAGATTATCCTCGCCAAGAACTGCACATGGCGGTAGTAGACGGAGCTTCCGCCAAAGTAGAAAGGCGGGCTTTCGTTACTCTCAAGCCAGAAAGCAACAGTTCTCTAGTTTGCGAAGACTTAGCGCGCTATGCCATTTCTGGGATAGCCAATCGCAATGTGATAGTAACCAATCCAGTTCTTTCGCCAAAGGAAGAGTTGGAAATACCTTCGTCGGGTAACGTATCGAGAATCTTAAATCCTGCTGCCTGGACAGTAACTGGTGGCGCCTTGGCTCTGGGAACTGCAGGAATTGTGGTAGCAGCCACCAAAGCGAGCGGAAATAGGTCGAAAGTAGATACCGGACTGCTAATCGGCGCAGGAGCTTGTGCGGCTACGGCTATCGTTTTGCATATTGCTGATTGGATGGCTAGTCGCCCTAGCACTCCCCAATCTCCTAGCCGAGCAGATATACCTGGCACCCCTTCCCTTCCCGATACTCCGCAGGCGCCCAGTAGCCCTAAGCTACCAGATACCCCCAACGCGCCAGAGATGCCGAGCGCGCCCAAACTTCCCGGCTTGCAAGTATCGCCCCTGGGGATCTCTTTCACCTTCTAGGGCATGTCCCTATATCCGACATCGCCGCTCCGTCATTCCATGAAATTCCGACCTCCGAAAGAGGGCCTTCCTGGCCCACGACGAGATTTCAAAAAACCACGATTTTGAGACCACTTACTCTCGTCCAACGACAATCGTAACGCCATCCAAAACCTAAACCAAAGGTCAGATCGGAATGCAAGCTGGTCGTTCGACTGTGGTGCCCTGGATTTCCGCTTTCGCGGGAATGACGGAGGGCGTGGTGCCGGATATAGGGACACACCCTAGCCATTTCAGGGTTCTTCCTTTCGGAAGAATCCTGAAAACCGGGGTTTGCACTTACCTCACTTGAAAACTAGAAAAGCGCCTTAGCCCTGGCAACCACGTTTTCTACCGTAAATCCAAATTTTTCGAACAACACTGGCGCCGGAGCTGACTCTCCAAAACGGTTAATACCGATTACGTCGCCTTTCAAACCCACAAATTTATACCAACTCAAGGGAGAAGCAGCTTCAATGGCCAGTCGGCGTTCGCATTCCAAAGGCAATACCGACTTACGGTATTCTACCGGCTGCTGTTCAAAAAGCTCGAAGGAGGCCATGTTAACCACCCGCACGCCAATTCCTTCATCGGTCAGCAGGTGATATGCCGCCAACGCCAGCTCAATTTCCGAACCGGTGGCCAATAAAATCAATTCGGGAGTTCCTTGACAGTCGGCTAATACATAACCACCCTGGGCAAGACCTTCCGCCGCGGCGTATTTTTGACGATCCAGCACCCCTACATTTTGGCGAGTAAGAATAAGTGCGGTGGGCCCATTCTTGCGCTCCAACGCAATTTTCCAAGCCACCGATGTCTCGTTGGCATCGCTAGGACGAATTACTACCAGGTTAGAAATTCCACGCAGCGTAGAAAGCTGCTCTACTGGTTGGTGAGTGGGCCCGTCTTCCCCTAATCCGATGGAGTCGTGAGTAAAGACAAACACTACACGCGTTCCCATAAGAGCGCTCAATCGAATAGAGGGAATCATGTAGTCGGCAAAAATAAGAAAGGTTCCTCCGTAAGGAACCAGCATGTTGCTTAGAGCTAAGCCGTTGAGCACCGCCCCCATGGCATGTTCGCGAACTCCAAAATGAATATTCCTTCCACTCTTACCCGGCATAAAATCGGGATAGCCTTTGAGCGAAGTATTGTTGGAGGGGGTAAGATCAGCCGAGCCACCCAACAATTGTGGCATTTCTTTTACAATGGCGTTGAGCACTTTGCCAGAAGCAACTCGGGTAGCTATTCTCCCTTCGCTGGAGCAAAATCGGGGAAGTCTTTCCGCTAAGTTTCCCAAGTCACCACCAAGCATGCTCTCGTATTGCTCGGCGAGCCCGGGGAAAGAGACGCGGTACGAAGCAAATAGTGCGTTCCAATTAGCCTCTTCTTGGTCTCCCCGTGCCACTACGCGGGTAAAGTGCTCCTGCACCTGGGGAGGAACAAAAAACTTTTCGGAAGTCCATCCGAGGTTTTCCCTAGTTAACTGTAATTCCTGCTCGCCAAGCGGAGCGCCGTGGCAATCGGAAGAATTACTCTTGTTGGGGCTGCCGAATCCAATTTGGGTACGAGCAATAATCAGCGATGGTTTTTGTGTTTCATTTTTGGCACGAGAAATAGCTTGCTCAACCATGGCCAGGTCATTTCCATCTATTCTTTGAACATGCCATCCGTAAGCCAGAAAACGCGCTTCTACATCCTCAGTAAAGGTGAGATCGGTAGAACCATCGATAGTTATTCGATTGTCGGAATAAAGGTAAATGATGTTGCCAAGCCGTAAGTGGCCAGCCAAAGAAGCGGCTTCCGAAGCGACTCCCTCCATTAAATCGCCGTCGCCAGCAATAGCGTAGATTTGATAATCAAAAATTTCAAACCCGGGACGATTAAAGTAGTCGGCCAGGTACTTTTGCGCCATGGCCATTCCCACCCCGGTAGCGACACCCTGACCAAGCGGACCAGTAGTCATCTCAATGCCCAGCTTTGGACAGTACTCCGGATGCCCAGGAGTTTTGCTATGCCACTGACGAAATTCTTTAATATCTTCCAGAGTAAGATCGTACCCGGTCAGGTGAAGCAGACTGTAAAGAAGCAACGAGCCGTGCCCTGCCGAGAGAATGAAGCGATCACGGTTTTGCCATAAGGGATTACGGGGATTGTGCTTCAAAAACTTCGTCCACAAAACATACGCCATGGGAGCATCTCCCATGGGCATTCCCGGGTGTCCAGAATTGGCTTTCTGAACAGCGTCCGCAGACAACATCCGTATGGTATTGATACAACTTTCGTCCAGTTTACTCATTGCGTCTTCCAAGTTATTACGCGCTGGCTCCATATGAGCTCCAAGGTAGTCTGTTTCTTACACCAGCTTCCACGCCAATACTAGTGTCAGTCGCCAATAACCGAGATAAACGATTAGCGTTTGGCCAAAATGCATAAAACGGGGCGCGTAGCCTAGATCTCATAGCTGGTTCAAACAAGTGGTTTGTTGCGTTTCCTTACAGAAAGCTTCATTGATTATTCTATACCCTTGTCGTCCCCAGCTTGTATTAAGAAAACTCAAATCTCTGATTTTAGCTCGCGAGTCATGAGATCGTGCACCGCTTGCCGAGCTGGTTTCTGTTCGAACAAAATCTTGGACACTTCCCTGGCAATAGGCATTTCAATATGCAAGCGCTCGGAAAGCTGGCAAGCGCTCAAGGTGGTGTTTACCCCTTCAGTCACAGTCAGCTTCCCTTCTAAGGCAGCGCTTAAATTCTCTCCATTTCCTAAAGCGAGCCCAAGCTGCCGATTACGCGAAAGCTCCCCTGTACAAGTTAGAATTAGGTCGCCAAGTCCAGATAGGCCAGACAAAGTCATGGGATTAGCTCCGCGACGCACAGCCACCCGAGTGATTTCCGCCAACCCGCGGGTAATCAAAGCAGCCCGGGCATTGCTTCCAAAACCGAGCCCATCGGCGCATCCAACGGCAATGGCAACTACATTTTTGAGCGAGCCTCCTAATTGCACGCCCACTACGTCAGTAGAGGTGTAGCAACGAAAACGATCAGTGGAAAAAATTTGTTGAACCTCGCGAGCCAATCTATCCCAGGGAGAAGCAACGGTTACCGCGGTAGGAAGTCTTTGCGCAACTTCTTGCGCAAAGGAAGGGCCAGAAAGCACCGCCAGATAAGGATGACACTCTACCGGAAGCACATCTTCCAAGACCTCGGTCATGGTAAGAAGAGTTTCGTTTTCAATGCCCTTGGCCACGGTCACAATGGGAACTAATGAAGGCAGGTAGTTGCGCATTTGCTCAGCCATTGGACGAGAAGCATGGGATGGAGCAGCCATAACTACCATTTCTGCCTGGTAAAGAGCTTTTTCCAGATCGTGGGTAGCTTGTACTTGCGAAGGCAAAGAAATACCCGGGAGATAGAGCTGATTCTCGTGGCGCTCGTTAACCATAGACACCAATTGAGCTTCCCGAACCCATAGCTGCACCCGATGCCCTTTGGAAGCAAGCAACCCAGAAAGTGCCGAACCAAAAGCTCCCGCACCGATAACTGCAATACGTTTCATCTAGTTTTCTCCCTGTCTTTGTTCCTATCATTAGGTGGCGCAGCGAATCAGAATAAAACAGCCTAAGATGAGGAGCATCAAGCAAAGAATTTTATTTAAATATAGCGTTGCGCAAATTTGTAGGTCAGACATAAAGTAATTTTGATTATTCTGCAGTGTTCGAGGTGAGTTATGAAAAAACAGGGAAACGACGAAGGCGATAGTCCTCGCCAGTCCTGGTCGGAAATCGACAAGATGAGAGACAAAGGATTCAGTCGGCAAAGGCGACAGGAATCTCGTTCTCAAGAGAAAATGCAGCGCTCTCCAGTATACGAACAGTACAAGTCAAAAGCATCCAAGATGTTTAGCGGGGGCGAGCTGCCCGACGCCTTACGAGAAAAGCTCGATCCTTCGGGGGTACTTCAGGCCCGCGATGACCTTCTAAAAACCATTAAAAAGCTAGCCACCGATGATCGTAAACAATGGAGTGAAAAAGTTTTGGATTTTACCGAAAAGTTTGAGCTTCCAGACGATCTTTTTCTTATTTCCGACTGGCTAGATCATCCCCGAGATCGAGTGGTAGACAAAGTGCTTTCTAAATTGGAAATATTAGTCGAGTCGGGAGCACTAGAAGGGACTAAGCGCCCAAAATCATTAGACCAGCGCTTGAGAAGCTTAGAAATGCTGGGCGGAGATTCCGAAATCCAAGATCGAGCTAAAGCATTAAGATTAAAGATTTATTAAACTTCTTACGAAGGTGAATTGGAACTGGAAGATTGTTCTAAGTTTTAATTACTTTAATCCAGTAAACTAATCCATACGAGGCAATTGCAAAACCACAATTTTAGTTTGAGCGAGGTTTTGCAATTGCAAATATGGTCTTGGTTTAAGATAAATTACTTTTTCCTCTTGAAACTAACACGCAAAAAAAAGCCAAACATTGCATTGCTACTCATGTTCATGTCTGTCTGGCAAATATGTCGCACCTTGCGCATAGCTTTTAATCTAGCATAGAGTGAAGGCGGCATTGGCACAGACATTGCTTAGTCTTCTAGATTCAAAAACTGCGATAGATCATTACTTTCGCTAATTTGACACCTTTCATAACGGATGGTAACAATTTTGGAATCGTTTTTTAGGCGGTAATAAATTCGGAGGCAATACCAATGAAAAAGTTGTTTTTTGTAGTGGGAGCACTAGGATTTGCAGCTTGTAATCAACAAGCGGTAAACGATTTGGCTACCTGTAAAGAGGAGAAAACAACCACAGAGTCTACTTTGGCAACAGTACGCACCGAGCTTTCCACCGCAACCAACGCCCAGGCATCACTGGAACAGAAAATTGCTTCCTTGGAACAGGAAATTACCCAACTAAAGGCAGAAGCAGCAGCCGAGGAGGAAAGTGCGAAGAAAGCTGCCAAGACTACCGTAAGAAAAAGGAGAGTCGTAAAGAAAGCGCCTGCTCCTGCAGCTCCGGTGGCGGCGCCGGCAGAAACCCCGGCTAAGGAGCCTTCTGCCATTCAAAAGGCAATCCGTCGGTCTCACAGAAAGTAGAATTCTTTTTAAGCGGAGATGATCATGAAAAAACTTGGTTTATGTTTCGGACTTACGATAGTAATATTGGCTTCAGGATGCGGAGGCGACGACGAAACGAGTTTAACCTCTGGCAACTATAGTATTTCAGATATCAAAATGCAGCAAAATAGTTGCAATTTGCTAGAAGCAGGGGTTTTTCAATCAAACAATAACACTAACATTAATCCCATGAGCATAGAAGGAAACACCATTACTCTTTTTACCGAATGGGCAAACAAACCATCCGGTACTATTGAAGAAGACAGATTCGAAGCATTAATTGACTTTGAATTCGATAACAGTATCTCAGACGATGAAGATCCTGATTTTCCTACTTTTAATTGCAAAGAACATATTACCAAAACCGTGGAGGGAACAATAGAAGACAGCAATACATTTACCGCCACGTACACTTACAAATCCGAATATGTTGGTGGAAGTGAATGCGCTCAGCTTGAATATTCGCTTCCATGCACTTCAGTTATTACATTCAAAGCAACCAAAGTGGCCGAATAAAAGAACATAACTGAATACAAAGAACTAGCAAAGCCGAGAAAACTTTCTCGGCTTCTTGGTTTATCTCAGCCCCCTACATCTCGCACTGCATCTCTCCAACGTCCCTTCCTGGCAGGTACCCCCACCTCCAGTACAAGAACAACAAACCAAACCAGCATCGCACGAATCCGGATGAATGCACTGTCCATTTCCGTCGCAATAGTCTTTCCGGCAAGTGAAACCATCATCCTCACAGATGGTTCCCAAGGGCTTTTTATCAAAAACGCATGCACCATCTGTTCCGCAATGACCTTCAAAATCCAAGCAGCTATTCTGCTCCTGAATGCAATTCACCGTTCCGCCACAAACACCCTCCTTACAAACATCATTGCTGGTACATGCTTTTCCGTCATCACATTCCTTGCCTTCCTCGTTTATATGACAGGTAGGTCCAATTAAAGAAATGTTCTCTGAATTGTTTTCTGGCAAACATTCAATGCCATTGCCATTAAATCCCTGGTTACAAGAACACATTCTTTCTTCCGAATTCTCTTCGCAGGTGGCATTTGCATGACAGCCTCCATTATTTTTTTCACAAATGGAGACTATGCATTTTGACTCCCAACATTTTCTTCCACCCACGCAATGGGAATTGTTCTGACAAGCAAGAGCCATGCAAAGATCGTTATAACAATAGGCCCCATTCTTGCAATCGCTATCTTTTTTGCAGTCAAAAGAATTACCGGTTTCTCCACAGGAACTCAGCACCATTAAGATAACTGAAAAAATGAAACTATACCCACTTGAATAGCGCGTATTCTGCGTACTTTTCATATTCTATCTACCATTCCAACTCTAGGTGGCACATTTGGGCACTGGTAGAGAGTTACCTATCCGGAATGAGGATGTCAACTCGCTTTCCCACTTACCTAAGCCGACCGGACCCTCGAACCACCAAAGGTGGCTTTGGTCTTGCCCTCGTAAAGGGCCTGGTCGAGATTCACAAAGGATCGTGGCCAAGGCCAAGGATTCCGGTTTGACACTCATCTCGCCAAGCCTCCCAGTATAGAGGCGATAGAGCGCGCCCTCCGAGATCATCGCTCAGAAAGCGCTGATGCCAGATGAAGAACGCGAGTGCTCGCGTATTTTCATCAACGAATTAAGGAGAAAACTTCTTTACTATTACTAAATGCCTTTATTGCAAATGAGTAGTCCTTAAGATTAGCGGTCAATGTGGCTCGATATTCTTGGTTAGTCCAGGTAAGACCCAGAATATGAGAATCGGTTTTCGTTACTTCCAAATGGGCATCAAAACCAAATGCGCCAAAGGTGTTGCGGAAACGGATTAACTCTATTTGATCCTGAACGACCTTTTTCGCCAAGCCCTCATCAACCTGCTGCAAAGTTAGATTGGTGCGATTGATTTCTTTGTGCCCACCAGAACCAGCTTTTTCTACCGCTTCATGGTTATTCTTGCCCGCAAATAGGTCTAAATACCAAACCTGCGGCTTTCCGGGCATGAACATTTGGACAGCCCGGGCTAATAGCAACTTACGATCATCTTCTCCCAGAGCGCTGTAATAGGTGGCGTTCACTTGATAATATATGTTCTTCTTGCCATGAAGATCTTTTACATAACCACCACGATCAACCACCGTTTTAATTAGACTCGCAATCTGTTCGTCTGGTAGCAATCCTTTAAGATCGAGAAGCGGAATTCCATCATGACAGCCAAGCATGTTAACTGTACGGATATTTTTCGCCTGTATATCACCAATCCAGCGCAGTAATGCTTCGTTGGTTTTACGTTCGAAGGCGTCAATAATTAAACCTGGCAGAAAAAAATCATAGGTCATGTAGCCCTGTTCGGCTATTTTCTCATGAGTTTTTTCTTCATATTTGGAATGTATTTCAGGCAACAATGTTACGTTATATTTGTCTGCCAATTTCCGCACTTTTGCCAGTAAATCCCAGGTTCCCGGCTCATTAAAAAAATTCTTGGCGCCAGGCTCTTTTGGCGCATAGGCAAAAGCATCCAACCGAACAATGTCCGCACCATATTGAGCTAACTTGGATAAGGTTTCCTCATAAAACTCCCAAACTAGCGGTGACTTTATATTCAGGTCCATTTGCCCCAAATATTTACGGCCAGATTCCAGACTGTTAATAACCATTTGCCGATATTTTTCAAAATTGCCAAAATTAATTTCCTTGGGCTTTTTCCCGGCTTTTAGGTCCGCATTTACTAACAGAGCCAAAGCTTCGGCGGTGGAGTACTGAACCCCCAACTCCATCATTAAATCTTGGGGATCTAGCGGGCTGTATTTTACTTCCTGATAGAAAGTGTTCCAGTAAGGAACTTCCACTTCATCAGGTAGCCGAACCATCAATATAGGTAGTCCGGGTTTCCGGAAAAACATGTCCTTAATTAAGTTTGCATCCGGTTGAATATAACCATCAGCGGTCATTTGACCTTTGTCTTTCCAGAAGGCATTCCAGTCGATAAAGAAATCTTTGTATTTAGAGTTTTTCCCGTTTTTTAGAATATCTTGGAATTGTTCGGACAAAACAGACGAATGGTTCAAAATAAAGTCGAATTTAAAAAAAATGCCTAGTGTCTTCAGTGCTTGTAAATCAGCAGAAGTGGCTAGTAATTCATTTAACTCATAGTTAATTACCGAAAATCCGCGATCTAAGTCAGTGTTGAATAGACTAGGTAAAATGTAGAATGATTGAAACACATCTTTCATTCGCGAGTCGGATAAAAACGTAACGATGTCTTTTAATGTTCCCCCAATGCTATCTGGGTAGGCATTCAACATTGGGTTTGCATTAACAGTTTTTTGAGTCGGTTTTTCCATTTACTTTCTATCTCCCGAATTTTGCAGTCTATAACTATTCCATAATTCTAAGTAACTGTTCATGCGAAATCAGTTCGCCACTTTTGGTTACGATAAGCTTGGCTTTTGAAGCCTGAGAAAGCAGCAGCTTTTGTTCTATTTCTAAAACCATGGTAGTGAATGGACTATCGGTTCCCCCGTCTCGGTTGCGAGATCTACGATGTTCCAGGGTCTCTTGGGGGGTGCTGTTCAAGAGTACGGGAATATCAACCCCCACTAGATTATCGTTGTTGCCATGAGTCCATTCGATCAACAGGACATTTTTCTCGCCAAAATCAACCGAATCATACCAAACATCATTTTCTTCACGACCCATTCTCTTCAGAGGAATACTTTTTGCTCCTGCTTTAAATCGCGCAATGATGTCGTTTAGCTCAGAAAAATCAATCTCGTTTTTCGTTCCCAGATAGCTCTTTAGGCCATTGCGTCCACTTGATTGATAGACTGCTAGCCAGGGGTATTCTCCTACGCATGCCGGATAAAAGTCTTGATTTTTCTCATGGAGGTTCCTAAGAATAGAAATTTTATCTTTACTGTAGTCGCCGCTCGCCACGAGACCTTTTAATCCGGTTTCTCGGAAAACGCGCATTCGTTCCGCATCGTTGTGCTTGGGAATGCGTCGAGGATAATTGTCGCCAGACATCACGTAAGCGCCTATACCGAGATTGTTCAGATAGTAAGCCAACAAGGAGCCGATCTCAGACTTGCCAACTCCCGAGCCGCCATGCACAGAAACAACCGCTCGCTGTTCGGAATGCGCGTTTAACAAGGGAACTAGAATTTCCAATAACTTAGGAAAAACTGTCTGTGCCTTTGCAATGTGCTGGGCGCCAATTTTAACTTTGTCGCCAGGCATGTCACCTTTGGGAATGGCATCGGGATCGCCTATCTCGGGCGCCTTCCACTTTGGAGGAATAGATATCTTACCGTTTCTATTGGTTATTTTCTCGCTCATTTCAAACTCCTTGTATCGACTCCTATTGGAACTTCTTTGGAACTCTCAAGATCTGCTTCCAAATGCTTGTGCCTCGGCAATCGATCATCATCAAAACGTCATCTAAGTTTTGGGACATTCGGGCATAGCCGATGCCGGGGTTAATAAACGCTATATTGAGAAAACTATCAAGCATTAGTAAAGCAGGACAGAGAAAATGCCAGAAGGGAAGCTCAGCAAGAGTTTCGCAATTGGCTACTTAGGAAACTTCCATAAAGCTTGCCCTCCGGGTTCGTTCGCGGGGTCAAAAACAACTTTACAGTGTTTTTCTGGTCTCCTAACCATAAAAATAGTAAGTTACTATCACTAACAGATTGGCGATGATTATTCGGGAAATACTATGACCACCAACCGTTTTGTAAAATCTCATGGCCTAGGCAACGAATACATTGTTTTCGACGCTGATAATATCGATTTTACCATGAGTCGATCATCCATTATTCGACTTTGCAATCTTCATTTTGGAATTGGTTCCGACGGCGTAGTGCTAAAGGTTCCTACCAAAAAGGCGGATTTTGGTTTTAGAGTTTATAACCCCGATGGTTCGGAAGCAGAAAAGAGCGGTAACGGATTGCGAATATTTTGCAAATTTATTTACGATTATGGCTACACAAAAAACCGTGAATTTTCCATAGAGACTCTTACCGACGTGGTTTATGCCCGCATTGAGGAAGTGAAAAATGGTAAGGCAAATCTAATTACTATTAATATGGGAAAAGCTATTTTCAACAGCCAGAAAATACCAGTAAACAGCACCGAACCCGAATTCATTGCCCAAAAAATTTGGGTTGGAGATCGAGAATATGAAGTCAACTGCGTGTCAGTTGGCAATCCTCACTGCGTGGTAATTAAAAAAGATCTCGATCAGGCAGAAATTCGAAAGTATGGACCTTTGTTAGAAAATCACCCTCTTTTTCCTAATCGAACAAATGTACAGTTTGCAAAAGTTATTAATGAGCAAGAAGCACAAATACTAATCTGGGAACGAGGCGCCGGCTACACCCTGGCTTCGGGCAGTTCATCTTGTGCGGCATCAAGCGTATTGGTTAAGCGAGGGTTAGTTAAAGGTGATTTGAATATGAATATGCAGGGTGGAAAACTGAAAATCGCTATTGATGAAAAATGGAATATTCGCATGACCGGAGAAGTACGGGAAATAGCCAGCGGAGTACTTAGCCAAGAGTTGATTGCCGATCTAGAAAAACCTTTTGTAACTACTCAACACTGACCATTTGACCAAAGTACTGTTCAGCGACCATTCTCCCCCGAGGAAGATGGGGGCTTGCAAACATTCCCTCTCCCCCTGGGAGAGGGTTAAGGTGAGGGTTTGCTAGACTGGCATTTGTGATTCATTTTGCCCTCACTCTAACTCTCTCCCAAAGGGGCCTTTGGGAGAGAGGACTGGCAGAATTGGCGCGACTAGGTTGTTGTAAGGTCAGCTGTCACTGAATAGTTACAATAGCTTTATCGCCAAGAGGCCAAACAAGGATTTTCCCGACGCTCTCGTTCGATGGTGGAAGTAAGAGTCGTACCGTAATTATGACCGGGATACACCATCACATCACTTTCTAAAGAAGCCAGTTTTTTGAGACTGGCCATCATTTGATTAGGATCGGAGCCAGGCAAATCTACTCGTCCACACTCACCTACAAACAGAGTATCTCCGGTAAAAAGAGCTTTTCCAACCCTAACACATTGACAACCAGGAGTATGACCAGGAGTGTGGATAAACTGCAATTCTTCGGCCCCAATTTTCACCAATTCGCCGTCACGCACCGGGCGCAAGAAATTGTTCTCAATAACGACACTGGCCATCATTCGAGTAATTTCGTTTTCTTGCACGTATACCGGAACTGGCCTCTCCTGAACCAACTGAGCCACCCCTTCCACAATATGCCCTTGAAAACATCCACCAATATGGTCCCAGTGACCGTGAGTAGCAATTGCACCAACTAATTGATACCCAGAAGTATCGACGACTTTAAGCAAGCTCTCAATATCCCATGCCGGGTCTATAAGCACAGCATGGTTAGAAGACGTCTCTACTAGCAAGTAGATACAATTAGCCATTTGTCGAGCAAACGAATTATCAAGACCGAAATCCCGTCCAGCAAGTAGTTGATAAACTTCAAACATTTTGGCTCCTAATTAAGAAAGCACAGTAATAACCTATTCCTCCAAACCATCTTACTGACCACCTGGGTCATTAGCAGCTTCCTGAGGCTGTTTGCACCCATCAAGGTAAAGACATTTATCATTCTCTATAGCGGTTTAGAAAACAGTTTTTCAAAAAATCGCCACCAACCGACCGGCCGATGCTCGGCCCAGATTCTGCATTACCAATTTAGTCAGCTATTTACTTTAAGGTCTTCGAGGTGAATATGATTGCTGCGCTTCTGCTTCTGTTGTTGGGGAATGCTACCGAGGCAACCCCTACTATGAAAGAAAAAAAGGTAGCTACTGTCCAAAACCTATCTACTTCTGCTCGCAGGACAGTTTCTTCTAAGGTTTCTTCTATTGATGAGGTATTTCGTACTCAAGTTTTGACCAAAGCAATTGAAACCATCGAACAGGCTATTCGTAGCAAAAAAACTTCTCAGCTTGACGAAAAACTCCTTAGCAACCGCACAGTTAATCAACTTGCTCTCTCCTCAGCAATTTGCCAGACATCCCCCAACGAAAAAAACGCCACCGAAAAATCGCCTAATAAAAATAAGGCTTTAAAAAAAGAAATACAAAACCGTCATCTCATAGCATTGCCGTGTATTCACCCCGCGGTAAAAGCTTTGATGGAATGCTCGCAAACACCCTCTGCTAAGCAGTGCAACCACGAAATTATTCATGCCCTGGTAAGGCTTCTTAATAAGTATCTGGCTATCGAATCATCATAGCCAGGGGACCACCTAAAGAAAAGCGCGATCTTACCCACACATCCGATTGCGCCCTTCGTTTTTGGCTCTATAAAGCTGTGCATCAGTTAATTTAATAAACTGTTCAGGTTCAGACATTTCGGCGGTCATGTCAGAAACACCGATGGAAATTGTTACCGGTATACGACATTTTTCAAAAATAAAATCATGATCGGAAACAATTCTAAGAAGTTTTTTACAAAATATGCGTACTTTTTCCCGTCCACTTTCTGGAAGCACTAGAGCAAATTCTTCACCTCCGTATCGCGCCAAGCATTCTTCCTTGCGTACATGGCTGCGTATAGTATTGGCTAGCTCTCGCAGTACATGATCTCCCGCCAAGTGGCCATTTTGGTCATTAATTTTCTTAAAATGATCAATATCAAACATGACTAAAGAAAGAGATCTACCGTAACGGTGACATCTAGCCATCTCTCTTTCCAAAAACTCAAAAAAGTAGCGTTTATTGTATATTTCAGTAAGTCCGTCAATTATGGCCATTCTATATATTTCTTCATAATACAGCGCTTCAATATCTCCACCATATAGAAATTTAAAAATCGAGCCGCCCACCTTTACCAAATCGCCAGATCGCAAGGCTGCTTCTTGAAGCACCTCTTTATCGTTTAAATAAGTTCCATTGGTAGAGCCAAGATCGCTAACAAAGACCTTTCCCGAATAGTTGGAAAACTTGCAGTGTTTACGGGAAACATTGTCCAGATCGACGACAATATCGTTGGCACGATCACGCCCCACTGTTAACTGAGGACCTCGGATATGAAATCGTCGACCAAGATTGGGGCCGTAGATCTGTACTAGACAGGCATCGTTGCAGGCGACTATTCTGTTAATCGCACTCAGTTTAGTAATACGAGTCTTCTGGCTCATAGTGTGTCGGAGTCTCACTACACTTTCCAGTTTTTGCGCTCGAAGTCTTCATCCGGAACAGTCAACGTAAGAAAGCCATGACGAGGCATGCGGTCGGTTTCTATACCCTGTTGAAACAATTGGACGCAAATAGCTATACGAGTTCCGCTTGCCAGTTTCAACTTATCAAAAGGCAAGGCAATTTCTAGAATTTCGTCAAAACATGCTTCGCCAATTAGCAACTGGGAGACATTGTCAGTGGTCAGTACCGGGCACTGGGTTCCGTCTGCTCCAGGTATAGTGATTTCGACTCGGCCTTCGGGGGCAACTAGCAACAGTCGCAGTTCACAGCTTAGGCGATCGCTAGAATTCCATACGGTGGTGGGATCGAGGCGTAAATACAAATTCTGCAAGTCAAAACCATAATGTAAATACCTGAATAGTCCTTCTCCTCGGAGCATGGCTCCTTGTGCGCGCTGCGGGCAGTAAAGTCCTGCTCCTAACCAGTCGAAGTAGCTCCTCACTTTTCCGTCTAACCGCGGGGTAATGAAACCTTGTGGCTCATGCAAAGGCGTAGTCACTGCCACCCCACTTCGTTTAATGGGTTCGTCCAGCCGAAAAGGAACGGGTTCACCCAGTGCTTGCCATGCTGTTCTCACATACGCTCGGAAAAGAGCATCGAATTCTACAACGCATTCAGTTGCAAAATCTTCTCCAAACCACCAAAACCAATCACTACCTTCAGCTATATACATTGCTTCTTTAGCAGCATGAACCTGGTGCGCAAATTCAGGCCGAAAAGGTATAAGGGCTTCTTTTTCGGCTATTGCCTTACGCAGGTCTTGCAAGCAGCTCCAGGCACAATTATCTTCCGGATGCCCAATCCAAATATGAAAATCTGAATCAATCCAAGAACCAGTATGAATATGTTCAATACAATCACTTACCCTTTCAGATAAAAAAACACTGGGAGTGATGGCTTCAATATCTGCTTCGTGTTCTGATAGCCGACGATATAGCATGCGTAAAAAATCGCGTCCTGAATATGGATAATGCTCCCAAGCTTTCCCTCCATCAAGAGCAATAGTTACTACCGGAATTTCTCCTTTAGGCGCCGCGTAGGCAATTGTATTCAAATGACGAAATAAATCGTTTACCGCATCCTGGGCGGTGCTTTGGCTATAACTGAAACCAATTAAATCCGACAAGTTGCGATCTCGAAACACCATAGGTATTTCGCCATTACCAGCAACCACCCGATATGGCCGATAATGTTGTCCGCTGCGCAAAGGTAATGGTCGGGAACGTAGCAGTACCCACTCGTCACTAGCGCACCACTTTACACCCTCTTCAGCCATTAGCGCCAATGCCTCTGGTGAGACACTGCCTTCTGACGGCCACATACCTTGTGGACGAATACCAAAACGCTCTTCAGCATAGTTCAAAGCATTCCGAATATGTTGCCGAGCATCTTCGGGCCAACAAAAGCGTGGAGGAAGGTTGGCACACGGAATAGATCTGCGCGCACTTTCGGTGTCAATAACCAGAGGCAAGATACAGTGATAAAATGGAGAAACAGCGATTTCGGCTTGGCCAGACTGTACCGCTTCCATAAACGAAGGAATAACTCGCGAGACAATTCGCTGCTGGGTGTCCAGAAGCGCAGCTTTATCATTTTCAGTGAATTCCCTACCTTTGGTTCGCAGCGCTCGAATAGTTTCTTCCTCTTCTTGCGCCCGAAACCCCATCCACGCCAAATTGAAGAGGACCTGCAAATCACGCATGTCGTTTACAGAAAAACCAGCTTTAGATAGGTCTGTTTCTCGAATATCGCGCCCTCTTTTATGAAGCAGGTCCCAATAGCGCGGAAGGGGGCGCACATTGGTTTCCCAATTCACCATGAAAAAATTTCGCAGGATGAATTCGCGCTCAAACGCAGTGAGATCAGCAGCCGGTTTGCGTGTTAGATCCAAAAAACGATCCTTGGCTCGGCCTTGTACATAGTCTTCTAGTTGTATCAATAATGATGGCACCAGGTTTAATACTACCTGAATGTTTTCGAATTCAGTAAGCACACGCGCCATATCATAGTAAGACCGAGTAGCATAAAGACGTACCCAAGGAAGAATATATTCTCCCTCCTCAGGGTCGCGGTATAGTGGCTGGTGCATATGCCAAAGTAAGCATAATCGAAGTCGTGACATATAAAAGATAAGCCTAGCGAGCGCTCCCTTATAACGCAAGTCAGTAGTAGCCTTACTGTATTTACTGGCAAAGCTTTTTTACGCGCGCCAATTATGCAAACCGTTGTCCTTTCGCCAACCAGTAAATTCAGAATTCGCTTACTAGAGAGCAAATGGTGTTTGGTTTTTTTATGCGTGGCAAAACTGCTTCAAAAATACGAAAAGGATGGCTCATTCTTTCCGGCCCCACGTAAGTAACCTGTAAATCAACGGCTACCGCAAGGTCAAGGTTTTCCGCCCCCATGGAAACTAGCACGCCCCCTCGGTGAGGAACAAACGAAGATTGGAAAACTCCCCCTAATACTAGCTGGCGAATGGCATCAATTTCCAAGGTACAAGTTCCTTCCAAAATTTGGTGTAGCTTGGCATACCAGCGAGAACCAATGACCAAAGCAAATGGCCCTATTTGCCCCACCTCGTTGAGCTTTTCAATAGCATTCACTACTCCTGCCAATCCAATTCCAGGACGGTCTTCCCTGCCCAAAGAAACTACCTGCTGGCCTTTTGCTCGGAGAAGTCCTTCAATTCCCAAATGAGGATCACCTAAAAGAATAAGCTCATCCTCTTTTCGAGCGCAGTCTTTGGCTGCGGCTATGGCCACCGAAAAATCGAGAGGTACGTTTTGCTCTCGAGCAGCTTGCACATCGCGCCAATCCAAATAGAAATCCCGGTAGATTAACGGGACCGATTGAAATTGCGCAGGAGGCAAAATGCTTGCCTCGGTTGATTGTTCGAACTCCTGGGAAGATGGGTTTTGCGCAAGGCCGCGGGAAATTGACTGCACCCCTGCTCCCAATGGTCCATAAATTTCCAGAAAATATCTACCGACAAGTGAACACCGCGCACTTTCTACTACCAAGTTGTGCATCTGACTCCATTCCGCTGCTGATAACGGACTGTCTGGCATTGTTTGCATTGTTTTCCCCTCCTACCTGCGTCCTACATAACAAGAAATTTTGTAGACCGGTGGTAGAGGAGTCAAGGCGCAGTTTTTTCCCAGGGAGGATTACTACGTAATAACTTATCGTTTCTAAATGTTGCCGTGCGCTTGTGCAGCGGCCAAGTCCATACTTCGATTTTTTCTCGCGTATGGCCGAGATATTCTTTGCGAATTCTTTCTGGACGACCCCAAGCCCAAGCCACCGCCTGTGGTTCCATGTCGGGAACTAATCGCTTTTCTTCAATTGCTTTACGAACATCTAGCGGATAGTGATTCAACATTGGCGTGGGCTCGTCGTCGGAAAAAATCTCGTTCATGTCTGCATAGAATTCTTCTCGGTTCTTAATTCCTAGCCGTAGCACCGCCACATAGGCCGGAGAGTCTGTTCTTACTACCGAAAAATAAACCCAGGGGTTGGCACGAGGGGAATACAAAGGGCGACGAGCCATAGTCCACGCTGAAGGGAACTCGATTTTTTCCAAGCGCACCATGGTTCCTAAGGGAAGTAATCCTTCGGAAGGCCCTGGCAAAATTACTTTTCCCTGAGTGTCGTTCAATAGCTCAACACAATCAGGCGGAAATATGCTTGCTAGCTTTTTTGAAGAATCGGAAAAAAACGGCATAACGTGAAGACTTGACCTTAGGTATACGATTTTTCCGCGAAAATCGCTGGCAAGCTTGGTGGTGTTCAAATCGGGCAACTGGGGAACGGAAGCGCAAGAGGTTAGTAATAGGGCAAATCCGAAGAATCCGGCGGCTATAAGTTTAGTTTGCCTATGCAAAAAGATCCGGTTCATTTCTTGGTCCTACCAAGTTCTTTGCCCTGCCTGCAAGAAACTAAGCCCGAAAAGCTCAATCGAAATGCCCGCCGATGGACAAATCACCAAAAAGATTGATTTGTCGCATAGCACTCGCGTCGCTAAGTTGAAAAGAGGTCACTGTTAGAACTAGCCAGAAGCAGAAAGTTTGGAAAACTAAAATCGCCGGGAATTAGGGTTAAAACGGAGAAAAAGGTTTGTCCAGGGGAATAGCATGGGAGAGCGGACTTAAAGCTATTGTGGGGGCTAGGCTCTCGCGTTCAATGGATACTCTTGTGCGCAGAGCCATACGTCCTCTTATTGGGCGTGCTTCTTCCGCCCCCCTTTCTTCTCAGCGAAATGGCCGCAGATTCGTTATTCTACATCTGGATGGCGTTTCTCTTTCTACTCTTCTCTACGCGATTCATCGCGGGTACGCACCGTTCTTAGAAAGGTTAATTCGTTCCTCCAGCTATCAGCTTACTCCTGCATACTCAGGAGCTCCGGCTTCCACGCCCGCTTTTCAAGCTGGATTACTGTATGGAGCCAGGGATGCCGATATCCCAGGGTTTAATTGGTTAGATCGAAGATTGCGCCGGGAAATTCGCATGGACCGTTCTCGAGACGCATTGGCAGTAGAATCTTTGTTGCAAAATCGTGCCTGCGGACTATTGCGCCAGGGCAGTGCTAGTTTTAGCGTTTTTACTGGTGAGGCTCCGGTAAATGGCTACTGTCGAGCAGGTTGGGCAGCGGAACGACTGCGTTTTCTGGGTGGAGAGGGATTGTGGAATACCGCGGCGGCAGTGGTTGCCCATTCGCTGACTGCTAGCAGAGTGATCGGCCGACTTTTTCGCGAGGGAGGCGCTGCGCTCCTCGATTTGTTCCGGCAGATTTTCGCAGTCGGTCGCCTGCAGCACGAACCTACGTTTTTGCTCCACCGCGTAGGGCTAGCTATTGGAGCACGTGAGGCCGCCACTTGGGGTACGGTGCTGGATATCGCAAGGGGGGTTCCGGCGTTGTATACTTGTTTTGGTGATTATGACGAAATTGCCCATCGCCGGGGACCCGACAGCGCGTTTGCGTTGTTGGCTTTGTGGGGGATTGATCGGGCGCTAGCGCGAATTATGGGGGCAGCCGCTGCCGTTCCTCAGTTAGCCTATGACTTTTTCATTGTCTCCGACCATGGGCAAGTAGAAACCCTGCCCTTCGAGAAAATTGCCGGTTTGCGACTAGCTGATTACTTGAAATCGTCACTTCAGAGAGCCAAGGACAAGGGGCAATGTC
Source organism: Myxococcales bacterium (assembly GCA_050288705.1). Lineage (GTDB taxonomy): Bacteria > Myxococcota > Myxococcia > Myxococcales > UBA5297 > JBNKEI01. The sequence continues at coordinate 44,692 of JBNKEI010000104.1, forward strand.
TGCGACAAATAGAAGACACTGTTATTATTGAAGCTGGTGACATGGCGCATATCTACTTAGGAGGGTCAAAATCAACCTGGACTATTGAAGAAATTGAACGGTATTTTCCCGATATTCTTACAGCACTAGTGAATAATCCAGTGATAGGAATTGTGGCTGCTCGCGGTGCGACCACGGGAATAGCTTTTTTTAATGGAATGAAGCTGGACCTAACTCTGCCATCCGATCTTCAAGTTCTCGATGTGGGATATGGAGGGCAACGAACCGGCTCATACCTTTCTCATCTTTTGCAAATGCCTTCCTCCGGCGATCTAATTGTGTATGGGAATGGGCTTCCTGACCGAAACGTCGCTTTCGCCTGGGAATTTGGTTCGCACGCGGGGGTAGCAAAGCAAGAGGTGGAGACTTTTGTAATTCACCCCTCACACTGGGCTGGCGATCTTTCTCAGATAGAGCACGGTGCCGATATTCATGATTTTTTAGTGGACACTTATATGAAATAACTGGGCTAGATTTCTTCCCGCATCGCGAGAGTCAGGGCAGCTATATGCGCGGCAATTCTCTCTGCTCCTTTACCATCCAGCAGCATTTGGGCTTTTTCGGACATTATTTGCAGGTTTGGAGAGTTAAACATCCAGCTTTCTAGAGCGGCTTGGATTTGATGGTCTTCAATTTCAGTATGTACGCCCAAACTTATTGCTGCCCCGCTACTAACCAAAAGTCCTGCCGACTGCGCATGATCCTCAGTTAAGCTCAGAATTAGGGAAGGAACTCCTACCGCCGCCAATTCATAGGCAGTTATTCCAAAGGAGATAAAAGCACAGTCGTATTCCGCCAGCAATTCGGCCATTTGCTCGGTGGGTGTAAGTATTTCAAATTGTTTAGAAACCTGACTAAGCAATTCATTTAATTGAGTACGAAAAGCAAATGCTGGACCCAACAAAACTGAGACATGGAAACTACTATTTTTTATTTGGTTCAATATTTTTATTGCTCGAAGAGTAAGCCCAGCAGGGTCGCTTCCCCCCATAGAGACTAATAATTTTGGTTTATCGGTTCTATACAACTGCCTTTTTTGAGACTTAAAGTCAGCAAATTGACGACGCAATACCACCCATTCCCATCCGCAATAGGTATTTCCTGGTTGCGATGCAATCCTATCGGTCAGCTTTTCGGTCATTTGAGGAACTGGAGGGCAAAAAACTCGGTTACAATGTTGCGCCCTTTCGCTGGAATCATCTAAGGATACTATCCATATTCCCTTTTTTTTCCACTGGTGAATCGCCTCTGTCGACAGTCCATTTCTAATGTCTAAAACCAAAACGTCTGGAGAATAGTGATTTATTAGGGCTTGTATCCATTCGGCTTCTTCTTGTGCATTTAATGATGTATTATTAGGCATTTCTACTCGAAAACCATGCTGACGTATCCAGTCTGCCCCGGCTTTACCCTGTTTGATTGCAAAAACAATACCTATTCCCTGACGGTCACGCATTTCATCTGCCAAAGCTTGGCAGCGAACAATATGCCCCAATCCAATACTTTCGTCTCCGTCGCAACGGATGAGCGCTTGAAAATTTCGTTGGCAAATTGATTTTTGACAGACGTGATTATTTATATTTAACCATTGGGGTTCTTTTTGAAGTAGACCAACAACCTCGGCTATACCTAATTCTCCAACGGGAGCTCCTAAACGAGAATATAGTGCTTCTAGAAATTGCAAATCAGCAGGAGTGTCTACCGAAATTCTTGCTCCAGAAAACTGGTGTTTTTTAGGAATGGGCAAATAGACCTGCTTTGCAAAATTGGGGTGGTGCTTGAAATAGGCGGTTACATGCTCACGTGCTACAGGATCGCTGCCTGCTTCTTGCATTAGTCGCTGAAGTATAGCTTTGGTTACCGGCTCGAAACCCTGGTGAATATTTGGTTCGCTAGGGCTACCCACTGCATAGTCTGCTTTACTAGCAATGAGTAGCTCTACTAACCGATCTAGCGTCTCTGCATCAATTAAGGGAGCGTCACCAGTAACTCGCACAATCACATCGGCATTATATTCTTGAGCCGCTTGTAAATACCTGCCCAAAACATTATTTTCCGGTCCACGAAAAAGCGCGATTTTGTGCTGGATGGCAAAATGCGCAATAGCGTCATCGAGAGAATTAGTAGTGGTTATAATTACAATAGCGTCTAAAGTATGACATTTTTTTAAACGGTGCACTATATGCCAAAGAATTGGCTCACCAGCCAACGGTCGCAAGACTTTGCCAGGAAACCGAGCCGACCCCATACGGGCTTGAACAAGGGCTACCACACGCATCACAAATTCCATTTCTCGCGAATAGAACGCAGTGGACGAAAACCGTCGGCAGGATCGGCGCGCCACATGCGGTCAGCAATCTCACTGGAAGCTGGTTCTTTTTCTCCACTTCCATCAGCTTCTAGCCCCTGGCGAATAGCGGAAATCACTGGGCCAATTTGCTCGGGTAACCAACAATGACCAGAACGGTATTCCTTACCATTTCCATCTAAATCCAAATGAAATTCTACCAGGGAGGCGCCATAATGGTGCACTGCCCGCAAAATGACTCCTGGCTTCACGCTGTGATCAGACCAACCCACCGAAAGATTATACAAATTTCGCATGGTTTGCATTGCCGCCAAATTGCATTCTTTGGCGGGTGTTGGGTATCCAGAAATACAATGCAAAAGAATAGGATTTTGGCAGCCAGCATTGCCCAAGGCTTTAACCGCGGCAGATATTTCTGGAAGCGTAGCCATTCCAGTAGAAACTACCACTGGTTTTTGCGTTTCTGCGCAAGCCACCAAAAGGTCGTGCCGCATCAATTCATAAGAGGCTATTTTGTAAAAATCAACGTATGGTTTCAGTTCTTCAACCGCTTCTAGATAAAAAGGGGTACAAGCGAATTGCATGTTCTTTTGGTGACAATGTTGCGCCAAATGAGGAATAAACTCCAATGGAAGCTCCCATTGTTCTCTTTTTCGATGCAATTCACTTTTTACTAATATTTCTGGCGCAAATAGCTTATTGATTTTGAAAAGCTGAAATTTTACCGCCGAACAACCGATTTGTGCCGAGCAATCGATAAACTCCAAGCATCTCTTCAAATCGCAATTATGATTGCTGGAAACCTCGGCTACAAAACGCACGTTCATGCAATCACTCCTCGATTACATTCTTTCCATTAAAAACACAGCCTTATTATGCATCCAGAGCTAGTTGCAGCTCCTTTATCACACGATCTGCGTCGTCATTACTCATAGCAGCAAAAAGCGGAAGACTGATTAGTTGCTGATATGCCTTCCAAGCCAGAGGAGTATCTTCCGGCGAGTAGCCCAATGCGCGAAATGCCTGAAATGAATTCACCGGAATATAATGAACTTGCACGCCGATACCCCGAGCACGTAATCGGTCGAATACCACTCGGCGACAAGGAGCATTTGCTTCCAACCGTATAGGAAATAAATGCCATGCATGCTCTTCATCGGCGCGAGAAAAGGGTAATTGAATTCGCTTTTCCGATTGTAATTTATCCCGGTAACGCTGGGCAATTAAGCGACGTCTTCCCAGAAACTGGTCTAGCTTTTGTAATTGCGACCTGCCTAAGGCGCACTGAAAATCGGTTAAGCGATAATTAAAACCAAATGACATAATATCGTAAACCCAACCGCCTTGGTTGGGAGGAAGCCTTTGGGAATCACGAATTAGGCCATGATTACGAAAGTCACGGGCTCTTTGAGCATATTCGAAAGAATCAGTTAATACTGCTCCCCCTTCGCCAGTAGTAATGTTTTTAACTGGGTGAAAGCTGAGCACAGTAATATCGGCTAGAGACCCCACTGGACGACCATTTAATGAAGCTCCCAAGGAATGGCAAGAATCTGAAATAACTACAATATCTTTCTGGCCAATTTCGTTGCGTATTGGATCAAGGTCTACTGGCTCCCCGGCATAATCGACAGGAACAATTACTTTAGTTCGCGAAGTGATTCTTTTTCTTACCTCTTTAAAATCAAGATGCAAAGTGCGCCAGTCAATGTCAGCAAATACTGGTTTAGCTCCTAAATGAATTGCTACGCTGGCAGTAGCCGCAAAGGTTAATGGCGAGGTAATTAATTCCATTCCCGGACCAAGACCAGCAGCGAAATAAGCGGCATGTAAAGCTGCGGTTCCCGAGGAGACGACTACTGCATAACGAGCGTTGCATCTTTCCGCCAAAGCCTTTTCGAACTGCTCCACCGCTGGCCCGGTAGTTAGATAGTCAGATTCCAAGGTATCAATCACTGCTTGGATGTCATTTGAGTCAATTAATTGATGCCCATATGGTAATAAACAAGGAGACATGGTGCGTTACCATCCCTTACCCTCACCCCAACCCTCTCCCTTAGAGAGAGGGGAACTAGAGAGTCCTCTCCTCTCGAGAAGCGAACTTTTCTGAAAGTTCTCTCCCCTGGAAGGGAATTAGAATCCCTCTCCCCCTGGGAGAGGGTTGGGGTGAGGGATAAACTAGGCTGCGCTTCTCGGTTCCCCGCTAAACTTTATAGCTTCAGGAAGGTCAAGACATGCAATCATCGAAAGAAGCTCAGCCGGAGAAATCCAGCGATCATTGTTATCCGATCCATAACGAAACCCCTCTGGACAGTGTTTTCCCCGACTACGCCAAATATTATGTCGAGACCATTGACTAGCAGGTAGAATAATAAATCGGTCGCTAGTTTCTATCGTGCTTCGCGCATCGTCTTCCGGCACCATTACTTCGTGTAGTTTTTCTCCTGCTCTAATTCCTACACATTCTAAGCGAGCTTTAGGAGCAATTATTTTTGCCATATCGACCATGCGCATACTGGGAATTTTAGGAACAAATATTTCTCCTCCCACCATGTCTTCTAAACACTGCAACACAAAATCTACTCCTTGTTGCAATGTAATCCAAAATCTAGTCATTCTCGGATCAGTAATGGGGAGAATACCTGTATGGCGTTTAGAGAGAAATAATGGAATTACTGACCCTCGGCTACCTAATACGTTGCCATAACGTACTACCGAGAAACAGGTTTTTGATCCTCCTGCATAGGCATTTCCAGCAACAAACAATTTATCTGAACAGAGTTTGGTTGCTCCATACAGACTTACTGGACAAGCTGCTTTGTCGGTAGAAAGCGCAATTACCTTTTCTACCTTGGCATCAATACAAGCATCAATTACATTTTGAGCCCCAAATATATTGGTTTTAATGGCTTCGAAAGGATTATATTCTGCTGCCGGAACCTGCTTTAGCGCGGCAGCATGAACAACCACGTTGACGTCTTCCAAGGCCCGATGCAGTCGAGATGAATCGCGCACATCGCCTATGAAGAATCTTAAAGCGTCGCGTCCTTTAAACCGCTCATCTTGCTGCATTTCTAGTTGCTTCATCTCATCGCGGCTAAAGACAATTACTCGGCGTGGCCTACTTCTGTCTAATACGGTTTGTATAAGTTTTTTACCAAAAGAACCGGTCCCACCGGTCACCAGGATTGACTTCCCATCGAGATAACCCATTTCTTTGATACCTCATCGAAAAGTTTCCCTTACGGTCATATTTGGTATTCAGTTTTTGTGCCAACTGCTTAGCAACAGGGAAGCTAAATTGTAGGCTGTCAGTTTTGTGACCATCGCCATTAGCCTGACTTCCCCGGACTTCTCTTAGATGCTACTATTTCCTACAATATTGGAAAGGCACGCTTAAATAATCGCTAAGCAGGCTGTTTTCCAATTGACTGCCTTCCAATGTTCGTTTTACAGGTCACCACATGAGCAATTTTTTGGCACTGAGAATTTCGAAGCGATCGCTAGTCGAGCTGTTTCTAGCAATTTTCTGTTTGAGCGCATCTGCTTGCACCGAGAAATGCAAGCCCAAAGAAGAACGACGCTGCGGTTTAGAAATAGGAACTTGCCGTGCAGGCTGGCAACTTTGTAACGATTCCGGTTTTTGGAGCGAGTGCCTAGGCTCCGTGGAACCAACCACAGAAATTTGCGACGGGCTCGACAATGACTGTAACGGGGTTTCCGACGATATCGATTCTCGTCCTTGCAGTAATTCCTGTGGAGAACAAGGGACAGAAACCTGCATAAACAGTCAATGGTCTTGCAGCTCCCCAAACCCGCTGGAAATTTGCGAAGACGAAATTGATAACGATTGCGATGGTTCGGTAGACGAAGGATGCAACTGTTTCGCTAGCCAACCTTGCGGGTCTAACACAGGGCAATGCAAGCAAGGAATTCAGCATTGTTTTGATGGTCTATTAACTGAGTGCCAAGGCGCCATCGGTTCCTCACTCGAAGTTTGCGATGGCATTGACAACGACTGTGACGGGAAAATCGATGAAGAGCTTTCCCCCCGACCTTGTAAAGGAGAATGCGGGCCGCAGCAGTGTATTAACGGAGCCTGGACTTCCTGTAAGGGTTCTTCCGAAGGAACTGTTGCTGATGGCAAAGATAATGATTGTAACGGAATAATAGATGACCTTGTCCGCCCCTGTACTATCAATGGCTGTACTTATGGAACCGAGAGGTTTATTAACGGTCAATGGAACGGCTGTACTTTGCCTGAGGAAGTTTGCGACGGTAAAGACAATAATTGTGATGGAGAAATAGATGAAGGACTGGGAGAAATTGAATGCACTAATGTTTGCGGGACCGGAAAATCAGAGTGCATCAATGGCAAAATGACTCCGTGTGCGGTGCCAGCAGCAACTCTGCCTTGCTCTACTGCTTGCGGCTCAGGAACTTTGATGTGCGAGAACGGTAAATTTGGCGAATGCTCCGCTCCTAAGCCCAAAACCGAAAGCTGCAACAATATTGATGATGATTGCGATGGCATTATAGATAATCGGCCAAATGGGGAGCATTTAATAAATAGCTGCCCGATACAATGTCTAGGCGGGGTTTCTGTTAAAGGCCAACAAGAATGCGTTGACGGAGTTTGGTCGGAATGTAAACGGTTATACCCATGTCCTTTATAAAATTGGGAATTATGATGCCTCAATCAAAAATTGTTCTAGTTAATTTATTTTTGAATTTCGTGCTCTTTAACTCCATAACTTTCACTGGGTGCACCAATGAAACATTGAAAAATATTCAAGAAAAAAATCGATTAACTATTGAAGGTCACTATTGCACTATTGACCCTACCGTTTATTTTTCTTTAAAAATTCTTTTTGTTGTTCAAGCATCTCAAAATATTGATCTTAAGGCAGCCCAACAGTTAATTGAACATTATCATAAACAAGCTTCGGTTTCTTTTGGCCTGGTTCGTCTTTCCCAAAATGAGCCACAAACTTGCACTTATCCCTCCGGAGGATGTGCTTACCGGGTAGCTGCCGCTTCTCCTTTTACTCAAGACAAAACCCTACTAAATACCGCCATTGTTGCCGCAAGCCAATTAGTAAATAGCGCTCGACCTTACAAAGATACTCTTGGCTATGTTCATGATATTATTGAACAAGACATAGCTTACGATATTAACCGGGCAGCATCATCGAAGTACATTGTGCTTTTTCTAACCAATGGCGCTCCTTGTCCGGCAGAATCAAAAGAGAACATTATTGCCCAAGTTGACAAACTAAAAAAACTAGAAAATGGCAAGGCTGGCGAAGTAGTTTTTCATACCGTTCTTTCGGAATACGACTCTTCCAAATGTGGAAACGATTACAGCGCGGTAGAATTATTAAATCAAATGGCCGTTACAACCGACGGCATTATGCAAATGATAGATCATGCTAAGGAAGCAGATTTTAGACCAATAGTTCAAAAAGAACTAGAAAACACTTTTGAACTGGTAAAAGTCATTGCTGAGAATCGAAACGCCCGCATGGGTTTAGCCACCCGCGGTTTTCTTTCCTTTCCAGATAGTGACGGAGACGGGTTACCAGACTATTTGGAACAACAAATTGGGTCATCTCCCCTTTCTATCGACACTGATGGAGATGGATGTTCCGATACTTTCGAATATTTGCGTCCGGGCTACGATTTGCTAAATCCCGGAGAAGAGGCTGACCAGCCACATTGCTCTTGCCCAGAAAGCAAGCGAAAACTCGATTCTGATCAAGATGGCGCTTTGGATTGCGAGGAATTTTATTTAGGAACTAGCCCGAACTCGGTAGATACCGATGGCGATGGCCTACCGGATGGAATGGAATTACGTTTTGGCATTGACCCTGCCCGTTCCCATAGCGGCTTTTTTGATTCCGATGATGATGGAGTGTCCGATATTGACGAAATAGTAAAACATCGTCTTCCTTGGAAAAACGAACAAAAACACGCTCCTGATGATGCTTTTATCTATGATTATAAATACCAAATTGAACCCGAAGGTACACTTGTTGACGGAGTCCAATGCTATCGCATTAAGGTGGCTAATATCTCTCTAGTAGAGACTCTTGACCATTCTCATGGCATAAACAGCCATCAACAAGGTGAAAACACAATTGAGCTTACTTTTATAGAACAATCCCGAGAAAGACCTAAATCACCAAAAATTATTCGCGTAGGAACCGTTAAGCAATTGTTCTTTAACCCCGACATATTTGTTCCCAATCGCTCAACAATAGAGATATTTCCTACCGATTTAGAAATTAGAAAATAAATGGTCAGAAATCCAGTTTTTCACGCAATATTCGTTGGGTCTGAGGATCTTGCGCATTAGCTAGGCATTC
>JBNKEI010000105.1:0-22877 GCA_050288705.1 Myxococcales bacterium
TCTAATGAAACGTAGGCACGACTTCACCCGTTTTGTTTGTTGATATATGTGCTACAGAATCGCACATCATGCATCCTGTAACAGAAAAACGAACGACCTTCTCTTCACCAGTCCCTTTTTAACACCTTACAGATTGTTTTCGTGGTTTTTGACACGAAAGCAATCTGTCCATAGGTTCTTATCCTGCTCGCTGGGTTAGTGCCATAGAAATTCATTTTCAGCTTTTTAAGAATGAGTTTCGTGAAGGCACTTATCCCGACCGCTTGCAGCTTTACGGTGTGAGTGACTTACTCTCTGGAAACCGCCACAAAACAAAAGAGAAGCACACTCTTTTACAGCCAAGAAAAGAATTTTCTCTCGACAATAAGTTTAAATGCTCCACGCTGTTGAATATATATTGACACAAAATAGTATCTGGCCATATTTTTTAAAAATTATTTTTATGCAATAATTTTCGGTTGCATATAGGTCTGTTTTGTGCTTACATTAAGAATGGTGTTGCTGAGCTTCTTTTGGTAGCACTTTTTTCAATTGTTCTGGGAAAATTTCAACAAAACTCAAGGGTATCTTGGAGAATGCGGTGACTTCTGGGTCTAAAGGCAGAATATTGGGAAAAAGAGCGAAACAGATGCGCTTCCAACTCCCTTTCTGAACGAACAGTCCTTAATAAGCACAGTGCGCTAAGTCAACGCCTTTTCAAAAAAGCCCGTAAACCAGGGACATTCTGAAGAAATCATGGAAAAAATACGAGTTAACAACCTCTTCAAGATATTCGGGCCCGATCCCAAAAAGGCTCTTGAATTAATCAAACATGGAAAGACCAAGGAGCAAATCTATGAAGAGACCGGACTCACCGTCGGCGTCAACGACGCCTCCTTCTCGGTTAACAGTGGTGAGATATTCGTCGTCATGGGACTTTCAGGGTCTGGCAAGTCGACGCTGGTACGAATGCTCAACCGGTTGATAGAACCCACCTCAGGAGAAGTACTGGTGGACGGCGAGGATGTCCTTAAAATGTCAAAGGACGAGCTGGTCAAATTCCGTCGCAAAAAAACCGGCATGGTTTTCCAGTCCTTTGCTTTGATGCCCCACCAGACTGTGCTCGACAACGTCTGTTTGGGCCTGGAACTTGACGGGATGGATAAGCCAAAACGAGAAGAACGTGCTCTGGATGCCCTCAAGCAGGTCGGCTTGGAAGGTTGGGGGGGAGCGTATCCCAATGAACTCAGTGGCGGTATGCAGCAACGTGTTGGACTCGCCAGGGGACTTGCCGTCGATCCCGACATCATGCTCATGGACGAAGCGTTCTCGGCATTAGATCCGCTTATCCGCACAGAGATGCAAGATGAACTGCTCAAGTTGCAGGATCGTGACGAACGAACCATAATATTTATCTCCCATGACCTCGACGAAGCACTACGCATCGGCGACCGCATAGCTATCATGGAAGGCGGCCGCATTGTTCAGGTGGGCACTCCCGAAGAAATCCTCCAGTATCCTGCCGATAATTATGTCCGTGCCTTCTTCCGAGGTGTCGATCCTACAGGTGTTATTTCGGCTGGCGATATTGTTCTCGACACGCAGCCCAATTACATCTGGCGTGACAAGGAAGGAAGTCCGCGGACAATTCTGGAAAAACTCAATAAGACTGAGCGCGATTATGCTTATATCATAGGCTCTGAGCGTCAGTTCTACGGAGTTGTTTCCATTGAATCTCTCCAAAAGCACGTAGAGAGCGGTGAAAAAGGAATACAAGGCGCCTTCATCAAAGATGCAAAACCAGTCCAGAAAACCGAGAGTTTGCAGGATATTCTTCCGCTAGTCGCCTCGCACAGCTGGCCCGTTCCTGTGCTTGACGAAAACGGCAAATACCTTGGCACAGTCTCGAAAAGCCGCTTTCTCCGCACCCTGCACAAGGCTGAGGACACGGGAAAAAATATGGGCGAAATGTAAATAAATATCAACTCCCGGAGCAACTTTCATGTTCAGTTTCGAAGACAAAGTTATTCCTCTCGATATATGGATCAGCCAGTTCATTGACTGGCTGGTGGAAGGATACCGCTGGTTTTTCCAGATTATAAAATGGCCGGTAGAATTTACCCTCACAGGTTTTGAAAGCGGACTCCTGTGGATACATCCTATCGTCGTCATTGTCATAATCGCCGCCATTGCCTGGAAGGTCTCCGGCAAGGGATTGACTATTTTCAGCATTGTTTCCCTAGTCCTCGTTGGTCTTTTGGGACTCTGGGATGAGACCATGATTACACTTGCCATGGTCTTTGCATCGGTGCTCTTCTGCACCATCGTCGGTGTTCCGCTCGGTATCATCGCCGGTCGCAGCGACCGGTTCGAGTCGATTCTCCGCCCCATTCTCGATGGCATGCAGACCACGCCGGCATTTGTCTATCTCGTGCCTATCGTCATGCTGTTCTCCGTTGGCAACGTCGCCGGTGTTCTGGCAACGATTATCTTCGCCCTGCCGCCAATTATCCGGTTGACCAGCTTGGGAATCCGCCAGGTTCACCCCGAACTGGTGGAGGCGGCCCTGGCCTTTGGCGCAACAGATTGGCAAGTACTACGCAAAGTTCAGATACCATTGGCACTACAGACTATCATGGCTGGCTTGAACCAGACCATCATGATGGCACTCTCCATGGTTGTTATCGCCGCACTCATTGGTGCTGACGGACTTGGAGCCCCGGTTATACTGGGTCTCAATACTCTCGACATAGGTCGTGCGACAATTGGCGGTTTGGCAATTGTCTTGATGGCAATAATCCTGGACAGAATTACCCAGGCAATGGGAACAGGAAAAAAAAGAAGGAGAATTTAAGATGATGAAAAAATTGTTCATGGGTGCTGTCGTATCAGCACTGGTCTTTACTGGCGCATCTGTAAGTTTTGCAGATAGCCACCTGCCCGGCAAGGGCGTCACCGTCAAGCCCGCACGGGCAACCTGGAATACCGGTTTTTTCCAGGAGGCCCTTGTACGAAGAGGTCTTGAAGAACTTGGTTACAACGTGAAGAAACCCAAAGATTTGAATAACCCTATCTTCTACAAATCCGTCGCACTCGGCGATGTCGACTACTGGACCAACGGCTGGTTTCCAAATCACAACAGTCAGTTGCCCAAAGACTTCTACGGTAAAGCCGGCCTCTACGGCTACGTAGCCAAAGCTGGTGGCCTGCAGGGCTATCTCGTTTCCAAAAGAGATGTCGAAAAATATAACATCAAGTCCCTTGACGACTTCAAACGCAAAGAAGTCATGAAGGCTTTTGATAAGAACGGGGACGGTAAAGCTGACCTGACCGCCTGTCCTCCGGGTTGGGGCTGCGAGAATGTTATCGCCCATCATATGAAAGTCTATAATCTTGGTGATTATATTAATCCGGTAAAAGCTTCCTACGAAGCCGGTATGGCCGCGGCTCTTGCCAGCTATAGAGATGGTGAGCCAATCTTTTTCTATACCTGGGCACCGAACTGGACAATCTTTAAGCTGAAGCCGGGTAAGGATGTCATGTGGATCAATGTACCTAGGATCATTCCCAAGGACTCTCAGAAAGAAGCCGTGGACCGCATGACTGTCTCCGGAATCAAGGGAGCTGTCACTGATCCGCTCAAGGCTGGTTTTGTTGTCTCTGATATCCGTATCGTCGCCAACAAGAAGTTTGTCAATGCGAATCCTGCAGCCAAGAAGTTCTTCGAGGTCTTTACTCTGCCATTGAATGATATCAACGCTCAGAACACCCGTATGAACGCAGGTGAAAAGAGCCAGAAAGATATCGAAGGTCATGTCGATAAATGGATTGCCAACAACAAGGCTACCTGGAATGGCTGGATTAAAGCAGCTAAAAAAGCAGCTAAGTAGATCCACCCTATAGCATTGTTTTTGCCCGGAGGATGGTGACCATCTTCCGGGCTTTTTAATCCCCAATATCAAGGTTCTGTTAATATATAAAACGTCGTGGGTATCGGGCCAATCATAATTGTTTCTCAAAAGCGGAAAACAACTTGACTAGCCGATGAACATCTGCGCTGGTATCTTCGCTAATGTTTAGGTAATTGGCTAGCGTTTCCATGGCCAGATTCGCGGCTTGCTGCCAATCATGCCGGTCAACAGCATGTTCCACTTTGCCAAGAGCATCGATGCTGTTATTCAACTCATGCAACCATTGTTCGGCGCCCCAAGATTTGCCCAACAGTTCATTCGCACTCGCAATAGCTTCCGGGTAACTACCTGAATGCAGAGCTGTCCTGATACCCTGTAGCAGTTCCAGATTCTCACCAAAATCCTTATTCATGGTGGATTGTGGAGCAAGTTTACCCTTATTAATCTTGATAATTACGTCGCTAGGATCGTCATTTTTTACTGTAGTGACAATGTCAGACACTGTTTTCGCCAAATCAAGCGTACGGCGCACCTTTTCTCCGACATTTTTTTCCAATGGCATTTGCTTGCCAAAACTTTCAATAATCTGTTTAGTAGCGCGGTCATAGTCTTTGGTATTGATGGACTTTTTTATAGCATCGATGTTTTGTTGCGCCCCATTTGCCATAGCCAGCCCCTGTTTGATAAGTAGGGGACTGCCTAGCATCTTGTTAAATTTGTCAAATGCCTTGTCGTATTCATGGTTCTGCAATGCGTTAAACACTTCGCGGGTTTCGTGCAGATTACTACTTACTGCAGCTAAAGTATTACGTGTAACTTCATTATCACTCAGACGGTGACCAGCTTCAGCAACACTAAGCCCTGCCCCAATCCAGTCACCAGCTTTTAAGCGCTTATCTATATTGGCCGCGGAAGTTGCCACTCGCAATGCATTGTATGTATTTTTCAGATCGTTATCATTCAAACCTGTATATTTCTTCACATCATGCATTACTAGATCACTTAGTTTCGTCCAGTCTTTTTTCTTGATTGCACTTTCCACTGCGTGGACGTCACCGCCGATCTTATTTAGTGTGTGCAGAGTCTTATCTAATTTGGAATTATTGTTAACGTAACCACCGGCCATTGAAGTAAAAGCATTGAGCGCTGCTAATTCATCACCTCTCGCGACGCAATTCTTAATGATGTGGGCCTTTTGGTAAATATCAATCGCGTCTTTAATATGCCCCATAGGTGCATTGGGGGCTATCTTGCCTATCATGGCTAGAGCGAGATCCTCGAATTTGCCACTCTTAGCAGCTTGATAAGCAGATAGACCAAATTGCCCGTAACTACTTACCTTATTCATAAGATTAGTTGCTTTTGAACCTAATCCCAACATGTTAGCGCTTTTGCCTAAACCAGTAGCACCACCAATCACTCCCATGGCCGCCTGCATTAAATTACCATTTTTAATTCCATTGTAGGCTTGGAGTCCGGCTGAAGCAATCTGGGCTAGTTTTGCAAACGGGGCCAACTGAGGAATAAACTGAGCAACTGTTAAAATGCCCTGGAAAACTTTACTACTCATCACTTTTTTAACGCCATCCCAAACACCATTAAATACCTTACCTACTCCTTTCGCTATCTTTGTAACCCCCTTGCCAACATTCTTGACCGTTCTCTCAACCTCCTTGCCAACATTCTTAACCGTTCTCTCAACCTCCTTGCTAACGTTTTTTACCGCATCAGTAAGCCAAGAAAACTCCACATCTACTTGTCGTCCATTAACATTTACAACTCCGTGATCATTCTCATTGCGAATTCTGTTCATCTCCCTGTTACTTAGTTTTTCACCCATAAATAAACGGCCAAACATTTCCCCTTCATCTCCTCGGGTATCACTTTTTTTGAATCTCTTATCCAAGGAATGACCAATTTCTTCGGCATAAACCGCCATTGCCTGGTTCGGATCATTCATGATGCTCTCATTGAGATAAACCACATCGCGCTTTGCATCATAGGCGCCCAGACCGTTATTCATGGTCTCCTTGCTTTTTACCTCGATTTTCGGAAGCCAACTAAAATCACCCTTTTGCGCTTTCTGGCGTAATGCTTCCGCTTTAGAGCTATCCATTTTTGGACCGTATACCTTTTGTAGCAACCGATTAAATGCTTCAGGTCTATTAGCGAGATGTTTAAAACGATCGGCAAATTGACTCTGTATCCGGCAAATTGTTTCGCTATTATTCTGGAAATTTTTTGCTGGTTGCGTCTCTTTACGTTCAAGAATGGTCTTATCTTTACCAGTCGTATCCTTACGATAGACTGGCAGGGATAATTTCTGATCAAGTCCGAGTTTTTCTTTGATTCTATGTGCCATTGGATTGTCGGACATCGCTTCAAATGCATCTTTAGCAAATTCTTCACCTTTTTTAGCAATCTCCTTCTGAATGTCTGGGATACGTTTACTGGCATTAGTGGCTACTTTTTTTCCGGCTTTTATTCCAGCACTGATTTGCTTGCTTAAGTTTATTATATCGAGCGTCATTGATTTTCTCCTTATAAGTTTTTTTTAACGTAACAATTGCATCTACTTTTGTAAGCACAAAACATGCCAATGGTAATCTTATTTTTTGCTTTAGAGATCAAATTGATCTCAATTTAAAGGATCAAATTGATCTCTAAAAAGTGCATGCCTTCCTTTACATAATTCATTGCTCATGATGCAATCTAGACGTATGTGCATGCATGGCGCAAAACGGTTGTTTATAGCGACTTCTCTAGCATCTGCCGCTGTTTGGTAAATATGAGGCTTGGTTGTCAAGCTAATTAGTCAAATATGCGAACCAATGGTATAGAAACTGTACGCTTGGCATGTACATAAAACGGTTCTGTCGCATTAACTGATAGGGAGTGCAGATAATCCGCAGAGAGGCCATTTGTATGCTAATGAATTATGCTGCAGTAAGTGGAATTACTCTACTGCATTTCGATTTTTGCTATACACATAAGCCACTGCTACAAAAAACTCCTTCTTTACAGTTGCTTTGATTTTAGCATTTATGTTTTCCATTCATAACACCCTTCCAATGCCGATAACGCTACAATCAAAATCGACCAAAACAATAAATTATAATTCATAAAACACCCCTTTGCTGCAAAACAACTCAATCAACTCAACCCGCGTCTGCCATCCGGCATACAACCCATTGATACCAGCGAAAATACGCCGACTTCAAGAGAGAAACAAGACTAAATCACAAAACAATCAACTGCCGGCAACAAACTTTCGCAACTATCGAAAAACATCAATAATCACTTGTCTGTCCCTCGCCTTTTGTATACCATTCGCACCAACATTAGTAAAACATAAGGAGTTTTTGATTTATGAATACTATCAAACTGCCAAAATGTTTTTGCGCATTACTATTAGCGACTGCTTTTCCAACGATAGTCTTCTCGCAACCAATTGCAGTAGTAGGATCGGTTACCGGCAATGACACCTGCGATAAAAGCACAGTTACCACCCTTATACCAAATTTTCGAGCCGCCCTTTCCGGTATCGACGCCAATGTCAAATCGGATAAAGACCTAATCGCTGCACTGGGCGACACTCCAGCCATGTCCCTGACCGAGATAGACCAAGCATTGGTGTCGCGTCGCGAGGACATATTGCAAATGAAATACGGCGAAGCAATCAAGCCTTTATTAGAAGTAATCACTGAAATAATGCTGCACCCACCATCTCGGAGGCGCTGTAACTATATTCGCGATGCATATTCAAAATTGGCCTGGTCCTACAAGAAAATGCTTGTAAGAAAGAGAGGATACGAGGCTACAGTGGAAAGACTGGTTCGCGTGGGAGATTTTGAACTCGACTATTACTTATTCCCTCCCTCGTTTCACCAAGAGGTGGCGCAAGCACGTCGCGATATAGAAAAAATATTTAATTCATCATTAACAATTTCTACTAATCCCTTAGGACTAACTATCCACATTGACGGGTGCCCAGTTGGAAAGGCTCCACTCAAAATCAAAGTTCCACGGGGCGAATACCAAATCGATATTGAATTTCCTGCTGGACGGGGTTTGTCAAAAACAATCAAGGTACAAGGTGATATGAACATTAATTTCGATCAAGAATTCGAAGGGGCTATTTTCGTTGATAAAGGCCCTTGCGTAGCATTTCCTGAGGACAGCAAAAAACGATTAACATCTTTTGCTAGATTGCGATCATTGCTAGGCGTAAAGTCAGTTATGGCTCTCCGCAGAGCAAAGCACTCTAATGGAAAAAATTATTTGGTAGTCGAATCAATCGAGAAAAACGAAAACTATAAAGAAGCTAAAATTGAAGAAAAATTGGACCAAGCAACTGACAACGATATTCAAAAACTTGCAAAATCGATTGTGTCCGGAAAAGCGATTCACCCTGTCGAACTTATAAACAAAGAAGCTATCGCCAGTAATAGCAACACAATCCAAAACAATGGCAGCAATTACACGGTTTCAGAAAAATCATGGTTTCGTGACTACCAATTAAAACGTATAGCCGCTTGGACGCTAGCTGGAATTGCAGCAATAGCGGCAGGCGCAACCGTAATAGAGCAATTACGCATGGAAAAAGCAAACCGCAATGCAAATAATCTTGACAATAGCGATATTAACTTTAAGTCAGATCATTCAAAATATGAGAGTGACTACAATTCAGCATCGAAACTACGTACCGGGTTTGCCATTGGAACAGCATTAGCCGGCGCAGGGGCAGCAACACTATTTTATTTAAACACCAAGCCAGCAGTTATTTCTGACGGACGTACCTCTAAGTCAGGTTTTTTATTTACTTACAGCAGAAATTTCTAAAGGACTTTCTTCTTTATCTTATCGAAACCACAGGCGAGCAAATATGCCAGCCCATGCTTTTTTGCATTTACTCGTTTTCGGCAAAAACTAGAAAGCCGAATGAAGAATCAAAGATATTTTTCATGAAAATATTCGCCGCGTTTTTTGCCTCCCTCACTGATTTCCCATTTTTTGCTCAAGTGTTAGTTGAGCATGGAGTGGTGAACCCCTGACATTCATTGAATAGTATTGTTGAAAAGTTTGACTCCAATATTTTCGGGGTAAACTGGCATTCTTCGGGTTTCGAATTTAAATGCGATGGCGAGAGTGCCACTGGGATTGGTTGAAATAATTGGTTGCGTTGGAACCGGAAGGAAAAAACCATCAGCCGAAAGTTTAAAGTTCGTCCTCGTAAACAACGAGCTAATATATATTTCAGAACCCGCCTTCCAGGTAATAATCGGTATATCGGGAGGAAGAGTTCCTAAATGTGGAGTATCGTTGTTTGTCTCGGGAAAGATTACTTCTGTAAATTTAAATTCCCAAGACACACCGTCCTTTTTCCATACTGATGTTGATATGTATGGCTTTTCAGAACTTGGTGCATGTGAAAGCACAAATGGAGTACTATTCTGACTTATATTAAATTCATATGAAGATTCTGATTCTAAATCAAAGTTCCATCCGTAGCCGTGCCAATTATTGCCATCCCAGGTTCTAGTTTTGATATCTGAATCTTCACTCCAGCTTACTCGAATCAGATTTCCATCATGGATGGTAATGAGCGGACGCCCTGCAGCAACCCCAGAGCCCTCATTCAATGCCGTTGTTCCCATAGATACCCATTCCGAACCATTCCATTTTTTCACGAATATTTTTTTGACGTTAGAAACATCTTCTTTCCAGGCGAGTACGGGATTGCCACTACTGTCAAGTTTAATATTTGGATCACTAGCACTTCTAGTAATATCATTTATACTTCCTGTTGTCCCCAGAAGAATCTTCTTGGCACCATCCCATCGTGCTACAAAAATAGAAGCATCTCTCTCTCCAGAAAGCACTTCTCTCCACGCAAACACCGGCTGATTGGCACCATCAATATCAACACTCATGCTGTCAGCAATATCCCCCGTTGATCGCCCTATTTTGGACCAGGAACTGCCGTCCCACCAGTGAAAAAATATTGTCGATTTGGGACCCATAACGTGTCGAGAACCTACGACCACCTCGCAGGCTGGACCTACTGCAATAACCTTGGACCATATGGATGAACATTCGTCATGACCGAAATAGGACCAATCTGCTATTCCCAAATCAACCCATTCCGGAACCGACCATTTCCATTCGTTCTCTGGCAATAAAAGCCGATTGCCAGCCAAATCGGTCAATTGATTAGTTAGTTTTACGGTCAGTTCATCCGGGTAATCGAGCCTAGTGGTCGGCTTGATTACCAAAGACTTGCCGTCCTTAGAAAGGACGAGTGTTTTATCTATTGTTTCGACTTTAGTTGACGAAACAACTACTGAATCAGTAACAGTTTCTGGTTTTATCGGCTCTGAAAAAAAAATGGTAATCGGCGCCCTTGCGCAAACATTCTCACTTTTAGGCAAAGGCATACGCTTGACAACTGTCGGTGAGGTCAAGTCGACTTCGACAGTAACAGGCTGCGATGCTGGCGACGATATACCTAAACTATTGGAGGCTCTTGCCGTCAAAAGATGAGCGCCTTCTGCAAGCGATACAGTAATATTCCAAATCCCATCATTATTCGCGGTAGCGCTAGAAATCGCTAAGCCTGCTTCATAAACGGTCACCAAAAAATTCGGCTGGGCATTGCCGCTAAGCGCCACATCCTTTGTAGAAGAAAATGCTACTGGATTTATTTTTGGTATTGTCGGGCATCGTTCATCAGCGCAAACCCCATCGTCATTGCAGTCTACATTTTCACAACTTATGGTGTCTAAAGAAATACACAACCCATGGTTGCAAAAATCTCCTTCCTTGCAGTCCGTATTGCTTGAGCATTTATATTTCCATTTATAACAGCCCACAAAAAACAATAGTGCAGCGACTAAAAACATTCCGTATGCGTTTCTCCGCACAGCTCGGTTCACTATATGCCTCTAGCCTTTCAAAGCTCTTCTGAGCCCAACAATACTTCAGGATTGAGCGCTAAACAAGACTTTTCACGCCAGAAGCAGCTCCATTTCTAGGCAATGCCAAATAGAATTATCTTCCGACGAGAAAATAGCGACTCGATTTTCGCATTAGGGGTCTTTTTCGGAAAGAACCTTATCCACGGAACGACAAATAAGCAAGGTCTTACGGGTAATCTAGACGAAGCGTTAAAACAAATAGTAATGCAGGCAAAACCTATACTGGCAACAAAAGTGGTTTACAAACCATGATTATGCAGCGGTTGCTTTTAACAGCGATCTCCATGGCTAAGACCGACCTGGCGCGCTACAAGACCGAGTATTATCGATGGCGTTGTGAAAGCAATTAAATCCAAACCTGCTTACCGGCAATTAATATCGGTCTCTTATTGAAGAATACTACGAATATAACTATGTTAGCGGCCCGGCGCCGGACATGCGGCCACATACCGCAAAAGGAGCCGCCGGTGCGGACATCAATCAAAGGTCGCTGTCCTCATTGTCCTCATTTTTCCTGTTGATGTTTATTATCCGGACTTGAATTGGAACACCGTAACCCAGCGCCTTTGATTAAGTGTTCAAGAATTGCTCGGTTGTGACGTCCGCTTACCGCAGAATGCTCGCAGTGGATAGGCGCTAATAATTTTCCTGACATGTAGGTTAGTACTGTATTATAAAGGTAATAATATAGGTTATGTGTCGGATGCTTTGTCAACCTAACCAACTCCAGGCGCTCGGAGATTTCTAATGAAAAAAGAGTATTTCGCTCTAATAGCTGTCGGCATGCTGGCACTCAGCGCTGATTGCGGCAGCGATTCGAATCAGAGCGTTTCCCCTGAGTTGGCCGGTACCAACAAGGCACTACCTAGCATAGGTGACTGTCGTGGGCACAATTGGGCGCCTAGTCATCTGACTGTTAACGGAATGATCAGTCCAGTTGATGTAGAACGCTTGCCCCGCTTTGGATGGCAGGTAAACTCCAATGAACAGGTGGCATACGAGATTCGCGTTTCATCTACGCGCATAAAGTCCGAAGCGCTTGACGGTGATCTATGGACGTCGGGTAGAGTGGCATCATCACAGCAGAACGATATCCGTTACCAGGGGCAAGAGCTTGCTTTTGCAGAGCGGTACTTCTGGAGAGTGCGGACTTGGGGAACTCGTGGCCAAAACTCATACTGGTCGCCAGTTGCCTTTTTTGGTACTGGGGTAGGTGCGGAATGGTCGCACTCTACACCCATCTGGGCCTTGCCAGAGGGCGCTCAATGGTCTGACTACACGCTAACCACCCATTTAACTGTTAACGAGGTGGCACTGGGCATTCGCTTCCGAGCGCCCGATGACTACAACGGATATATGTGGCAATTCCGTGGGGCCGACAACCGACTGGTACCGCATCGCCTCAAAGATGGTGATTTTAGCGTTATTCAGAGCGTGGACCTCCCTGCGGGAACGTTAGCCATTGGCAAAGAAGTGGAGGTGCGCATCGAGGCAGTTGCTTCCACCATACAAACCTATATTAACGGCGTGTTGGTTCACACTCTGGAAGACTCCATGTTCCTGCATGGCGGGGTGGGAGTGCGCACCGGCAATTACGAGTCGGGAGTGCTCGCTGACTTTTCGGTGGTCTCCAGCGACGGGACACAGTTTCTGCAAACTGATTTTTCTGCAGGCGATCGCTCTTTCGCCTGTGGCACGGTAAGCAATGGAGTGCTCCAAGTTCCCAGAGCTAGCCATTGCCTCAACTCGGAAGTGCGTGTCGATTGGGCTTTTTTGCGTAAGGACTTCTTGTTAGCCGACAAGCCAATCGCCTGGGCAACGGCTTACGCCTCTGCTTCCGACCCGCGACCAGCAAGACAGTATGTGTACAAGCTCTACCTGAATGGAAAATTTGTTGGGCTTGGGCCTACTCAGCCGATCGCCAATGAATCGCGTTACGACGGCTTCGAAGTCACTACCTTGCTTAACCAGGGCAGCGCACCCAGCTTGTTCGCAAGACCAAGGGTGCGAAGCACCACCAACTGTGACATTGTAGACTGGCCGAATAGCCAGCGTGATGGTTATGTGTTTCAAGAATATAACACCGTGGTCAACGCCCTATAAGCACTAACCTAAGGGCAGGATTTGTCACAAAAAATGGAATTTTTGCAAGATTTTCATACAACAAGTCCTTGCATTTAGTACTGTTGTCGTACTGCAAGTGCTTAAAGTTAGTGCTTATAGGTCAACGCCCTAAGCTATCGCGCCTATCGAGATATGGCAGAGATCGCTGCTGCCATCGGACAAGACGATGATGCCTCTGTCTACAATGCTCGTGCGGAGTCTTTGCGCGCAGGAATCAACACTCATCTATATTCCGCTAAAAACGGCCGCTACGACGACGGAATGAATGCCAGCGGTAATCTAACCGGTCACTACTCATTACATGCGAGTGCTTTTGCTCTAGCCTTTGGAGTGCCTGAAGAGGCGGAAGTGCCTCGGGTAGCCGCCTACGTAGCATCGCGTGGCATGGCTTGCAGCGTTTACTGTGCGGCATTTCTTATTGATGGGCTGTTCAAGGCTGGTAACCACCAAGCTGCACTTGACCTGCTCACGTCCACAAACACTGAAAGTTGGATGAACATGATTAGCCAGGGAGCAGGAGCCACTACGGAAGCCTGGGATTCGTCATTGAAGAGCAATCTCACCTACTCTCACCCTTGGGCAGCATCACCAGCATTCTTGGTTCCCTCGGGCCTTTTTGGTATCCGGCCACTGGAAGCAGGCTATACGCGCTTTAGCGTCGAGCCGCATCCCGGAAATCTCGCGTACGCATCGGTAACCGTTCCTACGGTCAAAGGAAAAATCGTTGCGACTTTTCACAACAATACGGCCGGATTTTGGTTAGCGTTGACTATTCCGGGCAACACCAAAGCCCGGGTAAGTATACCGGTTCCCGAGGGCACAACGAAAGTGCACGTTAACCTGGTTCCGCATGCGGTTGTCCGCCAGGAGAACGGTTATGTAACCCTGCCGGAATTAGGAGCGGGGCACAAAATAATCAGTATCAAGTACTAATTCGAATTCCATAATACGAATACCACGTTTTCCGAGGTAGACACTAAACGGGGTTTAAATGTGTGAAACGACATTCTTAATGTACTACACGCCAACCAACATATTCCCATTTTTACCGAATTACTGCGACTGTTCGACGAAACTTATCTGTCCCTAGAAAAGTTGGTTGCTCCTTTGGGCTTAGCTTTTTGCTATGCCTAGTTGTTCGAATCAGAGCAACCCTTTACTTCTTTCTGTCTCTCTAGCTTCCAGGCAAAATGTCAGCTAAATTGAGACTTTCATTCTAAAAGTACAACTGAATTGTATGGGTCCATCCAAAACCAATCCGCGTCCCCTGGTGCGAGCCAGCTACAAGTTCCATTGCCATTGGACCCCGTGCACAATTTCGCCCAAGCTGCCCATTGGTTATTCACCACCCATTTCCAATTATACTGATTATATATTTTGTGAACGCCATAATCATAAGCCTTCCATTCGATTCTACCGCCTTCCTCGTTCTCAATACAAACATATCCGCCTGCGCAGCCATACCACGATTCTGCCATGGCGCTGGTCGATAAGCCAGCGATCGACGCCAAGCACACGGCGGTGAGGACAACCTTCCTTACAATCCTTTTCATGCTATTTGTCCTTTCTTTAAAATAATGCAGCATTTGACAGTGATTGCTTGCTAAATTTTATCCACTTCAGTTTCCGTCACTCATCTAAACGAATGAATACCAAGCTTTGGACGAATCGAATCTTCGGTAAAGCCCACCCAAGCAACACACACAGTCGAGTTGATGAACTGACCTGCGCCAATATTTCTGAAGCTACTGGAGGCGACTGCGACCATCGATCAAAAGCTCCTTGATCGACAACTGGCCCCGGCGTTCGATAAACACGATCTCCGCCTTACCCGATCTCACCACTTGTTCTAGTTTCGATGCTTCACCTTCCGGGATGTAAAAGCGCGAGAGATCACGCTCGTCGCCAGCCGAAAGGCGCACGTCGCAGTGAGTAGCGCTGCAGCACTCGACATAGCTAGCATACCGGGCAGTGCCTTTTCGCTCCAGGCAGATGCAACACCACCGGCAGGTGCTAGCGCTCCCCTCTCCGACGCCCCACTCAACACGGAAGGTGAGATAATGACCGCGCAAGAGGTCGCGCGAATCGTAACCGTGAATTGGGAATCGCCATTCCTGTCCGCGTAGCGCCACTTCAGATCGGACTATGAGACCAATCTCCTACCACTGGAGCAACGACCCGAACAATTCGACGTAGCCGGCAATAACTCGAATAAGCGATCACCGCGGTGGCGAGATTGAGCAAGCGAATGTAGCCCTGCTGATAAGCTACCAGGGCAAAACCAATCCACAATAGAATGAAGGAGTGGCTCCCAGCGCTGGGAGTCTATCATGCTCCACACCGGCTGGCACCAGAGAGGAAAAGGTCTTGTCTAGAACTCGGATTAGCCATCAGCCGATTAAAAATGAAGAATAAGTTTACACAAATTCCAATAGGTCAGGTCAATCGTTGGCCGGCAATTGAAGAAATCCGATATGGAATAACATTGGATATCTTCGCTTTGCACATCTTAGTTGCCAATTAACGTGCGGGGGTTGATTATCTACCAGTGAAAACTTGGATCAAAAAGAAGCGCACACATCGAGTGCTCGCTCTAATCACGGCATTTGTTTCCCTCAGTCTTCTGGCATATTTACTTGTCTTTCCATGGTTAACCGACTACCTCAATGCACAGATTAAAGCGCGACTGCTATCGGCTATTCACCAGCGAGTTCCTTCTCTGCGCTTAGAAGGTGAAGCAAAACTTCAATGGCCTTTGCAGATCTCTTTCGGGCCAGTTACTATTCCCGGCCGGAGTCCTGATCTGCCTTTTGTGCGGATTGAGCGCATTCATTCTCGACTGAATCTTTTAGCTCTCTTGCGAGGACGAATCGAATTGGCAGCGGTTGAAGTGAAGGGAATACGAGTTGCGCTTTCACAGACACCAGAAAATGGCATACTGCTTCGCCCAAATTCTTTATCACCATTGGCACGCGCCGGCCAGGTATCCCCGCTGCATAGGTCTTTTCCAACTTTCCGCTTTCACGATTTGACGCTGATTTTGCCATACCAGAATCAACAAGTAGTGCTTGGTCCCTATGAAGCCAGTCTTATTAAAAAGAAAGTGGCTGCTAAAGAAGAAGGGGCGCACGAAGAATACGTGGCGGAGTTGAATTTTCAATTCCCAGCAAAAGGTCAAATCCACTTTTATTCTCATGCCCAGCAATTCAATATTGAAATTCAACTCACTAAGATTGACCTGAATATTCTTCCTGCACCTTTGCGGCCACCTTTGCTTTTTAAAGGAACGGGTGATTTCCATGCAAAAGTGAGCTTATCCAGTAATTACTCAGCGGCCAATGGAAGTATCGGACTGAGCGTTAGTAATCTCTTCTTGAAAAACAGTTTGCTTTCCAACGCTCCAGCAGGTCCTCTTTCTGTACAATTGACAGGAACCTTTTTTTGGGATTATAAAACCCGTTGGTTGCAATTTGCTAATTCTCTATTTACAATTAATACTCTTCCTATGGTTATTAATGCGCAAATCCAAACAATTCCCAACCCTAAATTTAAATTGGTAGCGCACGCTGACAATATTGAGTTTGGCAAGCTAATCAATGCCATACCCGCCACATTTTCTCTAGGACCTGCGCCAGTACATGCATCTGGACCATTGCAGTTTAGGTTAGAAGCATCTGGTCCGCTACTTCGCCCCGCCGATTGGGAGACTTCGATCGGGCTTGACATTTCTCGTCTACGCCAAGCCGCTCGCAATGCTCCGGCAGCGGTGCTGCGCAAACCATTTATGTATCGACCAATTACTGATTCAGGTAAAACTCGCTCAATTCTCATTGGGCCTAAAAATAGTGACTTCGTTGCTCTGGAAGATTTGCCCTCCTATGTATGGCAGGCCATAACTATTAGTGAAGACGGCACTTTCTATCGTCATCAAGGTTTCGACTTTGAAGAGCTCCAAATTGCACTAAAAGAATCTGTTCAAGGTAAACGCAAAATTCGTGGCGCATCAACTATTACTCAACAAATTGCCAAAAATCTTTATTTATCCCGAGAAAAGACACTAACTCGTAAACTACGCGAAGCAGTAATCACCATCGCACTTGAGGCTAGCGTTCCTAAATCAAGACTTTTAGAAATCTACCTAAACATTGCAGAATGGGGCCCAGAAATTTGGGGCATAGGTCCGGCAGCGCGCCATTGGTTCGGAAAGAACGCAAGTGAGCTAACGCCTCGCGAAGCCGCTTTTCTGGCGGCAATCATACCTAATCCGGTGCGTTACCATTTCATGTTTACCCGTGATCAAGTTAGTGATTTCTGCAATCAAAAAATAGATACTATTTTGCAGAAAATGAATACTGTTGGAATGCTATCTGATGAAGATTTCGAAGAAGCACTTGCACAACCAATTGTTTTTAGGAGGGATTCCGACAAAGAAATTGAGAACTCGAAAACCCTGCGTTATTAATTCCTTTTTTCCGGAAATGAAAGCGCTTTTTTGGGACATTTAGCTACACAAGAAGCACATTTAATACAGTCATTGTCATCGACAATTCCCTTTTCTTTGAATTTAAAGGGATCAAGCTTCATGGGACACACCTTGGCGCAAGCTTTACAACTGGTACAGGCATTACTAATAGACAAAGACCACTTATCTTTTGACAACCAATTAGCAAGCGTTCCCATTGGACAAACAAGACACCATAAGCGGTGATGAAAGATTATGCCTAAAACTATTCCCACTAGAGTAGTAAGAGTCAGGACCTTCACCATTGCCAAACCCATAGCATTGATATCGCCCCAAACAAAATAGAATTGCAACCCTAAAGCAATAAAGGGCACGGTCAGCAAGATAACGCGAATTACCTTCCACTTGAAAATTATAGGAATTTTTCTATTTAAACTAATTTTTTCAATAAATAAGTCATAAAAACTGCCTCTTGGACACATCCAGTCACACCAAGCTCGGCCTTTCCATGGAGCAATGGCTAAGGCACCAATCATGCAACCCATTAGCAGAAATCCAAGTTTGGGAAAAAACCAGCCTCCGATGACCACTACTGGAAGCCCAAGGAATGTGTACATCTGAAGCCGCCTTCGTTTGGCTCTTTGTTGCTTTATCATAACGACGCTCTACCTTTCTGCTCAGTACTTGAAGTTAATGGGACCGGCAGTAGTAA
The DNA here is from genome assembly GCA_050288705.1 of Myxococcales bacterium. GTDB lineage: Bacteria > Myxococcota > Myxococcia > Myxococcales > UBA5297 > JBNKEI01. Next base: position 18,166 of record JBNKEI010000105.1, read on the forward strand.
GGTTGTCAAACTTTAGACCGACCGGTTTACTATTAAACCTATCGGTCTAGATGTCAAGACAACCATTCGCCAGTCGCCAACAAACAGCCCTATTTGCAGGTATCTTTTTTCGCTAACAAGTTATCGAAAAGTAGAGTGATAAAATTCTCGACTGGTCCCCACGATTGTTCGATTTTAGTACGAACAAGCGCTCCTTCCCAAGCATCGTGTATGAACTGAGCAAGCGCATAAGCATCGTGCAATCGATCAACTTCGCCTTGTTTCTGCGCCTCGCTAATACACCCGGCGACCAGCGCTATCCAGGAATCGCAACTCGATTGCAGTGTCGCGCGGAGCACCTGATTTTTACTCGCTGTCCCAGAGCCAACTATTGCGATAAGACAACATTTACACTGCCCAGTTTTCTTTTGAAGTTCCTCAACTGATTGAAAAAACAACCTTAGACGCTGGAGCGGCGAAAGTTTGGTGTCGTTAATTGCCGCCTGTAAAGCACTTGCAAAGCGTTCGGAATAATACTCGATTACCGCTGCACCAAAGTCCTCTTTTGACTTGAAATAATGATAAAACGACCCCTTGGATATTCCCGCATCTTTGAGGATTTGCTGAAGTCCCACGCCATGATAGCCGTCCTCCAGCATAGCGCGAGCGCCTGCCTCGATTAATTCTTTTCGCGCATCGTTGCTCACAGTTCTTCACAAATCTTACGACGCCATGCCGTTGTCAAGACCTAAGTCTAATACGCAGGGTAGACCAGAAGCCTAACCTCGGGGGACCGCGTTCTCTCCCGGCGCCCCCCTGGAAATTCCGTTATAAAGATGGCGCAATACATAATCACTCAAAAGGATTGTGTACTCGCAAGAACGAAAATTTTCTAAAGTCCGTATCGCCAGTAAAAATTGTTGTAACTCCATGCTGTCGTAGTATTGCAGCAATATGAGCATCGGGAATTATGTTGCCTCGCAAAGAAATACCATCGGCAATTTGGTTAAAAATTTGCCAAAAACCATCCGCCTCTGATAGCAAGCGCACATGAGGAAGACTAATTAAACTAGCAATATTTGATTGCGCGTCTTGAGGACTTAACGGGTTAGTAAATATACTTGGGTGAGTTGCTATTCTCAAAAAAGCCATAATGACTGGCCAAGTAATAGCGAGTATTTCCGGCCCCTTCGAAGCTTTTTGTAGAAACTCATATGCTCGCTCATGTCGGGAACTAGAACGATCCACCGCATATAATAGAATATTCGCGTCGATAGAATAACTCACTCTCTGGCTCCTAATTACGATCCAGCTCGCGCCAGAGAGCTTCTTTGTCCTCTAAATCTACCTTGGAGCGCATTGGCTGGGAAACCCATCGTAATTCAGGACTAGCAAGATCGCCCCCCTTCTTCCGTTGCGCTAATGCTTGAGCAATTAGGCTGGAAATCAAGCGTCCTAATGGTTGATGCGTCTCTTTTTGGAGCTGCTTAAGATCCCGCATCAAAGGCTCATCGATATCTACTGTCGTTCGCATATGAGAAGAATATGGCTTCTTATCATCTGATGTCAATTACTTGATGCATGATGCTAAACGAGTAACCCCAAGACATGTGCGTGACCAAAACGTGCATCTGACTGGCGATTGGGAAGCCTGGTTCGATTTCGTTGCCGAGGCGGTTACTGTGATAGTGCGTGCGTTTCCAACTATTTTATTTTAGGATATTTGCTTAAAGTAAAATAAGCGTGAGTCTTATTTTAGGTTCGAGTGCACGATTGAAGCGAACAATCCAAGGCAGATATGTGACCATTTCAACGGTTGGCGAAAAGGCCCAGGCATTCGTGCCTGTTTCGCTACCGCCGCGTCCGCCCATCGACTGGACCCCTGAATTGCGTAGCAAATTCGACCAGGCGCTGCTTGCGCTCGGACGATTAGATAGCGTTTCGGTTTTGCTTCCGGATACCTCATTGTTCCTCTACATGTACGTCCGTAAAGAGGCCGTGCTCTCCTCTATGATCGAGGGAACAAGGAACTAACCTCCCAAAAACGGAACCGCCTGTTCAGCTATGCGAGATATATCGAGATAGTGAGTAGCGGTACTGAGCTGCCAGATAGGTAGGTTTGTTCTGGTTAGCATTTGGGACTACGAGAGAGATGACAAAACCTTGCTACGCAACAAGTCATCGCAAACGATCAACGCGTTGATTCCGTAGTACCGGCCTTGGCTCGGCCTGGCCATTTCAACGATAATTCAGACTTAAGAAAACCAATAAGCGTATCGAGTAGTGTCTGGCGGGACTGCTTTTCCAAAAAGAACCATTCCTTAAGGAGGCCTCATGGTTCGCCGAGCTTATACTCGTTTAGGTACAGTACTAACTTTGCTGGCGCTGATTGCATTGCAGGCTTGCGGAAGCAGCGAAAGCGACCCTGCGCCAGCCTCTTCTTTAAAAGTCACTCTTTCTAATTCGCAAGTTCCCGCTGATGGAACCACCGTCGATGTAGTAATCACTGCTACCGAGGCCGATGGACGCCTAGGGGAAGGAACAGTAGTTTTAACTGTTTCCGCCGGTCTACTAGATGGTCAGAAAAGTCTTACTTCCACCTTGGCAAACGGTAGCACAACCGTTCACTGGAATTGTGACTCGCAAACTGAGTCTTGCGTGGGAACGCAACGCATTACTGGCGAATGGAAGAATGCCATTGGAAGCGCTCGGCTGGAATTCCAGCAGCCAGACTCTTCCAATTCCGATAATGACTCCGGAGACGATCCCGGGGATGGAGCCGCCTCTGCCGACGGTAATCGGATAGTGGAAGTCACCGCTAGCAAAAATCCAATCTGTTTCAGAGTTGGTGATTATTCCGATATTACTGCGGTTTTACAAGACAAAGATAAAAAGCCAATTTCCGGAGAATCACTTACTTTTGAAGCCGATTTCGGAAAATTCACCACCGTGGATGTAGATGATTCAACTTCGGCCACTTCTTCGCTGACGGTTACCACCAATTCCTCTGGCGAAGCCACTCTTCGTTTTTGGGAAGGCGGTGAAAAAACCGACACTGTACCAATAACGGTTAAACACTCCTCGGGAGCTTATGGCGTATTGAAAATGAACATTTCCAGTGTGCAGCAAATTACCTGGGTATCTACCACCTGCACGGGAAAAGACTGCACGATTATGGGTATTAAAGGGTCGGGCTTTAATGAACAAGCAAGAATAGCTTTTGCGGTGGTGGATTCCAGTGGCAAACCTGCTCCCGGAATAAAAGTAAAATTCTCTATTCCCGGCTCAAAGCCATTGAATACCAGCGTGGAAGAAAGCGGAATTACCGATGATTCGGGCAAAGTGGTAGCCAATATTAGCACTGGTAGCTCGGTAGGAGCATTTACCGTGCTCGCCAGTGCAGTAAACTCTAAAGACGAAGTTCTGACTGAAGCAATTAGCCCGACCATTGGTATTCGCGGAGCCAAAGCAGCAAATTTTGGCTTTCGCATAAATTGCTCGCCAGTAAATATTCCAGCATTAGTATTGCCTTTGCCTCCCGCGTCCATCGATGTCGGTTGTAGTGTGAAGTTGGTAGACCGGTTTAACAACCCAGTAGGAGGAACTTCGGTCAATTTCAAAACCGAGGCGGGAACCATTCCCAACGATATTTCTACTGAAGAATATAAAGCCGGATCGGACAATTCCGGTGAAGGTAGGGCCACCATTGTTTTCAATTCTTTTAGTTCGCGTATGCCCGACGACGTTGACCCATTACCAGCCGACCAAAGCCAATACCCCTATCCACGTGAAGCCGAACCAAGCGTAAAAGTGGGCAATCATATTACCAAAAACCCTCGGGATGGCTTGGTAACATTAATCGCTTACGTGCGCGGAGAAGAATACTTTTGGGATTTAAATCAAAATGGCGATTACGACAATGGTGAGCCATTTATTGACCAAGGTGAGCCATTTGTGGACAACAACGATAATGATAAATACGATACCGGGGAATTCTTTGTAGATTCCAATGCTAATGGGGTGTACGACGGTCCAGATGAGGTATGGAATCGCAATACTACTATTTGGACGGAAACCCGAATTCTATATACCGGATTGGCGAACCCGTATAATAACTTCATGAATCCCATTCAGAATCCGCCTTTAACCTACACTCCCGAAGGCATTCTTCCCTTCTCAAAATTGTGCTTAGACGGAGTTCCACAGGAGGGAGTTGCCCCAGGTGGCAGCGTACCAGTTACTACTTGGTTCCATGATGAAAACCTAAACCGTTTAGCCCCCGGTACCTCTTTTGCCGCCAGCTATATAGGAAAAAAAGGCAGCCTCCAGTTCGATGCCCTAGGGGGACTTGCTGATGGCTTTGGCATAAGCATGGAACGTCTGCTTTTGAATAGCTCCGGCACGGCGGAATGCACTCGCGGCCAATCCACTCGGTGTAGCTGGCATTGGCGCACCTACTACTATACTGCCGGCAATCCCGCCGGAAGTGGTTCAGTGCTCGGCGAGGAGCCCAAGGCAGGAAAACCGGTCTATTGCGCCTATGGCACGGTGAAAGTTTCGGTAACCACTGCCGGCATCACCACCAGTTTTGCCGAATCGCTAGACATCCTATACTCCGGCGAGTGAGCAGCTAGCTTAAAACCTGTCGCCGTGAGATTCGCGGCGACAGACCCGCCGACACTCATTTATTTCTGCGCGGCTCTCTAATGAAGCATATCGCGGTCCTTGCCAAG
>JBNKEI010000106.1:0-22163 GCA_050288705.1 Myxococcales bacterium
AGCAAAATACAAAGAGCAAGTTCAGGCAACAATCAATATCCTTCACAAAGAGGCACATGCTCCTTCATGCAATATCCCCCTATTCTTTAGCGATCCTACTCTCTGGAATAAGTGGATAGAAAGCTGCGTGTTGCACAAGCGTGACGATGAAACATAATACGATCCGAATCGAAAAGCCAAGTTAGGACTTAAGGGCTGTTGTATGTTGTTGTATGTTCGCAATAATTATAGAGAAGAGCACATAAATGCAATGTGAATAAAAACCGAATTTCGGGATAGCAATAAACACTCGCAAACAACACAATCTTTGACTTCCGAATCACCCTTAGGTCCTTCTTTGCCATTCAATACAAATGGTAGTGAAGTCGCTTTCGTGGATCGTTTAAGTTGTCGTTACACTATTGGCGCTGTACACCCGGGCCCAGCACCGGAGACATCCGTATGGATTCAAATGTCGTCGACTCCTAACCAGGTATGTCCTGAGACGGGATACCGTGTGCTAGTAGAAAAGATCTACAATCCGAAGATTACTTCTGAGGGTTTTCTCAGCATTATCAAATCTCAGTCGAAGATACCTCTGTAATCCGACAAACCGGACTCTATGCCTATGGTTGGCCGACAGGCTCGATTAATGCGACAGATCTTTCCATCAATTTGTTAGGTGACTTGACCGTGACCGGCGAAATGAACGGAATTATTCCAGGAATGGTGGGCAGCGGTAATAATTACAAAGCGATTTTTAAAGGTTTCGTATACAAACCGACTGACAATCCATCTCCCGATTCGGTCGTTGCGTATTAGCAAACCATTAACTGCAACCCATTAACCAATCTTAGCAGCCCATTGGGCAGGTCCATTTAGAATTGGCCCTGCCCTTTTCGAATTTGGTTTTTACCAAGTTGCTGGCATTTGGACCAGAAAAATTTCTTAAAATTGTCTGAACAGACTGGAATTTTTTTTCAGTGATTAAAGATTGTGCTTTTATTCAACCCGAAAGCTTAAGTTAACTCTTCATGTATTCTGGAGACATACATTATGAACCGAGCTGCACAACAGATAGAACGTCTAATAAGTATTATGAAGCGCCTGCGGGCAGAAAGCGGTTGTCCCTGGGATAAACAACAAAATTTTGCCTCTCTTCGCCCCTATCTAATTGAAGAAGCGTACGAAGTTTTAGAGCAGTTGGACGAAATAGCAATAGGAGGCCCATCCAATGAATTTCGTGACGAACTGGGAGATCTTCTGTTTCAAATTGTTTTCCATTGCCAGATTGCTTCCGAAAGAAATCTCTTCGAGCTTGCCGATGTGATTCAAGCCATTGCTGACAAGATTGAGTTCCGCCATCCTCATGTTTTCGCAAATTCTTCGGCGAAAGATGCTTCGGAAGTGGCAGCGCAATGGTCGGAATTAAAAGCTCAGGAACGGCTAAAAAAAACTGGCCAGATAGGAAGCGTTTTAGATGGCGTTCCCAAAGAAGCGCCAGCTTTGCTAAGAGCAGAACGCCTTTCCGAAAAGGCCAGTCGCGTCGGCTTTGATTGGAAGAAAGTCGAAGATGTCCGCGCCAAACTAGATGAGGAATTGGCAGAGCTCGATCAGGCAATAAGTTCCCATTCCCCAGAAAACATTGAACACGAGCTCGGCGACGTTCTTTTCACCTTAGCCAACCTCGGCCGCTGGCTGCATTGCCCCACAGAAAACGCTTTGCGTTCTGCTTTGCGTCGCTTTATCGACCGATTTCATTTCATGGAAAAAGCAATCCAGAAACAGGGGCGCCAAGCCAACCAAATGACCTTGGAGGAGCTTGACGAACTATGGAACCAAGCCAAGGCCGCCTACTTGTCCACAACTTCTGTGGATAAGTTGTGGTGAACCCTGTGGGTAGCAGACTCTCTTCCTGGCAACAAGGTGCCTATTTGTCGTTTTGCTGAATAGAGCAGCAATTGTCTAACATGCCGTAATCACTATACTTTACGGATATTGTCACTAGATTGACAGTGCTTACAAAAAAACTTCTGACCATGCACCAAAGTATACTTGACAGCATTGAGATTAAGCTGGTAGGAGTGCCGTCCACGAAGGCCATTAATCGGCCTGGAGGTAGAAGTGGCAAATATTAAATCCGTAGAAAAACGTCACCGTCAGAGTCTTAAGCATCGGGCCCGTAATGCCTATTGGCGATCAAGCGTGAAAACTGCAATCAAGAAAGCGCGAGTCGCGATTGCAGAAAAAGATCCTGCCAAAATGAAATCTGCGGTAGTAGCCGCAGAAAGATTATTAAAAAAGGCGGCGGGTAAAGGTGCAATCCATGGTCGAAACGCTAGTCGCCGGGTAGCGCGCTTGGCTAAAGCAGCATATAGCGCTAGTCGAGCCAACGCGAGCGCCTAAAAATTGGCGCCGCTTCTGTTAACGCAGTTCAAAAACAACCGTTATTGACGTGCCGTTCAAGGGCATGTTTGTTGTTTTTCCCATACTCCCCCCGGTTTTTATGAATTGGCGCTTTAGGGGGGAGCAGAGTTTAGCTTTACCAAAACTAATTGCTCAGTTGTCGTAACGCTTCCTTCATTTGGTATTTGGCCAAACGACGTATGGCTGCTCGGCGATTAGCTTCAACGGAAAGTACGTTAAGTTGCTTTGGACTGTTAGGTTGCGGAGCAAGAAAGTCTAGTTGGTTATTTATTTCTATTTGCTTAAGTTTTTCCTCTCCAAGAAACAAACTCACCCGCACCACCACATTTACCAAGTAACTTGCTAGAACCGTTCCGCTTTTATTGACCAGGTGAATGGCCGGATTGCTGACGATAGAGATAATTTCCCCGTCTATTCGCGCCTCGGAGAGCTCTCCCCCTTCTTTTCCTGAATGAGACAATTCTTCCCGCAAAGCCTCGGTGTAGTAAGCTTCTATTCCTGGTTCCTCGGTTAGATTGCGAAAAACCGGAACAAATACCGTAGCCGGATTTCCAGGCAGCTTTCCGCTAAAGCCAAATCGATATCCACAGCCCACCAGAAGCATGACCACCAAACTACAACATATGCCGTTTTTCACTCCCGCTAGCCTTTCGTGTCAAACCATATAGTTATGTGACTTCATTTATATCGGGAACAGGTTTCACTTGCATATCTTTCTTCCCATCTGGTCACCCTCTCTGCTATCGCAGAGACGGAAAGGAATAAAAGGAATAAGATGACTAATATTAATTTGCCGCTCAAGAAGAACACTAGTCAATCCACAGCTCCCGAAAGAGCTAATTCGGGCCCGAAAAAGAAGACGCCAAGCTTAGGCTACTCAAACCGGAAGAGTTCTCTAAACGCTAGTTCTAGTTTATCTAGGAGTGGCTACTCAAGCCGAATGACTTCAGCGACTGGGCAGGCCAAGTTGCGCTTTTTTTTTCCTGATTCGTTTGAGTCAGCGCCACAATCTTGCGTGCCCACTACTCGAATTGTGCACGGCGGGGACAGCAAAGGCTGTGTGGTTGACGCTATAGCCGGAGCAAGCGGAAAAGAATACGAGCAAGCGCGTAAAGTTGCCATTGAACATGGATTTAATCCCGGTTCGGGATGGACTTATGGACCCGCTCGTGATGTCCTAAGCGAGCTAGGCAAAAACGTGATTTACCACGGTAGCCAACCAAGCAATTGGGAAGACTTTCCAACAAAAGCACTAATCGGCGTCAGGGGGCGTATTGGTGGTCCCCATGCGGTTATTTTAAAAGGTGAGTATATATACGATGGCAATAAAACATCCCCTGTCCATCGCAGTAACTATGAACTTCTGGATAGTAGCTCATACATTGAATTTAAATGAGCATTTGCAATATTCGCTTTCCCTCCTCTCCTAGTTTTTTTCTAAAATATAAGAGAGGAAGGGAAAGATATTTCGTAGAACATTAGCCCACTTAGTGCTGATAGACTAACTGGAAACCACAAAATTTATTAGGCGCTTAGGTACAAATATTACTTTCCGAATAGTCTTTCCCTCTAAATGTGAAGCCACCTTAGCGTCTTTCTGTGCCATTTCTTTTACTTCTTCTTCTGAGGTTTGCAAGGAAGCTTCCACCTGACCACGCAGCTTGCCGTTAATTTGAATGGCATAAACTACTGTCGACTCGGCGGCCAATGCAGAGTCAAATTGCGGCCAGTCGCGCGCTTGCAGACTTTGCTTAGCGCCATATTGCTGGTCAATTTCTTCTGCTATATGCGGAGCAAAAGGAGAAATCATCACCGCAAGCAAACGAATCGCTTCTGCCATGGCCGCTCGTTCTGCAGACTCGGTTATTTTCATGGGAGTAAGCACATTGACTAGCTCCATTATGCGGGCAATAGCTGTATTGAACGCCAAGCGGTCCAAATCCTCGGTCACTTTTTGCAGTGCTTTATGAGCTGCTTTGCGAATAACCAGCGCTTGACCAATTTCTTGTCCCAGCGGTTGGGTTTCGTTAGCGGCAAGACGATGATTATAGGCTAATCGCCATACTCGAGCCAAAAACCGGGCGCAGCCTTCTACTTGCTCGTCTGACCAATCAATATCTTTTTCAGGAGGGCCTGCGAAAAGCACAAAAGTTCGGGCGGCATCAGCACCATACTTGCCCACAATTTCTTTCGGGGAAACTACATTGCCCCAGCGTTTGGACATTTTTCGTCCATCCGGACCGTTAACAATGCCCTGGGTAACCAACTTCTTGACCGGCTCGTCTACTTCTACCAGTCCCAGCTCCTTCATCACCTTGGTCCAAAAGCGGAAATAGAGCAAATGCATTACTGCATGTTCCGGCCCGCCCACATAGACGTCTACTGGCAGAAACCGACTTGCTTGCAGGGAATCAAAAGGCTGCTGGGTAGCGTGAGGAGAGAGATAGCGAGCAAAATACCAACTAGAATCCACAAAGGTATCCATGGTTTCTACTTCCCGTCTTGCCGCTCCCCCACATTTTGGACAAGTAGTGTGTAGAAACTCAGGAACTTTCGCCAAAGGAGGTTCGCCTCGACCAGTAAGCACTGCTGCCACATCAATGTCGGGTAGCTTTACGGGAAGTTGTTCATAGGGAACAGGAATTCCCTCTTGGCCAGGATCACACTGGTCGCAATACACAATAGGAATAGGAGTTCCCCAGTACCTTTGCCGAGAAAAGCCCCAATCACGCTGCCGATAGGTAACCGCTGGACCGCCTTTGCCGGTTTTTTCTAGCTTCGCAGCAATTTTTTGGCGGCCTTCCTCAGAAGAAAGACCGGAAAACTCTCCTGATTCTTCCATTACCCCATCTTCAGTAAACGCAGTGGAAAGCGTACTGCCATCAACAAGCTGGCCGTTAGCAGGACGAATCACGCTGCGTATGGGGAGCTGATATTTTTTTGCGAATTCAAAGTCACGCTGATCATGAGCCGGTACGCTCATCACCGCGCCAGTTCCGTAATCAGAAACCACAAAATTTGCAATCCAAATGGGTACCTTTTCTCCAGTAAAAGGATGAATAGCATAGGCGCCGGTAAATACTCCTTGTTTTTCTTGGTCTTCTTCTTTAGCTGGTATCGCAGCTTTGCTTTCTTGCTCGGCAACAAAAGCTTCCACTTGAATCCGGGTGGATGAGGTTACTAATTGTGGAATAAGTGGATAATCGGGTGCGATCACCAGATACGTAACTCCGAACAATGTATCGGCACGGGTAGTAAAGACCTTCAGCGATTGTGGCAAACCTTCAATTGCGAAACTAATAGACGTTCCTGGGGACTTTCCAATCCAATGCTTTTGCATGGAAACAATGCGCTCTGGCCATTCGCTAAGCTTCTTAAGATCCTGCAATAAGCATTCGGAATATTTGGTAATTCTAAATGCCCACTCCGGCATACGCCGAACTACTACTGGATCGTTGGAACGCTCACACAATCCGTCTTTGACTTGCTCGTTAGCAATGACCGTGGCGCATCCCGGACACCAATTCACCCGGCTCATTCTTCGATAGACCAGGCCCATTTCTTTCATTTTCAAAAAAAACCACTGATTCCACCGGTAGTACTCGGGGTTACTGGTGTTTATCTCCCGGCCCCAATCGTAGGAATATCCCACTGATTTCATTTCTGCCTTGAACTGGTCGATGTTTTCTTGGGTGCGCTCGGCAGGATGGCGCTTATCTTTTATTGCCGCGTTCTCGGCAGGCAAGCCTAGCGCATCCCAACCCATGGGATGTAATACATCGCAACCCTTCATGCGAAAGTAGCGAGCTAGCACGTCGCCAATTAAGTAGTTGCGTACGTGACCCATGTGCATTTTCCCCGATGGATAGGGAAACATTTCGAGAATATAACGACTGTTTGGACGCCCCTGAGGTTCAAACAGTTTTTGCCTCTCCCAATGCTCCTGCCATTTGGGCTCAATTGACTTGGGATCATAGCTCTCTTGCATGTTGGCTCTCCTTCGCAGCTTTTCCTTTAGCTCAATTAATGAAGAGGTCTTATCTCACGAATGGTTGCTAATAGGGAGTGTAGTTTTACCCATCCTCGTTAAGAAATGTGCGTTTGGTCATTAAGGTCACAAGAGGTAGGGTATTGGGATTCCTGAGGTAAATTCTACCCCTCCCATAATTAGCATCAGCAATATCGGCACAAGTAGGTTTATAGTTGAATATCTCAACAATTTCCGAGACAATTCTCTAACGCGTGGTCGGTTTCTAGATTGGCAAATTTTTTGCTAGCCTATTAATAGTGTTTGGCGATTAACCGCTACCCTATATAGGAATAAATAAATGCCTAGCGCTCGAAAAAATATTTTATCAGCGGATTTCGTCCTTTTGGGAATTCTGCTTTCTCCCTTGGCGAATGCTAACGCAGAAAATACTTCGCCTAGGACAATGACGCAATCCGATGGCTCGATTACTGCTTCTGCACCATCGAGCACCAATTCGATTGATGCCGAAGACCGATTGACGATGTTCGGTTTATTAATCGACGGAGGGCTACCCGATGGCTTAGGTGCGTCGTTAGTTTTCCGACCACTTCTTTATACTCGATTAGATGCTGGGGTTACCTATAACTTAGTTGGATATGGAGTTCGAGGAGGAATTACCCTTGTTCCTTTCCGCTGGGCTATTGTTCCAACTTTGCGCCTGGAAGCTGGCCATTATTTTGAAGGAGATGCTTCTCGGTTGACCGATTCTTTTGGGGAAACCAGCGAGGCCGTAAAAATGGTTCTCCGGCGAATGTATTATAATTACGCCAGCGCCCAAATTGGCTTGGAAATTGGCTCCCAAAATCGGTTTGTTTTTTTTCTGCGTGGTGGAATTTCCTATATTTCGACATCTTTAAGAGATTTTCAATCGGCAGTCCGAACTGAGACTGATGATTCATCAGTGGAAATTGATGATCCGATAATCCGCGGCACAATTCCTTCTGCAAATGTTGGATTTATGGTGTTTTTTTACTGAGGAAATTATGAAAACCAAAACTATCCGAATATATGCGGTTTCACTTTTTGCTTCACTCATGGTTTCCTGTGGCGAACCGGAGTTATTTGTAGAAATAGAGCTGCCCCGGGTTTGCATTACTAGCCCAAACATTGAATTTGTTGGGGTACCGCTGGGAGCCAACATAGACAAAACCGTTGACGTTCCTATTGATAAGGAAATCCCCTTTAAAGAAGCAAAGGGAGCTGAAATTGAATTAAAGCTGTTAGAGCTAGCAATCATTCCCATAAGTAGCGAAACTAATTTATCTGGAATCCACACGCTACAAGTTAGCCTTGCTGCAACTGACACTCTTCCAGAAAAAAACCTTTTTAGTTATGAAATCAAATCCCAGGGTGCAACTAATGTGTTGGTAGCACGAGGAGATTCAATAAATATTATGCCTTATTTGTTCGGCGAAAACATAAGTATTCGCCTGGTAGCTATTGGCAAACCTCCTTCTACTTCGTGGAAAGCAGACATTAAAGTTTGCCTAGCGGGAAAAAATAGGGTTTCCTATTTAGAGCAATAGCCTAAAAAAACGGACTCTGTCGCATTAGACGACTGCAGTGTAGACAATTTTAGAAGTAGTCGAGCGGTTCTGAGTAGGATTCGGTATGCTCGACTTCAAAGGTAGAAGGTTTCCTCAAGATATAATCATGACCTGCGTACGTTGGTATATATCGTACCCTTAAGCTATCGGAACGTGGAAGAAATGATGGCTGAGTGAAGATTAATATCGACAAAAGCGGTGCGAATACGGCTGCGATTGAATCGTATAATAAGGACAACGGCACCAATATAGAAATCAGGCAAAACAAATATCTGAATAATATTGTTGAGCAAACCATCGCTTCATAAAGAAGAAAGTCCGCCCAACATTAGGCTTCAAGAAGTTCCATGCAGCTTAATCCACTATCGCAAGGATTGAAACGTTTCATATGCTCAAGAAGGGACAGTTACGTCCTAGATATAGCAAAAACCGAAATGCAGTATAGCAGTTTTACTCTCTCGCAGTGTGATTTATTGGCATAATAATGGCCATTCTGCAGATAAACTGTACCCTCATTGGTTAATGCGACAGAATTGCTTCTATTGGATTAAAGATTTTGACCAAAAGATTTTTTGTTAGTCCTAGACAATTTGCGTGCTTTCGAGTAATCTGCTGCCATTTCCTTGAATAATTTTTCAAAAACTGGAGCCACATAAAGCGCTCCTGCCGTGGAGAGATGATCATCATCAATGTAAAGAAGTTCGCTATTTACCATAATTCTACCCTTTCCGCTTTCGTCAAACATCCTGCTTTCTGGCCGAATCAATGAAACACCCGGTGTTTTGGCAAGTCCTTCAAGAATAGCATTGGCCTCTTTCTGTCGATAGCGATATTCAGCTATTGTTGGTCGTAAAGAATCTAAATTCAACAGGCTTGGTAATCGGGAATACACAAAAAAGGCTGATGGAACGTTGTAGCCAATTTCTGGCACATCAGCCACCAATACGACTTTGCGGTTCATTACTAAAAGTGTATCAATGCTTCGTTGCAGCCCGGTTTTTACTGCGTATGCATTTGGTATCGGAATATTATGATCTCGGCCGTCGTAGAATGTAAGTTTCAACCATTCTTCTGTTTTTTCTTTCCAACCTCCTTTAATGCATCCTCCCCAACGGCCCGCGAGGACCACTGTTTTGATATTAGGATTCCTTCCAATAAAGTCCATTACAGCATTGTTGTACTCAAGGAAATTAATGTTAGCATTTGATGATTTCCAGTCTATGTCCTTCAAGAACGGAGTGCCTGACATTGCAATGCTGTAACCAGAAATGCCATTTTTTTCCGCATTTAATTCAAAAGAAGGAATGATGGCACGCGCATGTGAATCTCCGATCAGGGCAAACGAAGGTTTCGCGGACTTTGTGCCGATAACGGGTGGTATCATTCCTGAGCCGATTTTTTTTGTCAATTTATCCCATTCCCTATGCAGATTATAAACTGGATCGTTCTTGGCATTGTCGATGATTTGTGTAACAGTAGACGGGATTCTTTCTGGCATGCCATGGCGCAGACAAACTATTTTGCCTATGCAGATGGCAATGAACATAACAATCCCTGAAACCAGGAAGAGTTTTTTTCTATTAGGAAGCAATAAATGACGCATCCTGAATGGTTGTTCAACGAATTTCCAGGTAATGGCAGCTAACGCAATAGATGTAATGATTATAGCGATACTGTCGAAGACGTTTATCGGTCTAAATATTAGGTATTTCCAGAATACCAACAGTGGCCAGTGCCAAAGATAGAGGGAATAGGATATGAGACCTATGAATACCAGGAAAGGGGCAGTGAGTACTTTTTGCGCTGCATGCCCTCCTGCTTTGCCGCTATAAATAATCATTCCCGAGCCTATTACAGGGACTAATGCAGCTATCCCTGGGAAGGGGGTAGCTTTATTATAGGAGATAATACTGAAGATAATCAGTGCAAGGCCAGTTAATGTAAATACATTTCTTTGCCAATTGCTGGACAGATCGGGCAATGCTCCAAGAGCAAGGATAGAACCAATCATCAGTTCCCAGGCTCTAGTCGGTACAAGGTAGAATGTTGCTGCAGGGTGATGCGATACTCCATAAATACTTGCACCAAGCGAGATTACCATCGCGATAATCATCCAAAGAGAATATCGGCCTTTCAGATATCTCTGGATGACCATCAAGGCAAGGGGGAAGATAATATAGAACTGTTCTTCAACTGCCAGTGACCAGGTATGGAGCAAAGGTTTATGGAAGGATGGGGCAGCGAAATATCCTGATTCACGCCAGAATAAAATGTTGGAACCAAAAAGTGTGGTTGTGATTGTACTCAGACCAAGGCCTTTGAACGCATTTGCATCCAAGAAATATGCGCCCACCAAGAACACGAAGGCAATTACTGAAAAAAGCGCCGGAAAAATCCTTCTAATTCTACGTTCATAGAAGCGAGCAATGGAAAATTGTTCTGCTTTGATCTCGTTGAGGATTATCGAAGTAATGAGATAACCGGAGATTACGAAAAAGACATCCACACCGACAAATCCACCGGAAAAGCCTGGAATTTCAGTATGGAAAAATATGACAGAAAGAACAGCGATAGCTCTAAGGCCATCTATATCAGCGCGATATTTGGGGTCCATGACCAAAACGCCCTCCCAATAGCAGATTTTACAAAAAGTCTTAAAATATACAATGTATTCGATAAAAGAAAGATTTAAAATGCGCGATACGTGTCGGTTCTCCACATTATTAATTTGGTGGAAATGTAATTAATAGTCGGAGCTTGTCGATATTTCAATGCGAAAGTATTCTCATTGCTGCCCGTCGTATTTTTGCAAAATGAGAATCGTAGGTTACAACGGTTGCGCCTTCTCTTAAGGCGATAGCGGCAATCCAGATATCATTTACTGGAATGGGGGTTCCTGCGCATCGCAACTCAGTGATCAACTCAGCAAAAAGGCTGGCAGCGTTCTCGTCAATATCATGAACAATCACCGCTGAGCTTGAAAGAAAAGCACGCAGTTCAGATTCGTTTTGCGGTTGCCGGCTACTTTGCATGAAACCCGCACGAAGTTCCCCCAGAACAACTACCGATATGTCAACAGTCTGCTCCAGGGTCAATCCTAATTCCTGCAAATTGGCAGAATTGACTTGCATAAGACCGAGATCAACGGTGTAACCAGCATCAATTGCGGACCGTTCTAGCTTTACGACCTCTTGCAAAAACTATCGCGCTCGCGTTAAAAAAGTCGCTTCGGTTAATTTTTTAATTTCTTCGGTGGATTCGCGACCTATTTTTTCTAGTTTTTCTAAAGGGGACTTTAAACGGCCAAGAACATCCATGGGAATTAGAAAAGTTTCCCCTTTTGGCTTTTCTCCATCTAATCCTAAACGATAAGAAATCCCATCAGCCACACATACCAAATCGGCTGCTCTTTGGTCACAGCCAGTCATTGCTAAATGAGGTTCATGATGCCAGCGAGCAGCATCTTTTACTGCTTCGGGCAAATTCCAACGCATGGCTATTTCTTCACCTACGTCGGCGTGATCGAATCCAAATGACTTACGTTCGCTTTCCACCGTGGCGAAATCTTCTTTCTTCCACCAGGCCGTCTTTCCATTGGCCAGACAAGTACTAATAACTAACTTCCCCATGTCATGAAGAAGACCGGCGGTAAAGGCAATGTCCGGCACCATTAGTCTAGTTTCCAGAGCAATGCGCTCGCACAATACTGCTATTGCCACACAATGACGCCAGAATTGCGCGGCATCAATATCGTACCCGACAATTCTGGCAGGAATGGTGGCGCAAATTGACGAGCTAGTGGCAATTTCGAATACCCGGCGCAGTCCCATTCGACCCACTGCTTCGCGCACTGACCTTACTTCGCACAAACCGCGAAAATAGGCAGAATTCGCAGCCTTAAGTAAATTGGCGGTCAATGCCGGGTCTGGCCTAATTACTCGCTCAAAATCAGCCACCGATGCATTTTCATCAGACAGCAATGAAGACAGGCGCGCTACCGCCTCAGGTAGGGTTGGCAGCACTTTCAGCCCAGCGACCAGTTGCGCTGCTTCAATCATGTTATTCTCCTATTTACTAGCAACATTGCTGAATGCACGGCTTGAGCCAAAGCTTATTATGCTTTGTTTTCGTTGAATATTGCCGCTCGATAGGTGGGGGTATTCTGACCCCACTGGTCAATAGTGACCTCAACCAGGTTTGACGAATCAGAGCCAAATAGCTAGGCGTTAATTTTGCAGTAACTCAAGCAAGCGAAAACTATCTGGGCGCCAAACGCTTGTATATGAGGTGGGCATGCCTCCGACTGCAGTACTTATTGACGATTCCCGAACAACGAGGGCTTGCCTAAAGACCTACCTCGCGGAAATGGGCTTTGCAATCGTTGCCGAAGGAGAACGCGGCGAACATGCATTAGAACTATATGAAAAGCACAAGCCAACCTTGCTTACCTTGGACATTGTTATGCCGGGTATGGATGGAGTAACCGCAGTAAGAGAACTAAAAAAACGCCATCCGGAAGCAGTAGTGGTTATGTGCAGCTCACTTAGCTCGCGAGAAAAGGTTTTGGCCTGCCACCAAGTTGGCGTTGTTCACTATTTACTCAAACCAATTCATCCCGAACGCGTCCACGACATTGCTCGTAGGGTTCTACAAAATTTAGACAAAGCTAATAAATAAAATAATGAAAGGCCTGCTATGGAATGCGTCCGCTGCTTCTGTTCTAACGAACCCCATCGCCGATTCTGCTACCAATGCGGTCATGCCCTGGTCACCGGATGCCATCGTTGCGGTTTTTTTAACCGAGTAATCGATCGCTTTTGCGGCGGATGCGGTAATTCTTTATTGGAGCAATCAGACCATTCTTCTTTGCCAAGAAACAATCAGGAGCAAGCGTCTACTCTTCCAATACCAACCAAACCAATCTTTCCTTCTCCTCCTGTACCTTTCTCTGTTTCCGGCAATACTTCTTCCAAGGCAACATGCCTTTCTCCAGCCAACTTTTCCCCGACCGAAGAACCTGATTGCAAAAAATCAGCTGTGGCTGTCGCAACGCCGAAAGCCACTGGCAAAAATACCAACGATATTGAAATTAGTGAACACGACTTACAGGAGCTACTTACTCCTTCTTCTCAAACCACGCCCACCCTGCCTTCGAAGGTATCACAAGAAGATATTGACAAGCTGTTCGGGGGGTAACTATGCCAAGTAATCCAGCGCTGTCACTGGCAACTTCATCTGCAGAAACTGGCCAGCGCCTTGGGTCTAGTGGACGTAGGGAATCAGCCTTTGCCCTGTTACGCACGATCGAGGAGCCTACTCCTCCGGCATTGCATTCAGCAGGGTTTATTAATTTGGAAGATGTGGCCCAATTTGTAGCTTCCCAATTAAATTTACCTCGGGTAGAGCTCGATTCCATTGAGATTTCTCCAGAGTTGGCAGAGCTAGTTCCCCGAGCTTTGGCAGAAAAGAAAAGGTTCGTGCCCACTTTCGCTCAAGACGGCGAAATCACCGTGGCCACTGCCGACCCCACTCGCATTGAGCTATTTGATTGGCTGGCCCGCGAACTGCACCGCCAGGTTATAACAGTGGTAGCTACTTGGCCGGAAATTAGCCGAGCTATCCGCCGCCTATACGATCCGCTAACTCTCGTGGAAGAAAAACAGCAAGCGGAAATTTCTGCCGAAGCTTTGGAGGAAGCTAGTCCGCTGGCCGATAGAATTATCTCCAAGGCGGTAGACATGCGAGCCAGTGATATTCATGTAGAGGCGTTGGAGCGCGAAACTGCTGTCCGCTTCCGCATTGATGGGGTTTTGCGGCAAGTGGATTCGTTGCCACCGCATATTCATCCAGCACTGGTTTCTCGCCTCAAAATTATGGCTCAATTGGACATTTCAGAACACTATCTGCCCCAAGACGGTAGAATTAAATTACGCCGAGCCAATTCTGGGGACATTGATTTGCGAGTTTCGGTTCTTCCCACCTATTTTGGGGAAAAAGTTTGCTGCCGAATTTTAGACAATTCTCGCGCTTGTTTGCCTTTAACTGATTTGGGATTTGACACCGAACAATTAGCGCTTTTTGAACGACTAATTCATTCGCCTCATGGTTTGGTGCTTATTACCGGCCCTACCGGAAGCGGAAAAAGCATGACTTTATATGGTGCACTTAATGCCATTCGCAGCTCGGAATTGAATATTATTACGGTTGAGGACCCGGTGGAATATCAATTACCGGGAATTAATCAAGTGCCAGTCAATCCCAAACGAGGGGTTACTTTTGCCAATGCCTTGCGAGCTATTTTGCGACAAGATCCCGATGTTATTTTGGTGGGAGAAATTCGCGACCCGGAAACCGGCCAAATCGCCTCCGAAGCTGCACTCACCGGGCATTTAGTGCTGTCTTCGCTGCACACTAATGACGCCCCTAGCGCTATTACCCGACTTAGCGAAATGGGCATTGAACCCTATTTGGTTGCTCCTTCTTTGCTCTGCGTAGTTGCCCAACGATTGCTGCGAAAAGTATGCCCGGAATGCCGAGAATCGTATGTGCCCTCAGAAAATGAACTGGCTGCTTTGGGGTTGCCAAGATTACCCGAGAAAGTGCGCTTACAAAAATCTAAGGGTTGTGACTCTTGTCAATATACTGGTTACAAGGGGCGAGTCGCCATAAGAGAAATATTGCCTATTTCCGAGTCCATGCGCCTAATGATTGGTAAACGAGCAACCGCAGAAGAACTACGCGCTGAGGCAGTGGCTCATGGTTTCAAGAATATGCGTCATCAAGCGTTAAAACGACTGTTCGCAGGTACTACCACCACTCCAGAAGTTTTACGGGTCACCCGCTAGAGAATTATCAATGGATCAGCGCATCAGCGCCAAGGTGATCAATGCATTTTTAGCTCCAGCGCTGGAGCATTTGCGTACTTTTGCGGGGGCCAATACGCTATTGGAAAAAATGGAGCTCACCCAGTGGCTCCCTCCTTCCTCTATTACAGTTCGCATTGAGTTACAAGGAGGAGTAAAGGGTTGTACCTATTGGAGTTTTGATTTGGCTCTGGCCGAGCATTTGGCCAAAAATATGCTGCCTTTACAAAACAGCAATCAAAAAATAACCAATCTTACTACTTTATCTGATGCGGTTTCTGAACTAGCCAATATAATTGTAGGGCATGCCACCGGAAATTTATTGGAGTCTGGTTATAGTATTCATTTCCTCCCCCCCTGCCCAATATCATGCGAAAAACTTTCTTTAAATGACGCTACGCTCAATTTGGTTGTGTTTACCCCCGCTGGTCGGGTGCAAATTCTATTTCAGGTACAGATTACCTAAAGTCATTCTCTCGAGATCTATTTATACGGCTGCAATTTGGCTACACATCTCATCGATTGCGCGCGCTTTATTTTTAATTGCCGGAGGCAAATTACATTTTTTTAACTCTTCACCGAAAGCTTTTACCACTTTTGAAGCCTCCTTTCGAATTGTTCTAGCATCAGGAATTTTAGCATTCCTCAGCGTATTAGAATCGAAATTGCTGAGATCTAGACTTTGACTAGCATTAGCACACAGGTATCGCGCAATACGAATAGCTTCCGGACCGCAGTCATTATATCCTTGCCCCTGCGTTTGGGGACTATCGATATGTACATCAGATTGCCTGTACCCTAATTTTTCGGCGAATCCTTTTTTCATTTTAGATTGCTCCCCTAATTTTTCCACAATTTTCTTAGCAATCACTTTTGCGTTTCTTGCATTCTCTGTTTTTCCTTTATCGCCTTTGTTTCTGATAAGAGTATCATAGTGTACTGCATGACAATGCGTAACATCGCCTTTTTTATCTCTATTTAGCTTTAGCGCTAGCAATGTCCAGTGAGAGCCTGAGCCATTGCATTCTGAATCAGACACCGGAACAAGAATAAGATCAGTCAGGTTCTTGTTATCTTCCATTTTAATCAATGTTTCTTCATTGAGAGCAACAGCGTCATTGGCAATCAAATGAGACATCGAGGGCTCAATTAACGTAACATTTCGGTATTTGCTAAGCCGAGCAAATTCCAGTTCAATAACCCTATCAATAATCTGATTTCCTTCTCGAAGCGATTGTACGATTTGTGGCAATTCGTCAACACTAAGTCTCTTCCCGAATGTGTCAATAAAAAGCTTATCTCCGACTAAGTTGATGACGGGCCCTTTTTTTAGTTGCAATCTACTTGCCTCATCATTGTTAGTTTTTGATGACCGGTTGCTTACTCGCACTTCTTCCAGATGCCCGCCGTGACTATCAGTGTTTAACGACTCTCCAAATACCTCTTTGAAAGAATTCTCTGTTTCTACACCTTTTTTAGGATTTAATAATTCTCCTATCTTTCTTATTTCTTCTTCCAATTGTTTATTTAATTTACCATCAACGTCGTACTCTGCTGCGTACGTATCGTAGACAGGCCGAGAATTCAATTCAGCCAAGTTATTATCCACTCCCAAGGGAGTACCCTGACTAGTGCTTTTCGACAAAGTATTCAACTCACCGAAACCAGCACTTCCCTGCCAATGAGTAGACGAACCATCACTTGGCAAATCACTCCCCTCAGTCGAGTTATTTGGATCATCGAGCGCTGACGAATCACTCCATTCGTCATAGGTAGAAGACGAAGAAAACCCCGAGTTATCAACTGAGCGAGCAAACAAGCTAGTATTTTTTGGCGAGGCATTCAACTTATCTGGACTAGCACCTCGTTTCCAGTTGGCCGTGTCATCGTGCCTTGGCGAGGCATTCAATTCATCGTACTTTGGCGAGGCCTTCAATTCATCGTACTTTGGCGAAGCCTTCCATTCATCGTGCTTTGGCGAGGCATTCAATTCATCGTGCTTTGGCGAGGCATTCAATTCATCGTGCCTTGGCGAAGCCTTCCATTGAGACAACGCGTTCTGTCCACCACGGTCATCTTCCATCAGCGAACTCTCAGGCGGACTATCGAACACCGGCGGCGTATCCCATTCACCGCTGGGAATTTCCAACCCATTTGTCATATATTTAGCATTATTTATAAGCTTAGCAATTTCGCCTTCAGTAATTTTATTGTACAGTCCAAGTTTAGAATTCGCCTGGTTCATTTTTTTATGAAGATCTCTAAGATCATAACCGGCCAGTTCGCTAACGCTATTGCATTCAATCGAGAGAAGGATTTCTGCAGTACCCGAGCGCATGCCTGGCACCCGACATAAATCAGCAAGTTTAAGTAATTTTTCTAATTCATTCGTATTCTTTTCATTTAAATTATGTTTTTCAACAAATTTATTAAAATTATCGCCAACCTCATCGCGAAGTTTCTTAGTATCGTCGATACCAGCATCAAGCAACCTATAGACGAGCGGTTCGGGCTCATTACCCCAAAGGAAACTTCTCAAGGAAAATAATTTGGCCGCATGTTTGTCATCCGGCAAGGCAATCTCATTAGCGCGCTTAGCACTTTCTATTACTTGTTCCAAACCACTTTCGGTAATTTCTTCAGTCAGGATTTGACCGTGGGCCTTGATGATAGCTTCGTAAAGCACTCGAGGGGTAGTCAATTCTATACTTCTTAGAGTGGAGAAACCGGTTTTCATAAGCAGTTTTGCAAAAGATATGTTCATTCCTGGCAAGCGGTATAGGTCGCAAAGAGAAATCAATTTTGCTACCCTGTCTTCACCCAACTTCAATTTGGTTATTCGCTCAAATTCCACTGGCCCATCACAGGCAAGGCGATACAACTGTTCGCTGTCCTCAACACCAACTTCCTGGAGTCTAGCAACCAAATCAGAATAGATTTCTGGAAATTCACTTAGTGGCTGCGGATCAGCATACCATGCTAGCTCTTTAAGCAAACGAACCGCAGTATCATGCTGTTCACTCGTCGAACGAATGGCTAATGCAGGCAATTGAGCAAATAGCGCTTCCTTACGTTTGCAATTTACATTACCCATCATAGCATTAACGCACAGCATAATATCGTCAATATACCGGTTAGCCTTTTTTTCGGCCTTTTTCCGCTCAAATGTTCTTTTCGAACCTAAATTACATCGTTCCAATTGCTCTAATGCATTATAAACTTCTTTCATAAGCTCATGTTGTTTGCCCTGAATCTTTTTACTAAATTTACCTGCAGTGGGAGAAAAAATCTGACCGGAAGCAACAATAGCCGGCCCTTCGAAACGAAGGCCGAGTTTTCTAAATTTACTTTCTTTGCCATTTTGTATTTCATCAATTCCGTCCTTGAATTCATTTAGTGCATGCATTACTTCGGATTTCAATTCCGGCCCCACCCGTTGCCTTAGCAACAAATCAACCTTATGCATTAAGCTGCTTCGCAGTATGTTTACAGCCTTCTCATATTCCTTCTTTATACTTGCACTATAGAGGCCCTCCCCTCGTTTGAGATTATGCCCCGTGCCTTGACCATGGAAAGGAGGTGTTCGCCCTAATGAATCTACAAGGTTGAAAAACTGATTAACAAGGTCTCCGAGTCGTTTTTGCCGATCTTTTGTTCCCCAGACACCATTGTCAAAATTGGCTATATCATCCAGTAACAACTTGGCCTGTTCGATTATGCTTTCTATATCATAGAAAAAAATAATTTTACTTGATTGAGCATTGGTTTCGATTTCTCCACCAACTTCTCGGGTAATAGCTGGAACTGGAAGCATTACTTTCTTTTCGGTTGCGCGACAATCGGGAACATTTAATTCCTTAACACGAAAATTCGAAGAATCTTTTGCAAGTTTTTCCATTTCCTTTTCACGCGCATCGTTATCTTTTGGAAGATCTTTTATTTTGTCAGGTCTCAACTCCATAACAATATTGATAGGCGAGCCATTTTTTTTGAGCTTTTGCAGAGCGTTTTGCATGCCTGGTATTTGCCCTAAACCATTTTTATCAAATTCGGAAACCAAGTTACGTAGATATTTAACCTCCAGATTTACTTCAACATTTTGGGGCTTTCCGTCGCTAGAGAATTTTATGATGGTGGATTTTGTCTTACGTCCTATTCGATTCCAACCCACAGCCCCTAACACTCCAGGAAGAAAACTAGGTACTCCCAATCTCAATAAAGAGCCCATGGCGAGTCCCTTATCGTCAATCCTGGCGATCCCATCGGGTTTGTTTACCGCATCCGTTTCAAAAACACTGACTCCGACCACAGAACCTTTAATTTCCTGCACTCCCCATGGCCGCTTTGTATTCTCCGCAGTACGCTGCCCATCGTTGGCCTTTGATTCACCTTTAATACTTTTTTTCCCACAGGTTACAAGTAGTTCGGGTACTAAAGCTGTTAGAACCTTTAAAACCGGCAACCGAGTTTTGTTTCGATCTTCTGGAATTTTTTCCCAGGTATCGCCAACAACGCCCACCACTACATTACTGACCGAACCCTTTGTCTCTGTTTCTCTCTTTTGCGTGGAAACGGTGGCGTCAGATTTTTTAAGTAATTCAAATAAATCAGCACGTCCTGTGAAAATATCGGTTACTGCTCGTCCAATGTTACCAGTCCCGTCGTCGTCAATCTTAAAGGCAATACTGTCTTCTTCTTTACGGCTATGCGATGCTTTGGCAGCAAGTTCCCAGCCTACAAAACCCCAACCACTTCCTGCTGCACCCACCGTACCCACGCCGCCGCGCACTCCAAATTGGCCGTATTCTCCACTAGAATCGAGAACACTTACTGAAATTCCATTATCGGTTTTTGATATTGATAAACCGAAATTTTCTTGTTTACCAATATCAAAAACAGGTATTGCCCAGGCTATCAAAGGGCTACCTGCAACCGTAGCCACTGCGCCCGAAAACGCCAGCCTAAAAGTTTCGGTATTAAAGCCAACATCTTTTGTTTTTTTTAGGGTTATACTGTTCCCTTCTTTCATGTTATTTATTAAATTCTCAAATAGAATAGCCATTTCAGAAATAGATTTGTCTTTCGCGCATTCTGCTCCATCGGGGTGGACATGTTTAACTATACTTGTCAAAAGATCGTTTTTTTTCGTAAAAACTCGCTGAATATGATCAAAGGCTGCTGCAGCTTTACCAAAAGGGTCTGTTTGATCAACACCTAAACTAGAAATGATGTGAGGCCGCGATTCATTTCGCATTCTTACGGCTTGACTCAGAGTTTCATTTACATCTCCACCATTACTTAGCTTCTGAATTGTTTCTGCAAGAATAGCATACTCAGCGATTATCTCCGCCGCCTTAGCAGAAGATTCGGGATTAAAGAAGAGCTGATTATCAATGGCGCTATTTAGTTTTTTAACAACCGTATCTTCTTTGCCATATAGATACTCCAAAACCGATTTCATTTCTACCAGCATGTGTTCATCATCGGTTCGAGAATCCCGATCTGTTTGTGGCTGCATATTGCTGAGCAGGTCAAGATATTTTTCAGTTTTTTCTTTTGTATTCCATTTTAGGTTTTCAATTGACTTTAGTACTTCCGAACAAGGTGAACCAATTTCAGCGGAAGAAAGTCTACGCTGATATTCTTTTACTTCCCTTGCGTAAGCGTCCATGGAAGATAAATAACCAAATTCCTTTTTGCTTTTCTTTTCCCAGGTATAATAACGCAAATAGGTATATCGCTTTTTTATGGCTTCAATCGGATTGGCAGTGAGTTTTGATCTGACGCTCGATTTGGTTATCCCTTCTTTAACCGCCATGCCTCCCAAAAATGTTATTACCTCCGGGCCACTGCGCGATTTCAACTTTTCATGAAGATCTTGAAAAGGTTGCAAAGAATCCAATGATGCTTGCTTCCAAATCGATACGTCATTGAGTTCCGATGATTGGGATCGGTGACGCCATAGATTGTTTTCCTTGTCTCGCCCCGCAACTGTACCATCAGGTAAGGTTTCCAAACCAATAAGCGATTCAGAAGGCTCATCTACTTTATTCCATACCCCAATAATGGCATCGCTGCCGGTCTTAAATACTTGGCTATTCCAGACACACCCATTCCCGTCTAGCAACCAAACTTTTCCATTTGCTGAAACTGCAATAGACCGAGGCTTAGTAATATCCGCCGGCACGGACAAAAACACTGGTTCCGCTCGTGAAGTTTCGCTATTCTTTAGGCCATGATAAATCAGAGTCCCATCTTTACGTAAAACAAACAGGTGATTTCCATTACTTGATACCGCAAGGTCACGAATATTTGAAATAGAAATCGTCTGGTCTTTCGAGCCATCTTGAGCTAATTTAGTAACCTTATCTTTGTCCCAGGAATATAAGCTCTCATCTGCCCCCAGCTTTATTCCATCAACGCCCTCGATGTGCGTTTTTATTACATCATTGGCGGTAGAATCATACCGATAAAGATCGCCCTTTTGCGACAAAGAATAAAAATATCCATCTTGCCCTGCTATCCAAGGATGGTTTTTGGGCATTGAGACCGAGGAAGCAAATTGAGGTTCCGTTTTGCTATCCGCTGGCAATTGCGATGATGATTCAGAAACCGAGGCTGGCGACGAACTGAAACTTGCTGGCGGAGAATACCGATCGTCGACCGACTCTTTAACCGACTCCTCATCAGCAGATATCGCACGCGGCGAAGCCGGCAAAGCCAACGCACTCTCGCGCATTGGGGATTCTTTTTCAATGATATCGGCTACTTTATCGCTTATTTCTAGGCTATCAAGAATATCGATACACCTCGTACAGAGTGCCAGAACCTCTTCTCCAGGATCGCTTGTCGGTGTTTTACTTGCCGCTGACAGAATTTTTAGAATCAAATCAGCACATGCCTCAACCTGATCGGCGGTAAGTCCTTCAAAGTCGTTCAACAATCTCTCAAATTCAGCAATTTTTCTAAGCTCCGTGAGCGACTCGGCGCCTATTATGTTCTCGACTCGATCTCGCAATTGATTAATAGACGTAGCATTGAGAGAGACTTTTTCGCTAGCTTGCGAGGAGTTAGAAGACTCTGACGAATAAAAAATACTACGAAAAGTTTTTTCGGCGCTGTCTTTCCCTTTTAGCACACCAAGAATATTTACACATTTACTTGAAATTGTATCAACAGCTTCTTTGCAACCCTTTTTCAATTCGACTTGGTCCGTCCAAGCGAGTATAGACTCGGCATTACGAGCAAGTGACTCAACTATGTCGGGAATTTTTACACTGACAATGCTATCAGCATTCTCAATCACTTCTAGATCGG
>JBNKEI010000107.1:0-42886 GCA_050288705.1 Myxococcales bacterium
ACGACAATCGTAACGCCATCCAAAGCCTAAACCAAAGGTCAGATCGGAATGCAAGCTGGTCTTTCGACTGTGGCGCCCCCTGGATTCCCGCTTTCGCGGGAATGACGGAGGGCGTGGTGCCGGATATGGGGACACGCCCTAAGCTTAGTTCTGAACAACTCCACACGTTTAATTTTCGACAGTGATTTGTCAAGAATCAAGACATCAATAGCAAATTTCCTTACCAAATACCGCAACTTATACCACCAGCCATGAGTACCTCGCAGAAATGACGGCGCACCTGTGAGATATACCAGTCGAAGGAAGTGTTAGACGCCCGAAAGTGCTCCTTCAAATACGAGCTACGTTGATTCTGGCAGTCGTAAAGTATAGAGTAAGAGCAGTATTACTTCTACACCGGAGAGCGAATGCGAGTTACCACAAAGGGTCAAGTCACTATTCCCCTGGAGATACGAACAAAACTTGGTTTTTTGCCTAATACAGAGGTTGTATTCGAACTGGTAGGCGACTCAGTTAAGATAAGAAAAGCTCAGAGCCAAACACGTGGTCAGTTTTTAGTTTCACACATGAGGGGGCGTGGCAATGTACGGATGTCTACCGATGAAATTATGGCGCTTACCAGAGGCGAAGAATCTTAATGGTTCTTATTGATAGCAATATTATTCTCGATATATTCACCGAAGACCCTAATTGGTTCGACTGGTCTTCAAATGCGTTAGCGCATTGCGCAAATAATACCCAGGTCGCCATAAACCCAATAATATATGCGGAGATCTCAGTTCGTTACGATAGATTAGAGGACCTTGAAGAAGCATTACCTTCGTCTTTTTTTCAACGAATACCACTACCATGGGAAGCTGGTTTCTTGGCTGGTAAATGTTTTTTAAAATACAAACAAAACGGAGGGGTCAGACGCTCACCTTTACCAGATTTCTATATTGGGGCCCACGCAGTTATATCTAAAATGACTATTTTGACGCGAGATGCATCTCGTTATCGAACCTACTTCCCCAAACTTAAAATTATTGCACCGCCTACGCAGAGAGAGGTCCTACCCCTTGACAGACCGCCGCAGCCAAAGACGAAATAGACTGAAAGTCTTCAGGATTTCCTGTGCGCGCTAGATTCACACCATATTTCTTTTCAATAAATCCGACTATTTGCAGCAATCCCAATGAGTCTATTAATCCTGACCCTATTAAAGAAGTGTTTATTTCTACTGGCTTACGCAATCGTAAAATTGTATTGGAAATATAATCTTGAATTTCTGACACCACGATTTCGTTTTTCTCCATACTAGGCCACTCTCCTTTCCCATTCGCTTAATAATTGAGCACGATCAACTTTACCGGTGGAAGTACGAGGCATCTGCGGTCGCAGTTCGATTTTTTCAGGCACCATATAAATAGGGAGATGTACCCGACAATACGCAGTCAATGTCTCTTCGTCAACACTAGCGACCAGTGCATGACGCAGCACCACTGAGGCGACAATGCGATTTCCCTGCACTGCATCAGGTAATGGAACTGCCACCGCCTCTAATACTGCTGGATGGCAAGCTATAACTGCCTCGATTTCGCCTAGTTCTACCCTATAGCCCCGAGTCTTTATGAGATGATCTCGCCTTCCCAGAAATTCGTAGTTTTCACCGGAAAGAATTCGAACTAGGTCCCCGGTGTTATATGCAACGCCGTCCGTTCCCCTTGGATCTGCACAAAGCCGTTGACTGGTTCTTTGATAATCGTTCCAGTATTCACGCATAAGGCCGGGACCTTTTGCCCAAAGAGTGCCTTCCTCACCGATTTCCTGAACTTCTTTCCCTTCATCGTTCAGCACAAAGGTCTCCAAATGCTCACAAGCTTTTCCAATAGGAATAGGGTTATTCTTTTCTGGAGGAATAACATTGGGTACTTCATGATAGGTGCAAACGTTGGTCTCCGTTGGCCCAAATAGATTGTACATTTTTACAAAGGGAAGAATTTCTCGTAATCTTCTCAATTGAGGAGTAGGAAAAACTTCTCCTGCAAAAAATAGGGTTTTCAATTTTAATGGAGGATTTCTTTCCAAACCAGCCTCCATCATTGAAATCAGAATGGATGGCACCGAATACCATACGGTAATCCCCCACTCGTCTAACATTCGCGCCAAGTAGGCTGCCAATATACTTTCTGTAGAAGATAGGACCCGTATGGTGGCTCCCGAAGAAAGAGCTACAAATAAGTCGGATATAGAAAGATCAAAATGAAAAGGCGCATGGGAAGAGAATACGTCTTGCGCTTGCATAGCGAAGCGGCGTCTAACCCACTCCACAAATGAACAACCGGAAGCGTGAGTATGCACTACTCCCTTGGGCGTTCCAGTGGAGCCCGAGGTATAGAGCAAATATGCGGCATCTTCTTTCCTAGGTTCCGTTATTTGGCTTGGCAACTGGTTTCTTGACCAAGCAATGTTTTCCACCAAGAATTTATTGGTTTGTAATTTGCTATTTTTTTTAGACTCGGTTTTTTCTACCAGCACCAAATTAGGAACACTTTCTGTCGGAAAATCAGAAAGAAGACTAAGCCTGGTTTCATCAACAATCCATCCCGAGAGGCCACAGTCTTGGGCAATTCGAAAACAACGTTTTAGGGGAGAACGTGGATCTAGCGGCACATAAGCAGCGCCAGAATACAGAATACCAATAATAGCCTGTACACAAGTCAGGGATTTCTCCATCCAAATACCAACTCGATTGCCTCTGCTAATTCCTGCTTGTTGTAGACGGCTAGCGATTCCTAGCGCTCCCTGCCACAGTTCCCGATAGGTCATTGACCCCTGAGCCGAAACTAAAGCGATTTTTTCATCGCCGGCAAGTTCTCTGCCCTTTTTAAGTAGGCTAATTAAGGTCTGGTTATTCATCGGGCTACCTCATAATCCCATGAGACGAGCAATGATTTTTTTCTGCATTTCCGATGTTCCCGAATATATAGTCCCCGCCAAAGAATCACGCAATTCTTGTTCAACGCCAAATTCGGTAGAATAGCCGTAAGCTCCATGGATTTGTAATGCCGCCAGCGATTGACGCACATGGGCTTCAGAAACAAAAAGTTTCGCTATTGCTGCCCAAAGTGCTGCATTTTCCCCGCGATCTTTTTCAAAAGCAACGCGATAAAGCAACATACGACTTGCCTCGATATCGATTTTCATTTGCACAATGGAATCAGCAATAGGAGAAAATTTGGACAGCGGTTGGCCAAATTGTTTTCTAGTAGTTGCATATTCAATGGTTTGTTCTAGCAACCTCTCCATCGCTCCCAGATGAGAGGCAAAAATGCATGCTCGTTCCCATTCCATGGCAGCCCCAAAAACCATACTTCCCGCGCCCTCGGCACCAAGTCGAGCAGAAAGGGGAATTCGGCACTTATCAAGTACTACTTCTCCCATGGGAGCACCGTGTAAACCCATTTTTGGAATAGGAGGAGAAAGCAATAATCCGGGTGTTTCTCGCTCTACCAAAAAACCAGTTATACCTGCCAAACCAGCCTGTTTTAAAGATGCAAATACCAGAAAAATATCGGCCACTGGCGCGTTAGTTACAAATGTTTTGGTTCCCTCTAAAACATAGCTGTCTCGCTCTCTAGTAACGCGAGCAGACATTGACATTACGTCGGAACCAGAATCAGGTTCGGAAATAGCATGCGCTCCCACCCATTTGCCCGAGCACAATTTCGGAAGATATTTTTGTTTTTGTTCTTCGCTTCCGAATTGCAATATAGGAATTTGCACAGCACATATCTGAGCGTTAAGCGAAAAAACCAAACCATTATTGCGGCAATATTTTCCTAACGTTTCCATTGCCAAAATCGTGGTAGTTAAATCATATCCAGACCCACCATATATTTCCGGAACAGCAATTCCTTGAATCCCCATCTCTCCACACTTTTGAAACAAACCACGCTCGAAGTTTTGCGAAGACGAACCAGCAGAAATACTTTTTCCGAATCGACGGATTTCTTCGCATAGTGCTAATTGTGTTTCTGAAGGCAGAAAATTCATTTTATCTCACTTTTACGATTACAAAACTATTACCTGTGTCCTTGGATGCCAAGATTCAATTTGGGGCATGTCTCAATTGGTAAGGGCATTTCGATAAATTCCTGCCTAGATAACGAAACGACGTAAAGGCGTTTTGGTGATTAAAACAACCGCCGCCAAACTCATAAGTAACGCCAATATCGCATTGGGCAAAATCAGCGCGATTTCCAGGGTATGAAAAAACGAAATCATACTTTGGGATTTTCTCAACCCCACCACAAAAACCGGATGAATTAGATAAACCCCCAGAGTATAGGGCGCCAATCGCACCATCCACCCGGGAACTGATTTACTCCAAGATAGAATCCATATAGGGATGCCCAATGCATAAATAATC
Source organism: Myxococcales bacterium (assembly GCA_050288705.1). Taxonomy (GTDB): domain Bacteria; phylum Myxococcota; class Myxococcia; order Myxococcales; family UBA5297; genus JBNKEI01. The sequence goes on from JBNKEI010000107.1 coordinate 4,412, forward strand.
CTGAGTAAGCGAATGAGGTTACTTGTCACTACATCGTCAGCAGATGAATATTCAGCGAATAGCCAAGCCAATGAAAGGGTAATCAAAGAAAAAATTATAGCTAGCCCAGACAATTGACTAATTTTTCGGGCATTTGTAGTCGAGGGGGCTATTCCTTTCCATCCTTTCGCCAGGGCTATGCCTGCTAGAGCAAAGGGAGTCAAACCAAGAAAGCCAGTTGTTTGTCGTTGCCAAACAGCTTCCCGACCTAAGTAAACCTCAGCCAGACACGAAATCACCGAAAAACCAAAAACGCTAACCCATGCCAATTGGGAATTTTTTGTTAGTCTGTTCCATAAGGGCACGGCAGCGGTTAAAGCTAACAAAAGAGGAATAAAATAAAGATGGGAAGCGGCTGTTCCCAGAATTACGCCTTCAAGTATCGATTGCGGCGAAAGAACATCTCCCCTGAAATACGCTCCCATTAGGAGATAAAAAAGCCCCCAAAAAAGCTGGATGGGAATTAATTTTCTAACTAAGCTCCAAAAAATCATTTTTTCAGAAGCACCAGCTTCCAGACGTGGAGCAATATTCAAAAACGAAAGTACAATGAAAATATTCACCGGGAAGGCCACTAATAGAAAAAATATTAGTGATTCAGCTTTTTGTACCCCTAAAGAGAATAAAGCCAACTGGGGATGACCAGCAGGATAGGCGCAATGCACCAAAACTACGCTACTTGCGGCAATCAGACGAGCCCGAGCATCTCTGGAAATCTGCTCCCCTAGACAAAGCGGCCGAGAGCATGACGGATGGACAGCAGAACGAACGGTTAGTTCTTGCATGGCCAGGCAAACATAGTAACGCGCCCAAACCCTGTCTTTACTCCATTTTAGGCCACTTCTTCAGGCATTTCGGGATTATTTTTGAGCCGACACCCAGAATCGAACTGGGGACCTACTGATTACGAATCAGTTGCTCTACCTGCTGAGCTATGTCGGCCTTTTTCCTTCTTTATAGCGGCCAAAAATCCTACCACAACTTATGCAGTTAGCGCCAGTCATTCTTTGGCGACGCCAAAAACCATTTGGCAATAAAATGGAACTTCTAACTACTCAAACCGGGCTTTAACCTTCTCGAATCGATTTTCCACTGCCTCGCAAGATTGCCGAAAGCCATCGACTGTCATCTCTAGACGGCCGATGCTCCCCCTTTCTTCCTCGCTAAACTCTCTCATAATGCCCCCATTCATGGCGGCGTTCGCTACCTGGTTGGCAACACATACGATGTCACAGGTAGTGGACGCTCCCAGTAGTGGCTCGTGATGAAAAAGAATTCCTTTCACGATTCCCTCAGGCAGTCGCCAGGACTGGGCAACTAACCCCCCAAGTGCGGCATGATGCGTTTGCAGCATTGAAATCTCGTTTTCCAGCTTGCGTAGGCAACCATCTCCTCCAATAAACACCGAGTCTTGAAGCTGATTTCTAGCAGAGCAACGACCGATTACTAGTTTTCCCACGTCGTGCAGCAAGGCGGCGGCAAAAGCTTCCGAAGAGATGCGAGCCTTAATATGCGGTCTCATTACTTCGGTAGCCAAAGCAGACGCCACCGAATGTTTCCAAAGGGCATCCTCCGCTAGACCATATTCGGGAACCGCCATCCGCATTTGATTACTGATTGCAACCCCCACCGCCATCGCTAAAACCGAACTCGCTCCCAGTCGCACCACTGCTTCGCGTACGCTACGTACCGGCGACGAAGCCGCGCTAGCTGCCGAATTGGCCACTCGCAGAAGACGAGCGGTTAAAGCCTGATCCAACTCGGCAACTTCTATCACCTGAACCAGGTCACAGTCCGAGCGCGCCAAAATGCTGGCAAGCCTGGTCGCACTCATCGGAAGAGGCTGAAGGTCTCGTGCCCTATCCATTAACTGCCGGAGCTCAATCACCAGATTCCTCCTTAACAAGAGGTTCTCATGGTATTAAGGACAGATTCAAACAAGACCACTTACATTCTGTGGAGCACTAAAACAAAGATGGCGACTTAACGACTAAACCGTCGCCAGGTATTTCTGCAATAACCGAACTAGCGCTTGCTGAATTGGAATTTCTTGCGAGCACCAGGGCGACCATACTTCTTACGCTCAACAGCTCGATCGTCGCGCGTCATGAACCCCGCCCTTTTTAGCATCGGTCGATATTCAGGACGAAGCTCACAAAGTGCGCGAGCAATTCCATGACGAATTGCGCCTGCCTGTCCCGAAAGACCACCACCACGAACATTGACTTTCACGTCAACTTTATCCCTTTGCTCTACCAGTTCGATAGGCTGCATCAGCACCATCTTGGCGGTCTCCCGGCCAAAGTAGTTATCCAAAGGTCGTCCGTTGACCGTGATCATTCCCGTTCCTAATGCCAGCCGAACCCGTGCTACTGATTCTTTGCGTCGGCCTGTACCATATCCTTGCAGTTGCTCTGCCATCTTTGTCCTCGCTGCTCTTTGCCAGACCCTTAGGTCACCAGCTTCGGTATTTAGGCGTTTACCTTGTACTCTACCGGCCGTTGCGCCTGATGCTTGTGTTCAGCCCCAGCATACACTCTCAACTTGGTCATCATTTGCCGACCAAGCGCATTACGCGGCAACATGCGTCGAACCGCGTTTATCACCAAATCCTCTGGATGTTTCTCCCGCAGTTTGTTGGCAGGAGTTATCTTCAGACCACCTGGATAAAGAGAGTGACGGTAATAAAGCTTCTTTTGTTCCTTCGATCCGGTAAGTTTAACTTTTGCTGCATTAACTACCACAACGTGGTCGCCCGTGTCGAAAGAAGGCGTGTAGCGAGGGTTTAGCTTGCCTTTTAATATACTGGCGATTTGGCTAGCGGCACGCCCCAAAACCTTACCTTCCACGTCAATTTTGAGCCATCGACGCTCACGCTCAATATCGCTTGGTCTTGCACTGTAGGTGCCCATCTTCTGCTCCACTTAGGTTATTCACAACGCCCGCTCTGAAGTAGCACGACGCGCGAAAACGAATTCTTTAGAGGAATGCTTGTTACATGTCAAGCATTCCTCTTCTTATTTAAAAAGAGAATTGACCAGCCAATAATTTCTGGTGCCAACAAAAAGTCCCAATCAGATCAGTCACTTTTTACTTCCGCGACTCGATTCTCCAACTCTAATGCTTTCCGAAGGCATTCTGTAGCCAATTCTGCATTGTCTTTTTCTTTCTCTGCCGCTTTCTTCCAAGCGAATACCGCGTTAACCAAGCGACCACCGTGCTCATAGGCTGCAGCCGCGTCTCGCCATTGTTCGGCACTCTCGTAAAGGCGACCAATCTCCATCCACTCTTTTCTGCAGGCCAACAGCTCAAGATAAAGGTCGTCCTGTCGGTACTTCTTGAATAGGTTTCGAGCATCACGGTTAGACAAGAACCGAGCTGCCTTCCTTGACTCATCTATGTCTTTCGCTCTTAAAGCAGCTCTGAGCCATCGACGGTTATCTTTGCCTTGCCGGTAGGCTTCAAAAGCCAATCTCCAATCTCCGTTCCTCTCGTAGATTTTACCGGCCTCCTGATAGCGACCTTCTTTTTGATGCAGTAAGGCAGCTTCTTGCCATTCACCACTAGACTGTAGCAGCTGCGCAGCAGGTTCAGTGCGTCCAGCAGCGGCAAGCAACAATCCGGCGCGGCGTTCATCTCCCACCGAGCTCCAAATATCTCCCAATAGCCCCAACACCGCTTTACGTTGTTCTTCTTTCTCTGGGTCGGAACTAGGTTTCTGCCTTCCAGCTCTCAACAATGCAGTGAAAAGTCTGGTTCGACAGTCAAAATTCAACTCATCCAGGCTTTTCAGCTTCAAGGGTTCGATTTGTTTCCAAATTTTTTGAAAACTATCTTTTTGCATCCCAAAGTCGCAGGAAACCAGCGGCTTTTCCGCTTCTTTTAAAAGTGACAAGATTGCGGTTTCGGCTGAGGGCTTTCCTTTAGACATAAATGCCTTTTTTTGGTTTGCCAAATTACCGGACTTTTTATCACTCCACCTTTGGTTACCTAGCATTCCATTCCTTCACAGGACAGTCTGTCCGAGTTATTCTATCATTGGCACCGGCATTTCTCGTTTACAACGAGCTATTCCTTTCGCGGCAGTTTGTATCCCCTTGTGGCTAGCCAAAACTTGCTTATAAATTCGTATAGCGTTCGCACACTGACCTTTTTGGTAGAATCGTGAAGCTTTCTGCAGAAGGTTGGAGATATTCTCCACTCGTGCTTGCAATGCTTGCGCCTCAGAATAGAAACTACTGGTCGGCGAAATTTTTTGCAAAGTCGATCTGGCATTTTTCAATCGGCCCGACTCAAAAGCCTCTTGCGCCAAATTAAACAAACTAGCATCGCCAACCCGGCGAATCTCTTCTATAGCAATATTCGGGGCAACATTCGGGGCAACCACTGGTTGCTCATTGTCGTCAACTTCAACCTTACCAAACTTATTTTCGCTAGAATTTATGACAGGCAATGGAGGAAGAAGTTCCTTTTTTTCTTTGGTTATTACCAGTCCCAGCACCGTGCAAAGAGTAACAGTTACCACCAGACCAGCAATCCACGCCCACTTTTTTCTTTTGCCTTTGCTCGACCGCGGTTGTCCTTTTTGAACCGGCTGGGTATCCAATTCTATGGTCTCAGGTACAGGTCGGCAACCTGCCTGACCAAAATGCTCACGAAAAGCGATCTCCGCTCCAGTGACTTCAGAAACGGCCAGAGCGAATTCTGCCATGGAAGAAAAACGCTGCTCTGGCTCTTTGGCAGCGGCTTTTTGGATTATCTGGTCTAATCCTTTGGGGACTACCAAGCCAGGAGCTACCTGCTCAAAAGTAGGCATTGGGTCGTTAATCTGACGCCATAGAATATCGGAAATCGAGCTTCCAGAAATTGCTTTCACTCCGGTAATACACTCGAAGTAGACTAGCCCAACCGAATAGATATCGGCACGCAAATCAACTTCTAATCCTTGCGCCTGTTCGGGAGCCATATATCGAGGAGTACCGCAAATGCTTCCTGTCAAAGTCACCCTGGCGCGTTCATCGATCAACCGAGCGACACCAAAGTCAAGCACTTTGGCATGCCACCCGCGCAGACCTTTGGCCAACATTATATTTTCTGGTTTGAGATCGCGATGAATTATTCCTTTGTGGTGAGCATAATTCAAGACCTCACAGACTTGGAGAATGATATCAGTGGCCTCGACCAACGGAAGACATCGATGTTCCTGCAAGACCTTATTTAGATTCTGCCCATCCATGTACTCCATGGAAAGATACAGAAGTCCTTCTTCGTCTTGACCAAAGTCATGAAGCTGAATGGCATGAGGGTGAGCAAGCTGCCCATAAGAGCGAGCCTCAATCATAAACCGACGAACAAGATTTTCGTCTTCAGAGAGCCCAGGATTCAAACACTTAATAGCTACCCTCTGCCCTACCGCAATGTGTTCGGCCTCATAAACACTGCCCATTCCTCCTTGGCCGATTTTACGAAGAATGCGATAGCGATTGGCTACCACTTTTCCGATCATCTGGTCCTGCTGGGGTCTAACCTCTAGTTGAAAAGAACCACCGCATTCTGGACACTGACCTGTCCAGGTAACTACAGTGGACCCACAGCTCTGACAAATACTGGCCATTTTGTTACCTAAGGATTCGCTGAAAAGCGCTGAGTAAACAGCAGGTTTTCCAACTCGCTAGCTGCCTGGGAGGATTTCTCTTGTTGTGCGGCCGCGACTTTAAGAATGGCAGTACGAGGATCTTTGGGAAGCTCGGCTTCTAAGTGCTGCAAAGCTTGTGTTCGTTCTCCCGAAACAAATTTGGCCAAAGCGAAATAAAAACGAGGCTCAACTGCAGCAGGTTCCTTTTGAGACGCAAGCTTAAACAACGCAATCGCCTTGGCGTGATTGTTTTCACCAAGATCAGCCATTCCTTCTAAAAAAGCCGCCCGTGCATCTTGATGGGAAACCAGGGTTCCAAACAATATTGCCAGGCGATACAAATCGCTTGCCGAACGCAACTCCTCTACTGATTTTCGCTGGTGATTAGCTACCGCTTGGTAAACCGAGTCAGCGCTAGATTCTACTCTTTGCACCAGCTTGCTAGCCATTTCCCCCACCTCAGGCGACGCATAACCAGCGGCAATTATTTCGCGCAGAACAGTCGAAGCCGATTCATCCCCCATCCATTTCCTTTGGTCGAGCAATTCGTAAAATCTAGCTTTCAGGATTACATATTTTTCCGCAAAATCCCTACCTGCCCCAAGCCTTCTTTCGCACAAATCTAACTCACTCTGGGCTTTGCCCCGATCAGGTGATTCTTGAGAACTCTTGACATAAACTCGATAGGCGTAACAGGCGCGCTCGTACTCATTGAGAGCAAAGTAGGCACGAGCCAAAGAGAGATAGGTTGGCAGGTTTTGCGGCGCAACCCGAGTAGCCTTTAAAAAATGTTCTTTGGATTGCTCAAAAGTTTTTTCATTATATAGCCGCGCTCCTTCGGCTACCAATAAATCGGCATTGCCCACACCTGTTCCTAGCAACGGAGTTATGGCTCCGGTCTCAATATCTTTTTGGACATTAACCTGAGCATTGGCCCGAGCACCGGACAAACACCAACCGGCGACAACAATTAGGAGAAAATTAAAACGCATATCCGGCCCCTACCTGAAAATCCCTGAATTCCGCATGATGGTTACTAGAAAATGGTGACAGGCAATATCGATACGCCGCGTTAGCATGAAATCCTTTGTAGATAAACGCCTGTAGCATTGCTTGGGCGGAAAGCTGGGCATCGAGAAGCCATACTGAGGTCTGTTCGCGAAGCACTAAAGCCCTTACTTCCAGTCCAAGCTGCCCTGTAAACACCAATCGCCAAAGCGCAATTCTTATATTGGGTTGCATACCCCTAAGCACTAGTGCTTCAGCTTTAGCCGTCCCTTCCGTGGTCTTGGAAGAATTGTGCGTTAAAGAATATCTCCAGGGACGCGAAGATTTATAGTACGCGCCTCCAACAACCATGGCCCCAAAATGCCGACCAGTCTGACCATATTCCACCGAAAAACCATTCATTGTTCTTGGAGAACCTTCCAGAAGGCTTTCTGCCAGTATTGTAGAATCATCATCATATTTTTTACTGATGTCCTTTTGGGCATACAAGTTACTGCCTACCATTGTTCCGTGTTCAAAATTCAATCGAAAATAGGATCTGTAAGCATAAACCTCTTCTTGGGCTTGGTGCATGGTCTGGCGAAAAGAATTCCATGCCGTAGGAGAAAGCTTCTTTTCCAAGGTAAAGGTAGTTCCTTCCACAATATTAATGGCGTCCGAAAAAGGTTGATGCCCTTCGAGAGTCAGAGACACTCGATGAGTTCCTGGTTGGATAGGCATATCTACCTTGTCTTTTCCGAGATTCTTTCCGTCTAGCTCAATAGAAACTCCCTTTGGAGCAGCCATAATAACCAACCGCGCAGGTACTTTTTCCAAATTTTCAGAGAACTCCAAATTTCCGCGCACCGGCGCTTCGAATTTTCGCTCTACCGGCATATGAGATGGCGCGTCTAGTTTCAGCAAGCGCTCTCCGGGCAAAACCTGACCGCTGTATGGTGTTTTTCCTACTTTTTCACCATCGATAAATACAGTGGCCCCTACTGGCTTGCTGGAAACTTTCAACAACGACGTCAACGGAACTACTTTTACTAAGGAACCTATTAACGCTTTTTTTAAACTAGCGCCCGTCCCTTCGGCGTGAGCAACCTCACCACTGCCCGGCAAATAACTGGTAACCTGAAATCGATACAACGAATCTTCTTGCGCCCCCTTGAGCATGACCACCCGATCAAACCCCAAACCAGCAACAAATGCATCGATAGGATTACCGCATTTTTTTTGCCCTACCAGGCAATCCAACTGGGCGGGATGGGTTTGTAGATGCTGAGATAATGCTTTTGATCCGACTACCTGTCCCTCAACTTGCTTAAGAAGCCCTTGCATGACTTCTTCCGATCGCGAAACCAAGAACTGTTGACCGGGATATAGCGACCTCATAATCCACAATGTTTTCAATTCACTAGGGGGATCTGCCGGCAAAGGCTCTGAAGCTGCAGTAGCAGTCAAAAAAAACACCAGTAACGTAGAAAGCATTCGCTTCCCTTCCAGAAAAACGTGTTGGAGCTTAATTCAGACCACATTTATCTCTTGATTGCAATCAGATGGACTAGAAAAGACTACACTCTCCACACTCGGTGAGGACCTATTTCCAATCTTTCTAAACGCCGTTTCAAGACCTTATCGCCCGCCCCCATTTGTCCCCACTTGGGAACCACAAAATGCAACTCCGCCCCGTACAATTTGGCCGCCGACGAGAGCAAGGTCCACCGATGATCCATGCCAGAGTCACAGAGATCGTCCCAGGAGGCCGCCTCAAGCAGCATAGGAGTTTTCGCGCGATCACTTTGACGGCAGGTAAGATCGGGGCGATGGTCTTCTAGGGTTCCTGATAACACCCCCGGGGGGACATAATCAGGCAAGCGTGCTTTGACTTCGGTATATCCTAGAATACTGAAATACTCTGCCATCAACCACAAAAGTTGACGCCTGCCTATATTCTCTACTACCGGCTCACAGCCGACTTTTAAAGGTTCGGTTTCCACACATTTCACAGTGTAATCGATGACATCAGTCAGCAAGACAGACTCGACCGAACACCTGACGTTAAGATTCTACTGCAAGCGTGGGAGGAAGAACCGAACTGGCAGAATCAGCGGGCTTTGCCTGGGCTAATCTAGTAGCAAGCGAATCGTTTTCAGCAGCCCAAAACGAATAATAAGCCCCTTTTTTTGCCATCAACTCGGCATGCGAACCATATTCAATGACTCGGCCTTTATGAAGAACTGCAATGCAATCAGCATTAACTACAGTGCGAAGCCGATGCGCAATAACCAAGGCGGTACGGTTTTGCAGTAGTGCAGTAAGTCCTTTTTGAACCAAAGCCTCACTAGCGCTGTCCAGTGAACTAGTTGCTTCGTCAAGCAGAATAATCGAGGCTTCAGAAATAAACGCCCGCGCCAAGGCAATCCTTTGACGTTGCCCCCCGGAAAGGCCCGACCCTCTTTCTCCAATTGGACGTTCTAACCCCTGGGGGTGCTCGTTTACAAAATCCCAGGCCTGGGCAGCTTGGAGAGCAGCTACGATTTCTGCTTCGCTAGCGTTTTCCTTTCCATAACCAACGTTTTCTCGCACCGTCCCGGAAAACAAGACTGGCTCTTGAGGAACATAGGCAATACACTTCCTCCAGTCAGCCAACCGGAAGGAACGAATATCGCGCCCGTCCACCTCAATTCGCCCCGAAGAAGGGTCCCAGAAGCGCAGTAGCAATGCCCCCAAGGTGCTTTTCCCCGAGCCACTTTCGCCTACTAAAGCCAAAGTCTTGCCCTTGGGCAAAGTTATATTGATTTCCTGTAATACGGGCTCGCTTTGGTAGGCAAACGATAAATCACGAAAGCATATTTCTCGATTGAATTGCACGCGCAAAGCTTGCTGCGGTTCCGGAATACTCTGTTGGAGATCCAATATTTCTAAAACCCGTCGCGCTCCCGCCATTGCATGGGTCATCTGTTGGCTAGTATTAGCCAACCGCTTTAGCGGCTGATACATCAACATTAGTGCCGCCAAAAAAGACAGTAAGGTTTCTCCAGAAAGTTGCCCGCGAGATATCGCCGATGAAGTGACAACTAGCACGATTGCCACGCTAAGCATGCCTAGCACTTCGACAATGGGAGAGTAGGCGGCCCGCAGCAATATGGTAAGTTTTATTCTCTGCAGATACTTAGTTTGGGCTTTATCCATTCGCGCAAGTGCATAATTCTCCCGGCCAAATGCTTGCAAAACGCGCACATTGGCGACCATCTCGCCCACTTGACCAGTAAGTTCTCCTAGCTCCGCCTGGCATTCGCGAGAAATGCGTTTGAGAGCCCGTGAGAAACGCGCTAAAGGCCACGCAGCCAAAGGAACTGCCACCATGGCAACTAGAAACAAACGTATATCATGAAATGCACATGCCCCTAACAAGGCAATAATTTGCGCACCATCTTTGAGATAATTTGCCAGTGCATAGGTGAGCGCAAAATCCAGTCCTTGAACATCGGCTCCAAAACGAGATAATAAATCCCCACTTTTACTGTCTCCGTGCCAGGCTTGGGGTAGCGATAAAAACTTACAATACAATCTTCTGCGAACATCAGCCACAATCCGCTGGCCAGTCGATTGCATTCCAAAAGTGGCTCCGGCTTGCGCAAAAGAACGCACCATGGCTGCTACCACCAAAGCTAGTGGAAGCATCGCCAGCAAAAATCCTCGATCTAGGGTTAACCCGGCTGGAGCTAACCCGGGAATGTATTGAGCCAGCCAAGATAGCCATGCCCTCGAAATTGAAGAGGAGCCGGTAAGCAACAAATGCAGCATAGGCCCTATCAAAAAAGCGTAGAGCGAAGTAGCCGCGGAAGCGACCACCGTCAGCAATGTCGCGACAATTAGCCGTCTACTATAAGGCTTCAAAAAACCAAGCAGTCGTCGATTAATATCCACTATCGCGTGAAATTCTCACGCCTGGCCTTAAAGAGCAAGAACTGGTTCGGTACTGGATTCTTCTTGTCACTCTCTTGATCATTTGCTTGCTCACTCACCGAGGTCCAACTTATTCTCGGCAAGTTTCATCAAACCTTGTAAACTGTGCGGGGAACTACATGAACAACCAATCAAAACATAATCCAGCCAACATTTATGAAGTAAAGGAAATTCGTTCCAAATCAACTGTATATTTAGGCGTGGGAGCAATTCAAAAAATTTTCGATATCACCAAAGAACTAAAAGAACGCAATATCACTAAAGTAATTGTAGTCACTGGCAAAAACTCTTACCAAAAGTCAGGAGCCTGGGAGCCCACCCAAAAAGCTTTAGAGCAAAATGGAATTGAATATACCATTTACGACGGAATCACTCCTAATCCGACCGTAGACCAAGTAGACGAAGCAACTGCAGTTGCAAAAAAAATGAATGCCCAAGCAGTTCTTACCATAGGAGGAGGAAGCCCTATTGACGCAGCTAAAAGCGTAGCTATTTTAATGCGCTATCCAGAAAAAAACGCTCGAAATTTGTACCAATATGAATTCACTCCGAATAACGCCGCTCCTTTGATTTCCATTAATTTAACTCATGGAACCGGCACAGAAATTGACCGTTTCGCGGTGGTAAGCATTCCCGAAAAACAATACAAACCAGCTATTGCTTACGATTGTATATACCCACTATATTCCATTGATGACCCGGCATTGATGACCATGCTTCCAGCCGATCAGACAGCTTTTGTGTCGGTAGACGCCATCAATCACGTGGTAGAAGCAGCCACATCCAAAGCAGCGAGCCTCTATTCCATACTTTTGGCAAAGGAGACTGTTCGCTTAGTTGGGCATTATTTGCCTATTGCCCTGCAAGAGCCTGGCAATCTAGAAGCACGCTACCATCTACTCTACGCGTCAATGATTGCAGGTATTTCTTTTGACAATGGATTGCTCCATTTTACCCATGCTTTAGAACACCCACTTAGTGCTGTAAAACCTGAGTTAGCCCACGGGTTGGGGTTGGCTATGTTGTTACCCGCAGTTGTGGAACAGATTTACTCAAGCTCTTCCAGAGTGTTAGCAGAAGTCCTTTCTCCCCTGGTTGCCGGTCTTACCGGATCACCCAATGAAGGAGAAAAGGCTAGTCAGGGCCTTAAACGATGGCTCAAGAGCATTGGCATTCCCTCTACCTTAAAAGATGAAGGATTTTCAGAAAAAGATGTGGATAACCTAACTAATCTCGCGCTTTCCACACCAAGTTTAAGTTTGTTACTCAGTCTCGCTCCCACTGCTTCCGACCGAGCAGTAGTCAGCAGATTATATCAAAGCTCACTGTAATCGAGGCTCCATTCGTCGAGTAGTCACGAGGCCGTTGCTTCTTGGGGCTACTCGACAGTTCGGAATGATCGGCCCTGGAGGCGATCAAAATTCCTTTGGTGCAATATCTTCTTTCATGATTTTTTTGTCACCACGTGTACTTCCCTTCTCTAACAACGATTTCAGGCGTAAAAGGTCATCATTCATCATTTTTCGGGGATCAGAACCAATTAGTTTCGCCAATGCATGCCCTATTGCCCCACCAGGAGGATTATAACTCATTTTAATCATTATTCTGGTTCCCGATGATTCATCTTTAAATCGCACTTCTCCCGCACTTTCAAATATTGAATCTCTAGCACTTTGCCACTCAATGACCTCGTCAGGCTCGAAACGACAAATCTGGGCGTTCCATTCGATAGGTAGATTTGCCGGTCCAATGATTGTCCAATGCCAGAGACCAGGACCAATATTTTTCACTTCCCTGATATGGCTCATGAATTGCGGTAGTTTTTCCAATGAACTTAAAAAATTAAATACTTCATTTCTAGGAGAAGCAATCCAAATGCTTTTTTGTAGGTCGATTGCCCGAGGTCCGGCCTTCACTCCAGACAGACGCTTTGCTTCTAGATTAGTAATGGCCCGCAGCAATAGGCTGACACCAGCTATCCCTGCGGCTATTCGCAATAACCCTTTACGCCGCGTCGCCAAAGTCACCACTCCGGTCCCCGCCAAGCCTGCAAACAAACGCGCAGTTGGAGACCAATTAGATGCAATTCTAAATCGAGTGCCTCTTTTGCCTCGGAGCGCCGGTACATCCGCGGTCTCATGAACCTCTAACATATTGATGATTCGATGAACGCCACGTACTTTGGAAATACTTGCCACCATTCGTGCTTTTTCCGCTTCGAGAATAGGTCCACTAACAGCAATCTCGCCGTTATGGGCATCGACCACAATTGCGCTTGGATTACTACAGACTCTTCCCAAACGGGAACGAACTCGATTAATAAGCACCTCATCGCTCACCGTTTGTGGTCGCAAACGACCTGCCGATTCGTGTAGCAAACCGAGGGTTCGATTACGCAGGTCTTCGCTTAGGACCTCTTTTGCTGAAGATAGCTCCCTAATAAGATGTCCTGTTCGCTGCTGGAGTTGACGTCTCCTTTTCCTTTGAAGAAGCGAAATTGAACTCGCACCCACCAATGCCCCTCCGACTGCTGCCAAGTAGGGAATTATAGGATGCTTTTCCGTTTCATTTCTACGTACCAATACAAAACGCATGTCTCCCCCTCTCGAAAACTTTAGTTGCTTAACAGAATCTAGAGCCGGTCCCTAGAATTGCAGAGCCCCTGAAATAATTGAGGAGTTCGAGCGCTATTTTGGAATGCGGGTACAATGCCTAGATGAAGTCTATTTACGATTTCCACTTAGGTATTTTGATTTCCACTGCTGCTTGCTGGCGCAGTTCGGCAACGTATTGCTCGGTGTAACGCTGCATTTGTCTTTGAAATAGTTTTTCCCGCAGTTCATCACGAACCTGTTCTAACGGCTGAGGCTCGCCTTTGCGCTTTTCCAATACTTGAATCACGTGCCATCCGAATGGAGAACGTACTGGATCGCTGATTTTTCCCGGGGCAAGAGAAAAAGCCATTTGCTCGAAAGCTTCCACCATGTCACCCCGGCGAAGAAAACCTACGTCTCCACCATTTTCTTTAGACCCGCCTTCGCTGTATTTCTTGGCCAGCTCTGCGAAATCTTCACCCGAGCGCGCCCTGCGGGCTAGCGCCAGCGCTTTATTACGAGCCTCCTCTTCTGCTTGAGGACCAGCGTTATTAGGCACCTGAACCACAATATGCCGGGCATGCACTTCTACATCTGCTTCTTGTAACTTGGATTGTTGCGCATACTCGGCTTCTATGTCTTTGTCAGTCACTTTTACTTTGGAATGCGCATTTCTACGAATCAATTTCATTGCGCCTAGGTCGCGTCGCATTTTGGCTCGAAAAGCTTCCATGCTCTTGCCTTGAGCGGCCAAGGCGTTTTCGAAAGCAACCTCATCCAGGTGATTTTGCCGCCGAATATCTTCTATCGCCAGGTCAATTTCCTGCTCACTGACTTCAATATGAGCTTTTTGCTGTTCTGCGAAAAGCAACCGGTCCGCGATTAACTCATCCAAAGCGTGACGTCGGGCAGCCTCCATACGCGCTGCACTAGCCAGGTTTTCGGCCCGCAGATGCGAGATCTCTATTGCCGCCCTTTCTTCTACTTCGGAAACCGTCACTATGTCTTCATTAACCACTGCCGCAACCCCATCGACCTGCCGCCGGCTGGCTTGTGCAGGGTTAGAAGCCATTACCCCTAGTATTAGAGCAGCAGATACGCCTTTTACCCCTAGAATACGCGATACTCTTAGAAAACTAATTTTGACAAAGCTACTTATCATTGATTGTGAACCCTCGCTCTCTTTCTTATCAAACTTATCTGCGTTCGCCTGGTTTTACTTAAGCCTTAGTGCTTCTCATTACTTTGGCTCCCTGAATTTGAAAGAATCTGCAGTACCTTTTCTTCTTGTGCGATCAAAGCGCTATCTTTTAGCATATGACCTGTTTTTATTAATCCAGCATGAGGAATTGGGTCAAAAGGATCAATAGCAACTACTTGCAGAAAGGCTTGCCTAGCCTTTTCCCAACTAGACGTAGAAAGATATAGCTCACCCAGGCTCCGCCAAGTTTTGGCCACGTTTGGAAAAAGTTTTACGCTATTTAATAAAAGCTTTGCGGCCAAATCAGTTTGGCCTGTTTTCATCAACGATTGGGCATATCTATTGGAAAGAGCTGGAGAGCGATTTCCCACTCGCCTGTATGATTTTTGGAATTCTACCACTGCCGCGACGTAGCGATTTCTTTCTCGCAGCAATTCACCTAAATGAGCCCGACGACGCCCTTCTCGGTCTTTAATTTCTAGAAAATCACCAAACGTCAATTTTGATTCGGCGGTCTTTTTCTTTTCTGAATCAAATTGCTTCGGTGATTTTTCTTTGAACTTCAGCTTTTGCACCGAAAAGGAAATTGCCTCTTTGGGGTAGTTTCGCATTTTTAAGAATGACAGCCAATCGCGACGAAACTGGCTAAATTTAACTCGCGTAACTTTTTGTATTGCAGCGAAATACGAATTTCCTTTAGTTAGCTCGTCAATAAGGCGGGCCAAACTATCTGCGCCATTTTTTTGTTTGATATACTCAATTACTGAAAATACTTCGGCATAAGCCAGCGCAGCGTCTTCCTGCGAAGGCAATAAGGCTAACGAGGGATGCATTTTTTCAAAAGGAATAAGCTTATTTCTTTTTACTGCTTGCGAAAGCAATGCTGCTCCTGCCGGTTCCAAATTCTGGCCAGGACCCCCTCTCCAGCTTGATTCTAAATATTTTGCTATTCCTTCATGAATCCACACCGGAACCCGGTTTCGGCTCATTTTAGAAACCACCAAATGAACGTACTCGTGCGCAATAGTATCTTGCCATTGATATCCGAACAGTAAAGATTTGGGATTAATAAACATTATTCGGTTAAACTTACATAAGGCAATTGTGCCGGTAGTTTTGATTGATTCTAGCGAAAGAGTGGAAACTTTTGCCAGCGCTTTGGCGTTGTCGACTATTTCTACTCTAACTTTTTCCGAAGGAGCGTACCCCAGCAATTCTAATAGGGCCTTTCGTTGGCGTTCCAGGGTATCCAAGGCATATGGCACTAGTATTTTGTCTCTTTCGGACTTATAAAAAATTTTAAAATTCTTACTTTCCGACGAGGTATAATCCTTGGTTTCCTGAGCAGTAAAACGCACTAATTGGACAAATTCTTTATCACTGGCAACATGAAGCGATTTCACCGTGGCATCAGCGCCAGCATAATCTCCTTCCTCAAATTGTAGGTAAGCATGTAGTTCATGCGACTTAGAAAAATCAGGATATTGTTCTTCCAATTCGTTCCACAGCTTTCGCGCTTCGACAACATTCCATGCTTGTAGCTCATTAGCAATTTTTTTTAGATAGTAGTCGCGAGTGTTTGAGGCAGCGTGAACCGACGACACTTCCATTAGCAATATTAGCAATGGTAATGCCAAGGTAGCTTTCACTTTACTATCTCCTCGTAATAACGACGAACTGGCTCTTGATATGCTTCAGGAGTTTTTTGTTTCATGGCATCCAAAATTTCTTTTCGATATTCCTCTGGTACGCGGTACTGGTCTGCCCCAGGAATATGCACTTTTTCGTGCAAAGTAGAATCATTCCGCCCCACCCCTTGGTCTGCAATCTCCGATTCCTGGCCAATCCAGGGCCAAGGAATTGAGCGACCTCCACTCTTGCCTTTGCCTTTTGATTTCTCTAGTCCTTTTAGCAGGTTAGCAAGCTGATCCAAGGCTGCTCGTTGCTCTGCCAAGGCACTAGTCGGGCGATGCGCTCTCAACTGACCCTGCGCCTGGCGCATTCTTTTTGCGGCCGCCTGTAGTTTTTCTTTGGCTTCCGCAGAAAAAAGCGGGGCCTCGTTGTTCATCTCCAACATTTTTTCGGTTAGGCGATACGCTTGCTCTTTTAGCTCGCTTTGCTTTTTCGACAAATGTTCGAGCTGCTGTTTATCTGCAGCATCCAAAGCATTCTCCGCAGTGGGGAACAAATTAGTTATTTCTTGTGAAACCCATTGTAGGGGCAAAAGCGCCGCCGCCGCGTGACGTGCATTTTTTTCATCTTCGGCGATTTCTTTGCCCCATTCAGAAGAGCGCAGCCACCGAGAATCGCGCACTTGTTGTTCCCATTCTTCGACCAACCCTTGGGTGTAAGAAAGCGCCTTAGCTACTGACTGAGCAGCTTGGTCAAAGTCCCCAACTTTTAAGGCATTATCCAAAGTCTCCACTTCTTCTTGAGCATTTTGCAACTCGTTATCTCTCCATAAACCGCTTCCACGAGTAATAGCTTGAAGGTTTTGTCGCGCTTCGTTGACTTTTTGATGCATTTTTTCAAAAAAATCTGTTCCTTTTTTAGCAAGTTGCTCTTTTAGTTTTGATTTGTAACGTCTGCGAACACGCTGCGTTTGGCTTAGAATCTTTTTTTCTTCGGTTTCTAATCCTTTTAATTGCAGCGCGAATTCTTCCAAGCTTCTTGCCAACTTACTCATTTCCGTATTTTGAAAGTCATTAGATGCTTTATTTAAACTGTTTTCCAGCTCGTCTAACATTTGACCAAATTTTTCCATTTCCTTCATTGCTTCTTCCACCTGGCCAATGCGCAACATGTTTTGCATTTTTTCTAACGAGCTAACAACCCCCTGTGATTCGCCCAGCTCTTTTAGCGCTTCGGCATTGACATGCTCGTCTTTAATTCCCTCGGAAAGCTCGGCCATGCGTTGCATTAGCTCGGTTATTCGATTCTTTAGGCGCGAGATTTCATTTAGCAATCGCTCTCGGGCTTCTTCATTAGGAGCGGTACGATAGTTTTCTAAAGTTTTGGAAAGTGTTCTACGTTTACTGGATAATTCACGAAAAAGAGATTTTAAATCGGTAATTTTTTGCTCGCTGAGCAAAGTTTCTAAATAGAGAACGTCTTTTTCTTCTTCTGCAATCTCTTCGAATAACGCATCGCGTAATCCTTTATAATAAAAATCTTTTCTACGCTTTCGAATTGATTCTTTAAGCGAGCTACGCATTTTCATTGTTTGTGATACTTTTTGACGAAGGCTGTGCGACACATTCTGCATAGCCCGCCATAAATGCTCTGGGGTTTTTACTTTTCGAAGCTCGGAGCAAAGATCTTGAAAATTCTGAGCAATATTTAATCCTCGCTCATCAGCTTCAAATTGTGAAGTCAAAAGTTGCCGATCAAAATTGTCAAGGTGGTTAGATGCTTCTAAGCGATCCGCCAACAAATGAATCAAATCATTCCAGCTTTTTTCTATACGTTTTACCGCTTGGCGGTGATGCTCTGCTTCGCTATATATTTTCAATAGGTGAGTGGAAGAAGCCCCCGCTTTTTTTCCTGAAACTGGGTCGTTATCCACTGCTTCCACATAGTATGCAACCGAGTCTCCAGCTAGCAAACTCAGCGTAGATAAGTCCCAAAGATATTCGCCGGAAGAATTAGGAGGCGTTTGCGGATCTTGTTGCAGAATTATTTTTTGCGGGTTTACCGCGCCAGGAAGCCTGTACAACAGCGCTAGTTCGGATAAACCATAATCGTCTTGAGCTTCATAACGTATAGTGAGAATTAACTTAGGATCCACCTCTAAGGGACTAGATGGCGATATAATAGAAACCTTGGGACGAACATCTTCCTCTACAGCAATAGGTATTGGCGGGCCTTCCACCAATTGTTTGCCTTGAGCATCATTAAACCGGAACCGATAGTAACCAGAATCACTGACCAATATTGTCCCTGATAAATCACGGCCTGAACTAACTTTTAGCGGCGTCTTCACCTCTCCAACAATAAGTAATGCGCCACCGATCTCACGGTCTGCTCGCGTTTTCAAGTGAACTCGGGTGCCCTTGGGAGCCGATATTTCTCCCGCAGTAATTGGAAGAGTGCGTGTAGGCAAACCGGTATAAGCTGGATAAATGTAGGTAAGCTCGATCTCTCCGGTGATTGGCTCCTGTAACTGCAAAAGAACGCTTTTTCCAGACGAATGCCTGGTCAGAAGCCGCTGCCAACCTTCGGTAACCGCTTTCCAGCAGATAATAGAGGTAATCGCCCCCAGCAAAATGGTTATTCCCACCCATTTGGCAGCTTGCTGTATTGGCTGGCTGGGTAAAACCTTCTTTATGGAAAGCGAACTCAGGGCATTAGCCATTTGCTCGATGTGAGCCCTAGCTAACGGCGCGGAAAAACACTCGCCTCCAACCTCCATCTCCAGAGCAAGTTCCACCGCTGGCACCAGTCCAGCACGTAAAACGGGAAGTTCAAGACGACGAGCCAATAGTTGTGCAGTAGCTATCCAAGAAGAGGTTTCTTTTTTGGCTCGCCATAATCCTATCCAAAGAAAGGCTGCTACCACCGCAACAACAGAAAGCACTCCTGCAATTTGCGCGGAAAGCAAGTGAATATGCGCCCAGGCGGCTATCCCCGGACCTATGCCCAACATCACCCCAACCAACCAAGTGGCGGTCGATATTGTTTTTATTCGCCTGTATCGAGATTGCGCACGCTGAAGAAAACAGAGTACCGGCGCTAAGGGCGAACGTTCAACAGCATCCGGTGTCATCTTTAGAGCTGACTTGGACACACCCCCTGCTTGAGGGACAACCGACCCGGAAAAGTTCTGCTCTATGTTCCGCTCTTTTCGGTAGCTGCGATTGAGCACAATCCAACTCTTATACTGTCTAACTCTATTCCCTGCTCTTTGCTTCAGCCCAGTTCTAATACCTAACCATCGAGGGCTGACAATACTCCCTCGTTTTTCGATCGCACGCCAGCTTAAGATCGTTAACGACTGTCGGCTTCTCTAGCGAGGTCAAGCCATGTAGTTGATGATCAAAATCACCGTCACTACCAGGAGGAAGGTGAACATGTACCGCGAGTAAAAATCGATTCGCGAAGCCAACCGCTTGTTCCCATTGATGTACAGCGAGTAAGTCCACACTGTCTCGACCAGGGTCAGCAAGATAAGAGCATAGGCTACTAGGAAAAAGACGTCTGATACTACAATGTATCCAATATCTGGCAGGTTATCGGCTTGCGTTATGTGAAATGCAATAGCGGACAACAAAGAAGTAATACCAATATTAATGTTAGATTCCAAGTCCTTAGGGTGAATAAAAAACGCTAAAAAACTCATGAAAATAATAAACAGGAGCGGAATAAGAAACTTCATAAGGTATGTCTTAAAAATACGCTTAAAAGTTATTTGGTAGTTATACACCGGGTATTCCACCACCTCGCGTTCCAAACCTGCCCTAGGATTGCGGAAGCTAGTTAAGACATCCTCGTGGTCCACATAGTTGACCTGCCCAATATCCTCCCAGTTGCCAAAACTGGCATCGCGATCGGACAAACTAAGAGTCGCAACATCATTTACAAACTGCAAATACGTGGAAGGTAAAGTTCTATGACGCAGTTTTATTTTTAGAGCATGGACATCAAAAGGGTATCGCAAGAAATATAAATCCTGCTTAATGGTCGCGTTTACCTGGTAGCATCGATACCTTTCTCCAGATACGAGGTCATCACTTTGTGCGGTTAGCTTTTGATCCAGCACTGTTCCGTTGATCAGTCCAAAATCCATCTTTTTCAAATCCCCGCTCCAGCGAAACCACACCAGAAACTGAACAGTAAAGCTTGATTCTTTAACATTAATAGCTTCAACATCAGTTACATAAACACCCGCACGTACCACAATACTCTTGCGCATCAGGTAGTTTTTGAACCGGAAAACACCCTCTGCTAATGCCTCCGAATTATTTACATAGGCCATTTGAAATTCAGCAGTACGAAACCTCCCATTCTGTACCTGTATAAAAACCGGCATTTTCATACAGTTGCCATCCTTGTCGAAAAACAGATTTCCAGTCACCCCCTTGTAACTGTTATTAAGGGAATTGATCTTCAGAAACTCATTCGCTATGCGGCTACGATCCGCTCCTACTTTGCCAATAACTTTTGCAAGTAAGAACGCAGCGTCATATGCGGTTGCCCCCCCCCACTCACACTCATACCCATACTTTTTCAAGAAGGTTGCCGAAAACTTTCGCGCTTTCAAGCCCATAACCTCAGTATTATAAAAGTTAATCGCGTACACTCCCTCTACATCTCGCCCCCCAGTTCTAGCAAAGACATCACTGCCCACCGAATCTCCACCTATGTACTTCACCTTAATACTTTCGGAATTCAGTTTCTTCACCGCTTCCAAAGCGTCAAGATTGTGCAGTGACAAAAACACCACGTCCGAACTGCGAATCAATTCCAGCTCTTCGGCACTAGGAGTAAACGGCTTGCTCTGCTCCATAGTAACGGTAGTAACAACGTTGAGCCCAATATGATTGGCTCCCTTATGAAATTCCCGAGACAAGCTTTCCCCATAGGGATTATTGGAGCGAATAATGGTGACTCTTTGGGCTTTAAAAACGTTTTTTACGCAATACGCTAGGAGTTCCGCTTGAAAAACATCATCAAAAACCATCCGGAAATTCCACTTACTATTCTTAGTGATGAGCGGATTACTCGCCGTAGGGGCAATTGTGGGAATTCCGTACTTAACATATACTTCCTTGGCGGCCAGAGTAGGCCCGCTATGTCGGTGCCCAATAACTGCCACCACCCGCCCGTCTTCAGCCAGCTCCATGGCACGCTGCTTCGCTAATTTCGGGTCATTTTGGTCATCTTTTTCTATGAGTATAACTTCCTTTCCGTTGATACCCCCTTTGCTATTAACTTCGTCAAAATACATTTTCACGCTGTCGCGAATGGGAATTCCGGCCTCAGCGTAATTGCCGGTTAGCGGCGCTACTACCCCGATGTAAATGGCATCGCGAAAAGTTGCTAGGTATTTTATGTAGACTAGCGACACTACAACGCAAGACCATACGATGCCGACTAGCAACCAAAGGCGAATTCTCTTTTTTCGACCGGGAGACGATGCCTTTGATTGTTCCTTACCGCTCCCGATCATTATTTTCTTCCTCGCGCACCGTGATGAGCGACACTGACAACTAGACCATCGTCACCTTGTCAACATTTTAGTGAGAACAGGCCTCACACGTCTAGCCGCGCGGCAGTCATAGAAAAAAACACGGATATAGCTCATTTACCAGCGTCTCTGCCAAAAGAGGCTCAAACCGTTGATACGTCGGAACATTGTCCCCATTAAGTTGACGCTGTTCCTGCATACGATAATGAATGCAAGTCTGAAACTGACGAAAGCTGTGGCTCGGCAAGACCGGTCTTCCCGAGCGTAGGCTGTTCCGCGAGAGCGGGGCGGCGCTTGGGATGAGCGGTAGGAGAAAGTGTGCGGTTTCAGCATCAGAGTTACACCCATGATAGATTAGGCACATGCCAAGCCTCTCCAAGCTCGAAATCGAGAATTTTGGGCATCAGGGCGTGGATGAGCCAGAACTGGCGAATGAGATTACCGTTCATCGGCTTGAGGCAAGAGTACCCACCTCTATTCGAATGACGGCTAAAACGATCGCCGGCAATATCTAAACCAGCATATTTGGTAAACACCAAATTTATGTTTGCAGGAAATCGCTTTCCATCGGTTATACGGTTTTTCGGCAAGGAAGTATCAACTCCGGAGAATAGGAGAATAGTTGTTGATCTACCCGAACACATGGGATACGTGCACGATCAAACAACTGTCCACAGCGGTTCGAATCTATTACGGAGCTAGAATGCTTAGATCGTTACCTAACAAATCAAATAGCGTATCGTCGAGTTATTCGTCGAAGAGGCGACCTGTTGCTTCTCCAAGTCACCCCATGAAACATATTTTCCCAAGCCATTCTCCGGCAAGCAGCTTTTCAAACAATAATCCCGATTCAACCAAATATAAAAAACTGGGCATAAATATGCGTGCCTATGATTATCATAGTCCATCGGTTATTTCTTATAATCCAAGCACCATTCATGTTGTCAAATCGAAAAGCCCTTTCGGATGTATGGTTAGCAGCATTGCCATGGCGGCCGGCGTGGATTACGACCGAGCCATGGATGCGGTTCGCGAGATAGGCTGCTCTCTGGAAACCTATCGTGGAATGGTAGTGCCCGACGCCCAGGCAGCTTTAGCAGTTCTTGGCATAAGCACAACTCAACGGCACCAAGAAAAATCGTGGGCTGATTTCCCCAACATGGCAATTGTTGGTGTCCACGGGCCAAACGCGAATCACGCTGTTTTTTTTCGGCGAAAAAATGGCGTGGAGCGTGTTTATGATTGTAATTATGAAGGATCGAGGGACCCAGGGAATTATAGGTTAATAGAGAATGATCTGTATTTATCGATCGATGGACGGCTGAGAACGTAGGTCTCTTAATCTGCGATTACCTGTCAATCAATGCGACAGCCCCCTACATCAGCAGCGCTCCCCCACCCGGTTATTATTCTCACCCGCGAACCAGAGGATAATGCACAACTACGCGAGGCGCTAACTCAACAGGGAATTCCCGTTTTAGAAATTCCCTGCCTGAAGGTTTATTACCTGCAGCCGCCGGTGCTTCCTCATCCGGTCGAGGTGGTGGTATTTACCAGCCGCCACGGAGTAAAGGGATGGGTGGAGGGAATGAAGACGGTTGGCGAAAAAGCAGCTAACGCTAATTTGCTAAAGTCGCCAAATCGGCCTCTGTTTGCAGCAATTGGAACCGCCACTGCGCAAGCACTAGGGTTCTACGGCTTCCAAGCCGAGATAATAGCGGAAAAACCTCAGGGCGAATTTTTGGCTCAAAAAATCATGGCTCGTTGGTCACCGCCGGCTCGCATTGCCATGGTGCAGGGCGACTTACGGGCAGGAGCAATAGATGAAGTGCTTACGGCGCGGGGGTTCCAGCTAATTGCTGTGCCTGTTTATCGGAACATAGTGCCAAAAATACCAGTTATTACCCCATGTGAGGTGGCGGCCATTTTTTTTGCCTCCCCTTCCGCAGCGAAACGATTGTTGAGTGTTAATCCTTGGATGTGTAGTTGTGCCACTTTCTGTATTGGAAACACTACTGCCGCTGCTTTATTGCCGCTGCTTTCTTCCCATGCCCCTGCTCCCACAGTCATGGGTCCGAGAGCGGAAAAGTGGATTGAAATGCTCTATTTAGCTTATAAAAAGCATTTTCAGTAGGCAACTGCAAAACCCCAGTTTTCACCTTGGCGAGCAAATCTTCTTCTCTGCTCAAGGGTTTACTCTGGGTATACACCCTTTCTCGTCCCAATCTCCTTTCGCCTGGGGTTTGCAATTGGCCAACAGATAAGGAATTGACATCAATGAACGTTTCTCGACCTCGCTCAAACTACTTATACCAGGCGGCTTGTGAAAAGATCCCTGGCGGCGTATCCAGCCCAGTGCGGGCGTTTCGTTCGGTAAAAGGAACTCCTATCTATTTTCGCCGCGCTCAGGGCTCCCATTTGTGGGACGAAGACGACCAAGAATACGTAGATTTTTGCATGTCATGGGGCCCTCTTATTTTGGGCCATGCTCACCCGGAAGTAGTCGAAGCGGTACAAAAAACCGCGCAGAACGGGCTCTCTTTTGGCACCTGCTGCGCACAGGAAATTGAGTTAGCAGAGCTCATCTTGGCCGGTTTTCCTTCTATGGAGCAAGTACGGTTTCTTTCTTCCGGCACCGAAGCAGTTATGACCGCGTTGCGCTTGGCGCGAGCTGCTACCGGTCGAAACAAAATACTTAAGTTTTCTGGTGGTTACCACGGCCATAGCGACTCGTTACTCGTTAAAGCTGGTAGCGGTTTAGCAACCTTAGGAGTTTCTTCTTCTAAAGGAGTTCCTGCCTGCTTAGCTGCAGAAACTTTGGTTCTTCCCTTTGATGATTTTGAACTTTTAGAAGATGCTTTTTCCCGATGGGGAGATCAAATCGCCGCGGTTATTGTGGAACCGCTTCCCGCTAATGAAGGGCTGTTGGAGCAACGCCCAGCCTGGCTACGCGCAGTGCGTCAGTTTACCCGCCAACATGGCGCCATACTCATACTGGATGAAGTCATTTCCGGATTCCGGCTTCGCTATGGAGGGTATGGCGATTCTCTGGAAGGAGTAGATGCCGACCTGGTAACCTTGGGAAAAATAATTGGCGGAGGAATGCCCGTAGCCGCCCTAGTAGGTTCGCGCAAGCTTTTGGCGCATTTAGCACCTTTAGGCGAGGTATATCAAGCGGGTACTTTATCGGGAAATCCGGTAGCTCTGGCTGCCGGCATTGCTACTCTACGTATTCTTGCCAAAGAACAGATTTACACTTATCTGGAAACTCTGGGAGCGCACCTCGATTTGTTTCTCAGTCAAGCTCGCCTGCCGCATTTGCGCTGGCGACGCGCAGGTTCCATTTTTTGGCTCTATTTGGGGTTGATGCAAAACGAACTAGAAAACGATCTTCCTCGACGAGCGGAAGATATTCAGAAAGAAGCTATCTCTCGCTTCAACAGTATTCATGCGCCAATGTTGAATCGGGGATGGTATTTGCCTCCTTCTGGATATGAAGTGCTTTTTCTTTGCGCCGCGCATACTCCCCAAGAAATCGAGGGCTTGGTACGAGATTTAGGTCTGGAAATATTGTCATGTCTCCACCAAGAAAACGAATGAAGTACCTTTATAACCACTGGCATTTCCTGGTTTTTGTATTGGCATTAGCCTCTTTAGTAGCGTTGGGAATTTGGTGGACAGTTTATTTTTGCCGGGCAGTAGCTCTTGAAAAACAATACGCTTGGGACTCGTTAAAACATCAAGCTACAAATAGAGCTCTCATTCTAGGCCATCAACCTACCCGCCCGGCTATTGGCCCAATTTCTCATCAGTTGGCAATTTTTCCGTCCTCACCAAAATCTGGTTCATCAAAATATAATTGGAAGCTGCATCCCCTTCATCCTGATTTAGCTATTTATATTTTAGATGAGGCAGAAAAAGAGATCGAAAACCGAGCCAAACGTAGAAAATGGATGTATCAAGGAGAAAGTGCTTTTCTTTTTTTGCTAATTAGTATTTGTATCTTCATGCTCTTCCATTACGTGCACGCCGAAAAGCAACATAACCTTAAAATTAGGCGCTTTCTTTCCATAATAACCCACGAAATGAAAACGCCTCTCACCGGCATTCGGTCGCTTCTGCAAAGCTTTGCCGCGGGAAATATTCCTGCGCAAGAAGCAAATAAATACTGGATCATGGGATGTAAAGAAGCCGAACGCCTGGAACATCTTATTGATAACGCCCTTCTCTCCGGGCAGTTGCGGGAAAACTGCTATTCGCTGCAAATGGAGAGCTTGCATTTGCACTCTTTCTTGCAGAAATTTGTCGAACATCGCCGGCAGTTTCTTCCTGATCAGCCCCAGGCCATTGCGCTACTTTGGGAACCACTAAAGCCCGACCTAGAAATCGTAGCTGATAAAAAGGCACTCAGCGTAGTACTAGAAAATCTGGTAGATAATGCCCTGAAATTTTGTCCAGACCCTAGCAAGATTCGCATTCGCGTATGGCAAAGCTCAGCTGGTCTGGAAGTTTCAGTGGAAGATCAAGGAATAGGGTTTTCTTCTGACCAAGCAGCAGTGCTTTTCGACCCATACAGTAGACCAGCGCAAGAAAACGCCAGTTGGAGTCAAGGAACTGGACTAGGCTTGACAATTTCCCAAGCT
Organism: Myxococcales bacterium; assembly: GCA_050288705.1. Taxonomy (GTDB): domain Bacteria; phylum Myxococcota; class Myxococcia; order Myxococcales; family UBA5297; genus JBNKEI01. Next base: position 30,672 of record JBNKEI010000107.1, read on the forward strand.
TTAATGGAACGCATGGGATACAAAATTCGCGCTTTTAGTTTAGGTAAAGGACTGGGGAGCACTTTTGTATTGACTTTTCGAGAGGTTGTTCATGAGTCCCCGAGCTTTACTAGTTGAAGACGAAAAACTGGTCGGCGCCATGGTGCGTCTTAATTTGCAGAAAGCAGGATACGAGGTTGTTTGGGCGGAAGGCAGCAGCGAAGCTTGGTCTTCTCTACAAAATTTTCCGGTAGATGTAATTGTTTTAGACATTGCCATTCCCGGAAGTGACGGCCTCCAACTACTTCGCAACATACGCCAAAACGGAATGAGCACCCCCGTTCTAATGCTCACCGCACGCGACGAAATAAGCATTAAAATTCAGGCATTTGAGTGGGGAGCAGACGACTACCTTTCTAAACCGTTCGATATTAATGAATTAGTCTTTAGAATTCATGCATTAGTACGGCGCTCGCAAGCACCACGCGAACTTCCATCGACAGGGCAAATCCGCATTGGTAATTTTACGGTCAACTTAGTTTTGCGCAAAGCCGAATCTAATGAAGGCCTAGTCTCTTTAACGGAAAAAGAGGTAGCCCTTCTTCAGCTAATGATTCGTTCTCCAGGGAGTGTCCTTCGGCGTGCAGATATTTTGGAAGAAATCTGGGGAATGGATGTTACAATCACCGAAAGAATTGTAGACAATTTTATTTGGAGATTTCGTAAGCTATTTGAAGAGCACCCAGATAATCCGAGCCATTTTTTAACTATTCGTGGCGAGGGGTACTGTTACGCTCCCTGAAGGAGGTTTTTAAAATATGTTTCCTACTCATAGGCCGCGTAGATTACGACGCAGCCCAATTATTCGCGATCTGGTGCGCGAAACTAGTTTGCAAAGGGACGATTTTGTTTATCCGCTTTTTGTGCAGGCGGTTTCTTCTTATCCCGAGCCTATTGACTCTATTCCCGGGCAAATGAGGCATACTCTCGACTCACTTTGCTCGGAGGCAGAAAAAGCAGTTGAAGATGGCGTAAAGGCGGTTATTCTTTTTGGAATTCCCGAAAAAAAAGACGATCTCGGAAGCCAAGCTTGGGACGAGAATGGAATTGTTCAGCAAGCTATTCGCCGGCTCAAAAGTGAATTTCCGTTAGTAGTTATTGCCGACACCTGTCTATGCGAATACACCTCCCATGGCCATTGCGGGTTGGTTCGCGAAGGGGAAATTCATAACGATTCCAGTTTGGAGCTATTGGCCAAAGTTGCGATCTCGCAAGCCCGGGCGGGCGCCGATCTAGTAGCTCCTTCCGACATGATGGACGGAAGAGTTTCGGCGATACGTGCCAAGCTCGATAAAGAAGGGTTCGATGAAGTAGCTATTCTTTCCTATGCTGCCAAATACGCCAGTTCCTTTTACGCTCCTTTTCGACAAGCGGTAGATTCTGCTCCCCAGGTCGGCGATCGATCAACCTACCAGATCGATCCCGCTAATTCTCGTGAAGCTATTCGCGAAGTGCTGGCCGACATAGAAGAAGGGGCTGATATTGTGATGGTAAAGCCAGCGCTAGCCTACCTAGATATTATTCGAGAAGTTCGCCATCAGGTGAATGTCCCGGTGGCCGCCTATAGCGTAAGTGGCGAATATTCAATGATCGAGTTGGCTGCCATGGCCGGGGCACTAGATCGCCAACGCACCATTTTAGAGGTACTCCTATCCATCAAACGAGCAGGCGCAGAAATGATTTTCACCTATCATGCCCGGGAAGCCGCCAAATGGGTGAGATAGAGTAAGATAATTATGTAAATTAGAGAAACCGTGCAGTAAAGTACATCTGATGTGACTGTCCAATATTGACCCATGACTTAAAAAAGGGAAAAGAACTTAGTTCTCACCCTCAAAGCGTTTAGGAGAAAATTATGGTAATGCGAAAAAAATTGGCTACGGTGGGAAACAGCTTAGGAATCATCATCGAAAAACCTATTCTCTCTCTTCTCAACATTGACCGCAATACCGAGCTAGAGGTCCGTACTGACGGAGATCGTCTTATTCTGGAACCTGTTCGCGAAGCTCCGCGAAAAAAACGCATAGCGCCAGAAGCCTAAGGTTGTTCTCGGAAGGGGCTATTTTTTGCAGAACCATCTCGGGGGATTTCGAAAACCACATTGCTCTGCGGTTTTCGGAATAGCGATCCATCCACATTTATCCTGCTAATTCTTGAGCAGTTGGAGCGCTCGACAATAATTTTGCTTCAGATGGTTTTCCCTCGACTAGACGGTTTATCACCCGCAACACAATTCTCGTAGCTACACCGACTACCCGTGCATCTATATTTTCTGGAATATCATCTCGCGAATGATACAAAATTTTTTCGGTGCTAAAAATTCGGTGCGGCACCGCCAGGAGCGTGGTTGCAGGAATACCTAATTTGGCAAATTCTGCAGCATCGGTAGACCCCAGTCCATACCACATGCGCATGGGGGCAACGGAAACACTTTCTTCCTCGGCGGCTTCTTTCAAAAGCTCTCCCATGCGAGAAGACAATCGAACCATTCCGTTTCGATCATTAACTAGAAAAGACAAGTCTTTTAACTGGTATAACGACTCTAGATTAATGTTGCAGGAAGGAACCGACCCCATTAATTGGGAATTGTCTCGCAAAAAAGATCGCGAGCCCCTTAATCCGGACTCTTCGGCATCGAAGCTGGCGAAAATAATGCGGGTGTCTTGCAATGCGTCAGCATCATGCTGCAATCGCTCTCTTATTACGCGACTGATGTGCACTAGTATGCCGCTAGAAACCAGATTATCACCAGCTCCAGGAACTGAGCGACGGCTAAATAACCCTAGAAATAGCATTCCGGAAACCGCGGCAAATACTGCCATGGCCTTCCAAATACCTTCACCGACCGGAAGGTCCAAGTATTCGTTGCCTATTTTCATCGCCCCAATAACCCAAGGCATTGCCATGGACGCAAACCCATAACCTAGTAAAGTAACTCCATGCAGAATGCGAGAGAATCGCAAATAGCGAAATTCAAATGCACTATCGTGGTGGGAGCTTAAAATAATTTGTCTAGCTGCTTTTCTTCTGGGCTCTAATATTCCCACTACATTAGCACACTGCTTACGGGGAAACAAAGGGTCGAGCAATTCTCTATAAAAGCCGAATTGAGCAAGAGCGACTATCGTCGCCAAAAAATATACTAGTTCGGCTCCTTTCCATTGTCCGAAAAATAGTAATGCGGAAGCCACTATTATACAGAAAACCACTACCCAGCCATGCCAAATAAATGCCCATGGATGACAGTAGAACTTCTGTAGCTCTACTCGATGGCAGTTCAATCGCAAATCACTGGCAATTCGCTGAGCGGCATTTCGACACCGCTCGGTTCCGGCTGGACGATCGCCAAAAAGATCAATAAGCTCCCGGGCCCAACTCAAAATAGAGCGGCCTTCGGCTTCTCGGCTAGATGACTCCGGACAATCGAACTCAGCATCTGGATTTATGGGTTGGGGTGATAGAGACGAAACGGTCATAAATCTCCTTTGCAGTTAGGAGCTAAACATTTCTCACCAGGAATTCGTTCCATCTGTCACTTTTCAAGCTCTTTTTCGGACTTGACTCTACCCGGCACGCACCGATATTGTAGGCAGGTCGCCCACCTTGCTTATCAAGAAGCCGGCAAGTTTTTTGTGTCTCCAAGTCGTAGAAAAGTGTAGCTTATTTGGTGTGGCCAAAATGAGTTGAAAGTCGCATATCCACGAGGTAGGCAGCTTTGATTTGCAATGCCCGGTCTTCAGATATTTTATCGGACAAATACCGCCTCATTGCAAAGATAGGCCGGGGTGGAATGGCTGATGTATATTTGGCGACTGCTCCCCATTTTCAGGATTTTAGCAATTTGCTGGCAATAAAGCTTTTAAGAGAAACTGATGACCCTGAATTTGTAAACATGTTTCTTAATGAAGGCCGGATTGCCACCCGGCTAAATCACCCCAACATTGTTCAGACTTATGAAGCTGGCCGAGATAACGACGATTACTTTTTGGCCATGGAGTTCCTACCTGGCCCAACGCTGCATGCTTTAAGAGAAGTGACGTCAAAAAAAAATAACCCGTTGGACATTAGATTGTGGCTTTTTATTCTTTCCAACGTGTTAAACGGTCTTCAGTACGCTCATGAGCTAAAAGACCATGAAAAAAAATCCCTGGAAATCGTCCACCGAGATCTTACGCCACATAATATTATTACTACCTTTGATGGCGAGTGCAAAATTCTAGATTTTGGCATTGCCAAAGCAAAAAACTCTATTTTGGAAACCACCGCAGGAATCTTTAAGGGTAAAATTGCTTACGCGTCTCCGGAACAGGCCCAGGGCTATAAAGTTGATTGCAGATCGGATATATTTTCAGTTTCAATTCTTCTTTGGGAAATAATCACCGGCCAATCGCCATGGAAAGGACTCTCTGGGGATTGTGTTTTTCGGCAATTAAGTAAGGGAGAAATTCCATCACTGAAACATGCTCAAACTAATGCGCCATCAGAGCTTGTTCTGATATGCGAAAAAGGCCTGTCGTTTGAACCGGAAAAAAGATTCTCATCCGCCAGAGAGTTTCGATACGAACTTGACCAATATCTTCTCCGCCATTCCAAACCAGTAAGTCCCCAAGAACTGTCCGCGGTAGTTAGCACGTTATTCGAAAACGAACGCGCGCAAATGCTGTCAATTGTAGAAAACCAGCTACTCTTGGCGAGCCATGAACCTGCGGCAAAATTGGAGGATATAAGAAATAGACTTCCCCTACTCGGCAATAATTCTAAGCACCGCACTAGACCTTCGTTTCCGTTTCATACTCAGGGAATGAAAAATTGTTCGTATTCGCGCGCCGAGGCAAACATTGAGAAGACATCTGAATTACCAAAAGTAAGTAGTCAGTTAAACTCTTCTATCAGTGATTTTGAAATTGAAATTGAAGAAACAAAGCCAAAGCTTTTTCTTTATTTCCTCTTTGGCTCTGCGGCAACACTGGCTTTGGCCTTGGCAATTGTCTTGTGGCACCTGCCGTCTACCCCGAAACCAATATCTACGCCCCCTGTTTCGACATTCGCTCGACCTAAACCGGTAGAAAAATCAAACATTGGGCTGCAAATATTTACAACCCCATCGCATGCCCAATTAAGCCTTGATTCAGTGCCCATTTCTTCCAATCCATTCTCTGGAACTTATCCAGAAGACCAAGCTGAGCACGAGCTTAGAATAACCGCGCCAGGATATGAAACATTTATCAAAAAAATTCGATTCGACAAAAACCAAGTGGTAAAAGTTACTCTTGAAAAATCGAAATCTAACCGCCGTTCAGAATTGGAAATACATTCAGAACCAAAGCAATTAGAAGAAATTAAGACACCAAAAAGTCTTACCAGCCACAGCTTTAAAGGCGCACCCAAGAAGGAACACTTTCCAATTCTTCCCAAACCGGAAACTAAACCAAAACGCTCTATCGACTCGGAAATTTTATGGAACCATTAAAGTCGGCCTTTTTTGTATTTGCCTCTTTGACCATTACCACCTTGGCCAGCGCCACACCTAATAAGCCATTTTACCAACAGTCGCCTTCGGACCTAAGGCTCGAAAGAGCAAAAGCCCGTTTTGAAAAAGGCAAAAAGTTTTACGAGGAAAATGATTTTCACGCCGCTTTGGTCGAATTCAAGCGCGCCTATGAATTAGTTCCTAATTACTCTATTTTATTCAATATTGGACAAATCTACTACCAAATCCAAGACTACCCAGAAGCACTGCGAAATTTTCAAAAATATTTAACCGAAGGTGGAGATAAAATTCCGAATTCACGTGCCACGGAAATAAAAAGAGAGATTAGTAACCTACGCATGCGCATCTCCTACCTCGACATTTCCACCAATAAAGTTGGGGCTAGCATTTTCGTAGACGATGTTCTCATAGGAAAAACGCCACTACCTGGCTATGTGGAGATAAGTTCTGGCCGACGTAAAGTAACCGCGGTTATTTCCGGGTGTCTTCCCGCCACCAAAATGGTGGAAGTAGGGGGTGGAGATATGCTTGAAGTCAAAATCGAGTTACTTTCTATTTCCCATCCAGCCAAATTAAAAGCAAATTCTCGGGAGAACACTTCGTCTGGAAAAGTATTGTTTGGCGATAAGAGACCATCCTGGCTTTACTGGGCAATTCCCGCGGGACTAGCCGCTACTAGCGCCGGTTTGGGAATAGTGGCTCTGAGAAATTCTCAAGATTTGCGAACTGCTCGCAACGAAATGAATAAATCATATGAACAGCGAATTTCTCTGGGCAGAAACACCAAACGAATCGCCTTAGCAGCCGACATTTGTGGCGGTTTGGCAATTGTTTCTGCCGGTTTTCTTGGGTATCTGTCTTTTTATAATAACCAAAGCAGCAGTACGGCGTCTTTACAACTTAATGGTAGCCCTCAAGGAATGAGCGTATCGGGTTCTTTCTAGCGTTATCTATCAAAGATTATGTTACTCGACGGGCATATGGTCGTATGGAGATCTCAATCATGGCACTAAAAAGCACACTTAAAGAAAGACATGGCCGCCACGTAGCAGCTCTTTTTGGTCTTCTTATTATTCCGCTAGGGTCTTCTTGTTCTTTCATGGTTGATACGGAAGCAGGGGTGGAATGCCGCACCAATACTGATTGCGGGTCAGAAACTGATTACACCATTTGCAAACGCGCTGCCGGAACCTCCTCAGGCACTTGCGTGAAGCTCAAATCCAATGAATGCACCACGGTTTATGGAGACTGGCGAAACGACAATGCTTTTCTATTTGGATCGATTTTTCCAACCACTGGGATTGATAAATCCACCGGTCTAGCCCGGGAAAATGCCGTTAAGCTAGCTATTGATGATATTCAAAAAAACGCTTCTGGCCTACCCGCCATACCTGGGCAAGAGGTAAAAAAAAGACGGCCGCTGGCTTTCGTAGGGTGCAGCGATGACAGCAACCAAAAACAAGGCGTTAGAGCCGCAAGGCACCTGGTCGAAAACATTGGCGTTCCAGTAATAATTGGAGCCGCATGGAGCGGCGTGACTATGGAAATTGCCACTAAGGTGACGGTAGACAAGGGAACCTTGCTTATTTCTCCCTCTGCAACCGCTCCCAGCATAACTAGTCTTGAAGACAATGGATTGGTGTGGCGCACTTCTCCTTCCGACGTTTATCAAGGCATGGCCATGGCCAAATACATGAATATTCTGGAAAAAAATATCCGTTCGAGTCGATCCATTGATGAAGCCCAAAAAATAAAAGTCGCGGTGGTTTATCCCGGCGGATCAGCCGGCATTGGCTTGAAAGAGGCGCTAATTAATAATGCAGAGTTGGCTTTCAGATTGGCTTTCAACAAGGCGCCCGCAACCGCCGCGGAAAATGCTCACCATTACATGGCTTTTGATTATGGAGATCCCAGTGGCCCCGCCTCTGAACTTCGCTACCGCGAAGCAGTGGAAAAGATTCTTAATTTTGAACCAGACGTTGTTTTCGACCTTTGTGCCGCCGAAGGTATTCTTCATATTCTCCAGCCCACCGAGCAAGAGTGGGCATCCAAGAATCCTGGCTCCCCAGCCCCTTATTGGGTCCTAAATGATGCCGGACAAATTCGCGAGCTGTGGGAAGAAGTGGTTGCCACAAACAATGATTTACGCAAACGCATTACTGGCACGGTGCCCGGCTCTGAAAATGATCAATTCCAGGTTTTTAAGCATAATTACATAGCTGCTGATTTTGGAGATAACACTGACCCGGCGGTATTTGGTCCTGCTGGTTCTTTCGACGCAGTTTATATGATTGCCTACGCAGCAGTCGCCCTTGGTTCAAAACCCATTACCGGAGCCAACCTTGCCGATGCGTTTTCTTTTTTAATTCCTCATAGCGAAGCGACGTCCATCGACATTGGGGTATTCAGTTTGAATTCTGCCTTTCAAATTTTACATGCAGGTAGACGCATCGATATTAATGGCGCTTCTGGACCTTTGGATTTCGATCTAGCTACTGGCGAAGCCCCCTCCGATATCCAAGTATGGTGCATGCCCAAGAACGAAAGTGGCATGGCAACCAGCGCGCAGTTTTCGGGCCTCTACCTGGATGCAAGTACTAAAGAGTTGAAAGGAGATATTGGAGACATTTGTCGGTTTGATTAAATAACCGTCAATGGCTTCTTATCCGTAACTATTCAGCACTAGCCACTTCGCGAGTGAAGTGTCTTCCTACGGCACTTAGGAATAAAAAACACGTGATACTTGCACTCCCATTTCGAGTGACACAGACTTTCCAAATCGTCCAACCGGAGGAATTCCTATGCTATTAACTTGCCTGTTTATGTGATTTATCTCTCGCATTACGCGACCACTGGCTATTTTCTTTAGATATAAGACTCTCGACTCTTTCAACAAATTTATTAAATGCTGAATCACCATCATATGGGTTACAGCTCGTTAGAAATAGAAACTTCTCATGTCTTAGCGTTTCACAGACTGTTCGATATGTAAGCCAATTTTCCTGATATTTATTGAGAGAAGATAGTCCTGCGCTAATTGCTATGACTATACCTAATGTGCTAATTATAATCTGTCCATAAGGTATGAACTCAGACATGCCCGCAATAAATGGAATAAGAGCTGCGCACACGATTTCTGTTACGCGTAGCAACTTGAACCACTTTTGATTTTCTTGGCTTTTTTTATCATACCAGTCTATTTGATCGTCTAGACGATCTTTTAAATACAGCTCCTTATCCATGATACTAGCCTCACTCATGTCTCCCAAATCCCACCAATACCGTTTCTTTGTTCCAGCCGACTATGAAATTAACGTTTCATAACAGAAAGTGTCATGAGAGCAACCATTGTATGACAAATAAGCTTGGATTAACTTGCTACTTGCATTACACGAATAATTTTGGCGATTTTATGACTAAGTGTAACCCTGATCCGCTTTAGTAGACAGTTTATTTTGATGCAAAAACATCTCATATGTCCCCCGACATTCCCTGAGTCATCCCTTAGTGATCGCATAAACATAGACACCACCTATGTCATCTCTATCCTTAGGACCAATCTTTATTTTCTCATAATTCAGCCCCTCTTTTCGTAACAATTCCTCATATTCCTCGCAAGACAATTTAAAATCCCCATTTTCATCAAGACCTGATTTAAGTGCAATTTCTTCCAGTTCGACAAGTGTCGTATTATTATTCCTCTTTGCTATATCCATGATATGATTATGAAATAGACGCAATGAATTTCTTCTCGATTCAACATCATCTCGATCATACTTTGGTAGGAATTCATCTCCAACAAGAAATAGACCATCTTCTTTAAGATTCCTTTTTACGTTGCGAAAATATTCTCTTTTGTCATATGGCTTTATATGATGATCAGCGAATGATGAAAATATATAGTTAAAACTACCAGGAGGGTCGTATGTTCGACTATCTTTGTTTAGGATTTGAATGGCTGGATTTATTTGCCATAACTTGTTACGGACACAATTTTTTCTCAATCTATGATAACAAGCCCAATCAATTTCTACCGCAACAATCTCCGAATTTTCTACTTTTGCTAGCCTTTTTGTGAAAATTCCAGTGCCAGCACCTAGTTCCAATATACTGATCCGTTGATTTCGGTCTGAAGCATTTCGATTTTCTTTGCATATCGATAGCATTTTCTCCATCATTTCCACATAATACGCATGTTCTTCCTCGTGTTCATCGTAGTCATCTACCTGTATATATGAAGACATCTCTATTTGTTTTCTATTATATATCTTCAGCCTCTGAGAGAAGACTTTCTCAATCAATTCGTCTTCGTTTGCGATTTCATCATTATACTCATTAGGAAATATAACTGAATTGTCAATTATCTCATTAAGATTATCTTCGTGCTCAGAAACCATTTCGCGATTCGTAATAAACTCAATTGTTTTAATAAATGCAGAGTCATTATACTTCGCTAATATCCGAGTACTAGGGTTGCCGATTATCGAAAAATCGCAACAATAATCCGGAAATTTTCTTACCATATGATCGTATGACATCATGCCAATATTATATTTCTTGGAATGTTTCTCCAATAAAGCAATATGTTTTTTCATGTGCGCCCGAGACTGAAACACAAAAAGTCGTGTACTTTCTTTTGTCGTGTTTTTATAAATCATATCCCCTGTACGTTGCGTCCAGAATTCCTCTTCTTTATCAACAATAGCAATAGCTTTTACTGTAACGTTATATAATGTTAGTAACCGATTGAGATATTCTGGATATAATACAAACGGCACATTTATGGAAGGGTCTTCCTTTAGTGAAATTCTTAAAGCTGCGATGTGATCTTCTATATTTTCTTCAATTATTCTCCTAAAATATTGATTATTCGCAATATTTGCATTTTCAGTCAACGACAAAAGAGTTACATCTAATTTTTTTCTTAACTCTATAAGACCATCCATATGTCTTCTTTTGCCCAATAAAGCAGCAACACTTTCATTCAAGCTCTTCCATATAAAATCATTGTAACTTTTCTCAAGTCTAGTCCCTTCGATTCTGTTATCCTCTGGCATATTCTTGTTAATATCTTTACATAGATTTAGAATATCTTCCTTTGCAAAATATGTTGCCTGAAAACCATTTAGTGGTCCATTACGAATAGAATCTAGTGGAAGGTCTATCAACAAAGGTATTACTCTCCCAGACTCTATCGACTTAGAAAGTGCGCCAGCCTCATAGTAAAGCCAGGGTCTTTCATAGTTGGAATGCGTCAAGAATACAATTCCATAATCACAACTTTCAAGTTCTTTTGAAATCTCATCATTCCAACGCTTCCCCTTTTGAATCTCCCTCGAGAATATACAATTAATTGCTGGAAACAATGTTTTTATAGCATCCCTGAAATATTCAGCGACCATTCTGCTCGTATCACCAGACCAACTCAGAAATATTTTCATATCAAACCTCCCAGTCATTCCCGTATCAAAATCCACATGTATCTGTCCAACGAAACCGTGATGACGAGAAGAAGCAGGGGTGCTATTTCGATGATTCTGTCGCATTAACTAACGAGGTAGTCGCTGGAAGGCCGACTATGCGCCAACGAATTCACGCCAAGAAAAAACAAATTCACTTTGAGAAAAGAAGGATGACTGGTCGTATGGGATGGCACAAATGAAGCCGGCTGCGGTACGCGACCTCGTAAACGATAATCTTATCGATAAGCCCGATGTTTGGGTAGACGGCAAATTGAATACCGATTTATGTCGCAAGTTACTAGAAGACGACAAGATGGCACCTACGTTGATTGCCGCCAGAGTGCGGAAAACCATTGATTGTTGGAAGAATGATCCCAAGCACGTGGATATCAGTGATAAACCCGATGTTCTTGCATCTCTGTATAGCATTGGACTGTATAACCCAGAAAAAGGGGCAACTTTAAATCCCGAGGCGAACAATCGTGAAAAGGCAATCGCTAGTACAATGTCGCATTTCAATGAATTGTTTGGGGATTCTCCTTCAAAAATGTCTGGTGACCCATCTCCTGGTCCTCATGTCGCCTAATTGATTTGCAATAATCGGAACTAGGAAAATCAATTCCTTTGAGGCCCTTGCAAAACTTATTGATAGTATTGTCGGACGCTCAGTATAATATGCTGTAAAGTAAACGGAGTTTCGCAAAAATCTAAAGAAATTGATTGCTTTAGCGAAGCAAAGCAAACGTCTATGTACCTGCTCGCCCAAACGTACCGCGACAAAGTCCGCAAAACTGGTATCCACCCCGCCCAGGCTTGTTTTTCTCGGCAAATCACCTTTATTGCGTGAATAGCTACCTTAGAGCGGACATCTCTACCTTGCAGAAAAGCGGACATTTTAATTAGCCAAAATTTTGCAAAATAAAAAAACGACATATCGAGCCATGCAACAACGTATCGTCCACACAACAATTCTATTGATAACTCGACAATTTCCTCGCTTCAAGAATATATCGAGAAAGCGAGTACACTTATGTTACCAGCAAGATTTGGTTTAGGTTCTTATAATCCAGAATCTAGCGGATATAGCAGTCGGCGGCAACTAGGGGAATCTTCACAGCCGACCGGTACTTCTCAATCACCACCAGCGAGTCCGAGTAGCCAGCAGACTCAGCAATTGGGAGCCGCGACAACCGAGCATATTTTCACAATATCGCCCGAGAGGA
>JBNKEI010000108.1:0-24525 GCA_050288705.1 Myxococcales bacterium
TTGACTTGCTTAAGCATTGATTTGTAATCACGAGACCATAAACCATGAGGTGCAAAATTGTTGGTTTCAAAACCAAACCAATTGACGCCGGTTAGTCTTCCCGAACTATTGATGGGATTATCGACGGGATCGTCGATTGGACTATCAGCAGGATCGTCAGCGGGATTGTCAGCAGGATCGTCAGCAGGATCGTCAGTGGGATCGTCAGTGGGATTGTCAGTGGGACTATCAGTGGGATCGTCACCACCTCCCCTTTCAGCATCAAGTCCAATAAGGGTTGGCCACTGACTAGGGTCAGCGCTAGAGCCACAAAACCCAAACGCAACTGATGCGCCCGCGGCGATTCTGCTATTTCGAGCTGTCGGCTTAACTTCTATCTTGTCATCAGTACCGACGCTGATTCCGTTCCAAATTTGCGAAATAACCGATCCGCCTAGATCAATCGTCACAGTCCAAGAGGTAACATCCTCGCTACTACTATTATGCAAGACGATCTCGGCGCAATACCCTACTTGCCAGGCAGATTGTAAAGAAAGGCGGCATTCTAACTGGTTCACAGTTAGTGTTTCCGAATACGGTTGCGCTTCGGGGTTGCTTCCAGCACTACAAGCACAGAGTAATAGTAAAAGATAATGAGCAGCAAATTTGCGTTCTTTCATAGAAACTTTCCTCGACAATCGTTTCGTTGGGCAAAGCAGCCTACGGCGTATAGAGGTCCGCTCTTTAAAAAGTGGGTCACGCGTTCTCAACATCGTACCAGAACACCGACTGCACTACTTCTTGGCAAGTAGTAGCGAGTGAGTCGGGCGAGCAAATTCACCAGGCCTAGCCGGTCATTTTTGTAAATGTGAGCACCGGTTTTTTTCGATACTGGCGTGGTTTCCTCTCGATCGCACAGTGCCCATTACCGCAACACGGTGGGCTCTTGATCGAGGGTTGATATGCATTCTTTAGATTGGCACCATTGACGAATATTGCCGCTATTATGCTGCCACCAATCATGTGCGTCTTGAAAACTCCACGCTCCGTTATCTTGGCAACGTTCAAGTCGACTCAAAATCTCTAGAGCGCTTTGCGGCCTTAGTGCAGGATCTTTGGATAAACAATCTAAAAGCAACGACTCCAAATCTTGGGGAAGGGAAAAACCAACTCGTGCAGAAGGAGGCTCTGGCGGAGTATGCAATTGGTGCGCATATACTTGTACGGGATTTTTTTCGGTAAACAAATGGGTGGAAGTGATCAAAAAATACCCTACCGCTCCTAATGAATAAAGATCACTACGATGGTCAATTGCTTCCGGAGTAGTAATAGCTTCTGGAGACATATACAGCGGCGTTCCCACCAATGTTCCCAGTTGAGACAAAGCAGAATCACCTGCTTGATTGGTAAGTTTAACTAATCCAAAATCTAATACTTTTATGAAGTCATATTGGCCTCCTCTTTCGCAAACATAAATATTAGATGGTTTAATATCGCGGTGTATTAATCCTTGACCATGGGCCTCGGCTAAGGACCCGGCAATCATTTTTAATAAGAAAATTACCCGAGACGCGGGTTGCGGCCCCGAACATGCAACCATTTCTTCTAAAGTAGCGCCATTCAAAAGCTCCATAGCATAATAAAATATTCCATCGGGGGTACGACCATAATCGTATATAGAAATTGTATTCGGGTGCGTAAGTTTCGCGCAAAGCTGCACTTCGCGCTCAAAACGTGCCAGATTTTCCGCGCCAGCTCTCTCCAGGGGAAGAAGTTTAATGGCGGTTGGGCGTCGCATCATGGCATGATTGGCGCGATATACCTCTCCCATTCCTCCCTGCCCCAATCTTTCCTGAAGAACGTATTGGCCCAATTGCTTAGCTTCGTGAACTTCTCGCCGCATGCGATGAATAACTCCTGCCAATACTGCGCAAATTACTACCGTAATCATCCACCAAATAGTAGAAAAAATACCAATAAACCAGCGATCGCTAATGCTCAAAAATTGGTGTGAGGATATTTTCCAAAAAGGCAAAGAGATTACCCCCGAAGAGAGAATAATTGGAGCACCGCAAGCTAATGCAAGCAAGGCGGTATGAATAGCCGAACTAGGAACTAAAGCTGCCCTGGCTGCTAGAAATTGGGTAGCCGCCAACATCATTACCATGGTCATCAAATAAGTAGAAAGAATCGACCCTGCTCGAAAAACATCGGAATTGCTTAGCAATGAAAAAACACTGGAAAGCATGTCCGGCATTACTATTTCAGAAAGCATTTGGCAGCTAACCGACCATAACGTACTCGTAACTATGAGGGTTATTGCCTCGACAATATAAATATTGGCAACTGGTCTTGCCTGTCCACGAGCATAAAGCCATAAACCGAGAATAGCAAAGATTCCCACATAGCCTAAAACATAGCAGGATTCTAATAATCGATCACTGCGCCCCAAAGCAATGTCGGAAGCCATTTGCAACACAGTTAATACGAGAGTCAGAATAAATAGAAGCCTACCCAACATGGATACTCGGCACTGGATTAGCCGCTCTGTATCTGGCGTAATGCGCGCTAGAGTTCCCCATTTTCGAGAAACTTGCGGGCGCACTAGAACTGGCATTTGCATGGTACGCATGCGTCTAATCTACGCGCGAAAGCCGATTAAGGTAAACACGATCCATGCGCCTCACGAAAAGATAGCACTCGAAATATACGCCCGTTCCCTACTTCTGCTCTCCACCTAGTTAACCGCCAATAAAAGTAATTATTTAGCAAAAAATAGGAAAGCCCCACAATAATGCCTCCTACAATTGGCTTAAAAATGAAGTAAAGAGTCGGCAAAGCTCGCCCTATTCTATTTACTTATTGACAAACCCCTGACGCCAACGAGGTGACGAAATACAGTCGGAATCAGCTTGCATAGAGCTCGACCCTACAGGATTTTCTTTGGCACGACCGTCGCAATCGGTTGGTCATAAGGTAATACTGACAAACGACGGAGGGAGACATGTGCGTACGAAGGCCAATTGGCGAAATGCTCTTACAGCAAGGGAAAATCGACCCTATTCAATTGACCAGCGCTCTGGCCTATCAGCGCCGATGGGGTGGCAGAATCGGGCACGCCCTGGTCGCACTTGGGTTTATAAGTGAGCCTGAAGTACTGAAAACAGTTGGCAAGCAGCTAGATGTGCCGGTGGTCACCATTGGAAACAAAGTTATCCTTCCCTACATTTTGAAATTGCTCCCTGAAAAACTCATCCGCGCGTATCACGTCTTTCCGATGGCACTGCTTTCTGAAGCACCAGGAGGCCCGTTGCTGGTTGCCATGTCGGAACCAGGAAATCTTTTTGTGATTAAGGAGCTTTCATTTGCGGCAGGAATGGAAATTGTACCCGCGCTTGCCAGCGATTTGGATATTGACCAAGCGATTGCCCGCCATTTCGACAGATTGCCTTCTGAAGAACTGTTCGAACATATGGAGTTGCCGGTTACCATCGAAGAAGAGACCGAGGCATAAACATCACCAAGCTAAGCTCACCAACATGTAACACCCAACTGCCGCAATTGTACCAGCCCTTGACAAAGCCAGAGAACAACCCGAAGCAGATACTGTTATGATGCCAAAGAAGCAGGCAAACGACAACCAACTGGTCAGGGTAAAAAAGGAAACAATCGCGGCATGGAACTTCTAAAAAAATACCGGCACACAGTCATCTGTGCTATTCTATTGCTTATACTTTCAGTTTTCGGTTGCGTCACCGTTGTCTTTCGATATCACTTCACCGGATGGCCCAGATACGGATTTTTGGCATGGAATTTATTTCTTGCCTGGGTCCCTTTTGGCATATCTATCATAATGAGTTACATCTATACATTTAGACCACAAAAGACAGCACGTTTTTTACTAATGCCTTTAGGTTTTATTTGGCTTCTTTTTTATCCGAATGCTCCTTACATGATTACTGATTTTGTGCATTTCAGAGACACCAGAGGCTTGTTAATGTGGTACGACCTGGTAATTTATTCAATATTTAGCTTCACCAGCTTTTTGCTTGGATTTGTATCGATATATTTAATTAGCGAAATTATAGAAAAGTGGATAAACAAAACTATCGCATGGCTACTAATTGGATTCGTACTATTTTTAAGCAGTTTTGGAATTTATTTAGGCAGATTCATTAGATTAAACAGTTGGGACATCTTTGTAAATCCAGTCAGCCTACTAGCCACCGTATTGCAAAACATCAATAGACACTCAATTGCATTTTCCTTAATCTATGGCACTATGCTGACTTTAATCTATGCGTTTCTTTATGGGCTGACTTACCTAAAAAAAGAGAATGCCGACAAAAATGCTGAGAATAATTATGGCCAATAAAGCACAAACGCACGATAGTGCAATCGCTGAAGAGGAATTAGATATACAAGGAATCGAGTTCTAAGTTTGCTTGACAACCGAACAATCCCCCCGGCCCGCTTTTCCAAAAAAAAGGGGGGGGGTTATTCACCGCAGTCCGCGATATGCTAAACACGCCAACAAATAAGTGTCGTCGACAAATCAGTTTGCTCGCTGTTTGCAGTGTGGTAGCTTACTCCTATGCCAACTAAACCAAGCAAAAACCTAGAAACCTTCCCCAATCCTAGCCCCGACCGCGATTACGAAATCGCTTTCGACTGCCCAGAGTTTACCTGCGTTTGCCCCATGACCGGGCAACCAGATTTTGCCCATTTTTCTATTCAGTACGTGCCTGACCGATTATGTGTTGAGCTGAAAAGCCTAAAGCTCTACCTCTGGTCTTTTCGCGACGAAGGGCACTTTCACGAAGCAGTGACTAACCGCATTTGCGATGACCTGTTCCAGCTATTGGCCCCTCGACGCATTAGCGTGGTGGGTGATTTTAACGTTAGGGGCGGAATCAGTACGGTGGTAACTGTGCATCGTGAAAAAAACTGAAGTAATGGTTCTGATGTTTTCGGGCTACAATTTGTAGCCCCTAATCAACAATAAAACGTTAATTCATTACTACTGCTTCCTCGATAAGCTAGTTGGCTTTCATTTTGCGAATAGAAGGCCCGTCCACCCTTGACTCACGAGGAAAGCATG
The DNA here is from genome assembly GCA_050288705.1 of Myxococcales bacterium. Classification (GTDB taxonomy): domain Bacteria; phylum Myxococcota; class Myxococcia; order Myxococcales; family UBA5297; genus JBNKEI01. The sequence continues at coordinate 5,081 of JBNKEI010000108.1, forward strand.
AATCGGTATTTGCTTTTTTTTCTGACCATACAATGCGTTTGCTCTTCGGCTGTTTTGGCAAAAGTAGTTTGGCGAGGCGATTTCGAAACTGGCGATATTTCTCAATGGTCAAAAGCACAAGCAACTAGCTCTGACCGTCTGCAAATAGTTACTTCTCCGGTAAACCAGGGCAAGTACGCTCTTCAAGTTATCGTGCGTCAAGGTGATAACCCGATTGGAGCCAGCGGAAATCGCAATGAGCTACTTTATTTAAGCTACGAACCACCGGGGAGCGAATACTACTACCGCTGGCAAACTATGTGGGACCCGAGTTTTCCCAGCGCAAACACTTGGCAGCTATTCACGCAGTGGCATCACAGTGGCAATAACGGTTCTCCGCCGATAGAATTTTATGTTTACGGAGAGACTATTCAATTGCGCATAAATGCTAGCACTGTTGTTTGGTCCACTCCTTTAGAAAGAGGCAAATGGCACGATTTCATATTCCATGTAAAATGGTCGCCCAATAGCAATGAGGGTTTCATTGAGCTTTGGTTTGATGGAAATATAGCTATTCCCAAAATGAATGCCGCCACCCAGTTTCCGGGCATGACTAATTATCTCAAGCAAGGCTTGTATCGCAATAACATCATTTCCCAGGATGGTATTGTTTACCACGACGGATTTACTGTAGGCGAAACTCTGGAAGACGTTCAACCATCGGTTAAACCACCACCTGTGCAAGATCCTGAGCAGCAGCCAGATCCAGCAGTCCCCCCAGACCCCGACGAATCCAAAGAACCTGAAGATTCCAATCTCACGCCAGATCCCTTACCTGAAACAGATTCCGACCCCACGCCAACTCCAGCCGAACCAGCTTCTGAGCCCACTGCTGGGTCCAATCCCGAAACCACGCCTACCGAAAAACCCGGTCTTCCGGCAACTTCTGGCTGTGGCGGCAGTGCAAACGGTGCGTTACTTTCCCCTTTGTTGCTGGGAGCCACCTTGGCTCTCCCTCGAAAAAGAAAATAGGACCAAGCTATTCCTGCTTATTTGAAAACAGTTGATAGGTTGAAAACAGACGAAGCTTTGATTTGCGGGAGGGGAAAATGTTTGATCACCGAAAAATGCTGGGCAACTTATTCATTGGCTGGGCTATTGTCCAAGCAGTTCTTGCGGTAGTAATGCTAGCTATTGATGGCATGCCTACTAGTAATTTGTGGTTAGGGCTAGCCTATTGGGTACTTACTGCACTTTTAGTAGCAATTTATTTTTTCGCCGGTATTCGCCTTCGTGCGCATGATCCCCGATTACGTGTTCCCGCCATTGCACTTTCAGCGCTTGCCCTACTCTCTTTTCCTATCGGTACGGTATTAGGTATTTACGGCCTGTGGGCTATGTTGCGCAAACCTCGGGAAGCCGCTGCCGGGTAAATTGAGCGCCAAAAACACTATCGCCAAATACCAAATCGAAAACCCAAGCTCGAATACCGACGCGCTAGGTCTACCATTCCCCCAACTGCCCAGGAGGTTCCTTTTTCATATAGCCCCAGCAAATCGAACGAAAAAACACGTAAATCGAAACCAGCGGTGGCGTGAATTCGCGATCGCCAATAAGAATATCTGCTCGGTTCCCAGTAACTTCCTGCTCGCAACTGAATAACGTTGGGAAATGGTTCTAATTCCACCCCAATTCTAGGGGTGTAACTAATTTTTTCTCCAGAACGATCAACAGTCTTGCGAAAGAATGATTCTATTCCTACTCCGTCTTTCACCGTACCAGCAATTAATAGCGAAGCACTTACTAAATAGCGATCTTTCCGAAAACGCCCGTATTCCAACCGACGTCGATTTAATAAATCATCTTCGATCGATTGAATTTCCTCTTCTTCTTTTTTACGAATTAGTTTTTCCTGATTTTCAGGAATACCTTTCTGTTTGCGGTTAGCTCTCGCGGCCTCTACTTCCGAAGATAATGACTGCATATATTTCCAAGGATCTATCCACTGTGGATTAAGTTTTCGGCTTCCCAATTCCCAAGCAATTCCTATTTCTGCTTCCCAAGGTACCACTACTTTTTGGGGAAGAAATATCCCTGCAAATACGTTATTCCCATCCGAGGATTCGCCGCTAATCGCTTCAACCTTGCTTTCGGTTTTTTGACGCCAGCAACCCCCTAATCGGACGGGAAGATTCCAAGGAGCCCATAAACCACCAATTTGAATGGAGTAGCCAGCCATCGAGAAAAGCGGGGTTTTTTGGACCAATTCGGCTTCAGTTAAACGAGCGCCAATTTTAAAAGTTACTCCTCTGAATCCTAATCCTAACATCAACTGGCCATCCCAAAAAGCATGGGCGATTTGATAATGCATACTATTCAACGAAACGTTTACGTATTGAGAACCATCTTCTAAACGCTTGTCGTCGTTTAGCCCAAGCTCGTAAATACGAGAATCGATAAACACTCCGATCCCGGTCTTTCCAAATTGAAGATTTACTCCGCCATTCAAAAAAAGAAAATCATTATATTCAAAATCGACTGAACCATTATTATCAAAATCATTTCCTCCAAAAGATCCGGGCAAAAAAATTCCCAATGAAAGGTCGTAATCAAACCACGAATGAGACCAAGGCGCTCTTTGCACAGGAGCAGCCGGGTTCACTGAGCTCCCCTCCACCCCTTCCGCCAAACCAGCATAAGCTCCAGCAAGCGCACTAACCCTACTAGAAGAAACAACTGGACCAGAAAATAAATCTAGTGCGTATTGCGATGTATTCAACCTAGAACTTTGCGGACCCAGTGTTCCCGCATATAATTGTGCTGGAAGAATGAATAATGTGAACAGAATTAGTAGCTTTTTCATTGTAAAAGAAAAAAACGCGAGATACCCCTTCTGAACGCCAACCGCAGCCAAAACTCTGTAGATCAATCCTTTAATATAGATTGACTCCTAATTTTTTCTTTCCCTATAGTGCTTATTGCTCCATGTCCAGGATAAATGGTCATGCCCGAATCCAAGGCAAATAGTTTTTCGCTAATAGAACGAACTATAGCCTCGGTCGATCCACCGGGAAGATCGCAGCGACCAACTGAGCCCGCAAAAAGAGTATCCCCGGTAAATACCGCCTTATCTTCCGCAAAAACCAGCGCACTGCTTCCTGGCGAATGTCCGGGAGTATGCAGCCAACGTCCTGCCCGCGCTCCCAAAGCAATTTCCTCTCCGTCTTCGAGCCATCGCCCCACTACCGGCACTTCGCAGAGTGCAAAACCCAGAATAATGGCTTGCGATCGTAGTTGCTCCACCATGAACTGGTCTCCCCGATGCATCCATAAATTGATATCGTATTTTTTCAATAAAGGCGCTACTCCCGCAACGTGGTCTATATGGCCATGAGTACATAAAACTGCAATTGGGATTAGGTGCAAACGATCAACTAGCGAGCAAAGTTTGTCTACCTCGCCTCCTGGGTCGAGGAATAATGCCTTTTTGGTCTCTTGATCTCCCACCAAGTAGGCATTTTCCATAAGAGGCTCAACCGTTACCGATTCCACCAACAGTTTCATCAACTCCTCCGCAAAACTCGCCACTGCAAGTGGTTAAGTTGTCGCCAGTCTACCTAAAGAAAGAGCGTTTGCCGGGTAATCTTTAGTGCGATAATACCAGCTTTTGGATACCAATTTTCCAAAAATGATTTCCTCGCGGCCCACATTTCCTTGGTGTATAGTAATCGACCGCTAGTCAGACTGGTAGCCACTTGTCGCATGCCAGTCACCAACCCGAGTGTGGTTTTCAAGTCGAAAAGTGGGCAAGACACCTCATGTATCCGAGCAAAGAAGAAATACGAGCGGTTGTTAACTCGTTTCATGGTCGACCATTAAACGTTCTCGATGGTCCCTATGCCTCTCCAAGCATGCTGACCGAGCCGGACTTTGATTTAATCCGTCAAGGTAAGCACCCGCGTCTTTGGGAGAAACTGGGTGCCCACCCAGTAATTCTGCCAAAAGTTGAGGGTGTACATTTCGCAGTGTGGGCTCCGAATGCCAAGCGAGTAAGCGTGGTTGGCGATTTTAACGACTGGGACGGTCGTCGGCACCCCATGCATAAGCACGCAGAATATGGTATTTGGGAAATTTTTCTTCCCAGCGTCAAGTTGGGCCAACATTACAAATACGAAATAGAAACTTATGATAATCATCTCTTTTTAAAAACTGATCCCTTTGCATTTCAAGTAGAAGTGCCCCCCAAAACCGCTTCAAAAATTCATGACCTTAATTCATATCAATGGCGCGACAGTAAATGGCTCACTAATCGTAAAAAATGGAACTATTTAAACCAACCCATTTCAATATACGAAATGCATTTTGGTTCCTGGAAACGCATTCCCGAGCAAGGTAATCGCTCGCTTTCCTATCAAGAAATGGCGGTTCAATTAGCTAGCTACCTTCAGGAAATGGGATTCACCCATGTAGAAATACTTCCCCTAACCGAACATCCTTTTTACGGTTCATGGGGGTACCAAACAATTCATTTTTTTGCTCCCACTGGACGTTACGGTTCTCCTGATGAACTAAAGCATTTTATCGATATAATGCACCAAAATGGCATTGGAGTAATTCTCGACTGGGTTCCCGCCCACTTCCCTTCCGATGGGTATGGGCTAGCTCGCTTTGATGGCTCTCATCTTTTCGAGCATCCCGATCCTCGACTAGGAACTCATCCCGAATGGAAAACCTTGGTTTTTAATTATGGGCGAAAGGAAGTAGTCAATTTTTTGCTAGCCAGTGCTCTGTTTTGGTTAGAAGAATACCATTTTGATGGTCTGCGAGTAGATGCAGTAGCGTCCCTTCTCTATTTAGATTACGCACGAAAAAGAGGACAATGGGTTCCCAATAGAAATGGTGGACGAGAAAATTTAGAAGCAGTCGACTTTCTAAAGCACCTTAACACAACAATTCACCAAGAATATCCAGGTGTAATTACTATTGCCGAAGAATCAAGCGCCTGGCGAGGTGTTTCCCAGCCTGTTGAGCAAGGGGGCCTGGGCTTCGACATGAAGTGGAAGATGGGGTTTATGCATGACACCCTCAATTATTTTTCCCAAGACCCTATTAAGCGCAAGTTTCACTCTCATAAACTAACTTTTTCCATGGTGTATGCCTACAGCGAGAATTTTATGCTCGCCTTTTCTCATGACGAGGTTGTTCATGGCAAACGCTCGCTGATCAACAAAATGCCGGGAGATGAATGGAAAAAACGAGCCAATGTACGCGCATTACTGGGATGGATGTATGGTCATCCGGGAAAAAAAACAATTTTCATGGGCATGGAATTTGGACAATGGAGAGAATGGAATCACGATTCAAACCTTGAATGGCATTTACTAAAATCAGCCGGTCATCAAGGGATTCAAAAATGGGTGCGGGATTTAAACTATTTATATAGAAATGAGAAATCTTTGCATCAAAAAGATTTTTCCTCTGAGGGGTTTAAGTGGATAGACTGTCAGGATTCAAAGAACAGCGTATATTCATTTATTCGCTTCGCGGAAAATCCTGAGGATTTTCTTATTTTCGTATATAACTTCACCCCCATTCCCCGACGCAAGTATCGCATTGGTATTCCAAAAAATGGGCAATACGTCGAGGTGTTAAATAGCGATGCCTCGGTATATGGGGGTAGTAATGTCGGCAATATGGGAGCAGTCCAATCAGAACCAATCGCTTGGCACTCATTTAGCCAATCAATTTCTCTTACCCTTCCCCCTCTTTCGGTTCTGGTGCTTCGCTTTAACTAACCGTCTTGCTAGTCGCGCGATAGAAAAGGCGGTAAACTCCCGCGTCAAGTGAAAACCATCCTTTTTGCTGTTCTGCTCCAATGTTTTCATGACCTTCGCGTGGTACGGCTACCTAAAGTTCAAATTTTTTGAAGGCAAAACCCCTTTCAGGGCAATCGAGTTCAAACATTCCTACTTGCGCTTCTACCAAGACGTTTCACGATAGCCAAACTATCTACTTCCGCCGAAATTAGGAGACTATATAACTAACTGTATTTAGATTGGAGAGCAGGGAACCATGGTGAGCGAAGACAAGCTGAAGAGTCTACTTGGCGATCTGGAATCGGACAACGTGGAAAGAACGGTGTCCGAAACCAATGGCGAGAAATTTCGACAAGCAATATGCGCTTTCTCCAACGACCTTCCGAATAGGCGACAGCCAGGGTACTTGTTAATAGGCGTAAGAGATGATGGAACACTATCTGGACTAAAAGTCACCGATAAGCTACTCAAGGACCTGGGTGACATTCGTTCAGATGGCAATATTTTGCCTCAACCATCCATGAATATCGCCAAGTATTCCCTGAAGGAAGGAGACGTAGCGGTGGTGGAAGTTTTTCCTTCCGACCTTCCTCCCGTGCGCTATAAGGGGCGTATATATATTCGAGTTGGTCCGCGCAAAGCAACTGCAAACGAACAAGACGAACGAATTCTTGCTGAGCGCAGAGTTGCCAAGGCTCGCTCTTTTGATGCTCAATACTGCCCAGGAACTGCTATTGACGATTTATCGTTAGTTCAATTTAGCGCATACCGGGCCGCGTCAGTTGATGCCGAAATCATCGCTCAGAACCATAGAAGCATGGAAGATCAATTAGCTTCGCTTCGTTTATATGATCATACGCGCGGCAATCTCACTTATGCTGGAATACTTATGTTCGGGAAAAATCCTAGGTTTTTTCTGCCGGGAGCATATATTCAGTATCTTAAGCTTCCAGGCAGCCAATTGACTGATATTCCTGAAGATCAAGCAGAAATATCTGGTGATATAGTTACAGTTCTTCGTGAATTGGAAGGACGGATAAGACTAGAAATTAGAACTACTCTACAAACAAGAGACGGTTTTAGGGAAACCCAGTTATTCACCTACCCTGAATGGGCTCTACGCGAGCTGGTTATTAACTCCATAATGCATCGCAATTACGATAGCAATACCCCAATACGTTTTTACGTATTTAGCGATCGTATCGAGATTCAGAATCCTGGTGGATTGTACGGAGAAGCGACACGTGAGAATTTTCCTTCCCGCAACAGCTATCGAAATCCGGTTATTGCTGAGGCCATGAAATCATTAGGATTTGTCAATCGGTTTGGATATGGCGTCCAACGATCTCAGAAATTACTAGAGAACAATGGTAGCCCGCCTGCTCAATTTGAATTTGATGAGCATTCGGTATTGGTTAAAATATTTAGGAGAACGGCATGAAAACCATTGCTTTCTTCAATAACAAGGGAGGAGTGGGGAAAACGTCCCTTGTATACCACCTAGCCTGGATGTTTGCTGATAATGGCATCAAAACCATGGCAGTCGATCTTGATCCTCAAGCAAACCTCACTACCATGTATCTTAAGGAAGAGCGATTGGAAAGCTTATGGTATGATACCGACCATCCCGACACTGTATACGGAGTTATACGTCCTATCTTGCGTGGCATCGGTGATATTGCCGACCCCCATATCGAGCCAATTGCCGACAATCTGGGCTTATTGCCCGGGGATTTAAATCTATCTCGATTCGAAGACAAATTGTCCGATGCTTGGCCTCGTTGTCATAATAGAGATGAATCGGCTTTTCGAACCATGACTGCTTTCCATCGATTAATTCAAAAAGGAGAACAGCATGAAGCTCAATTGGCTCTAATTGATGTTGGACCAAACCTAGGAGCAATAAATCGTTCTGCGCTTATAGCTTCCGACTATGTGGTTATTCCTTTAGCGCCTGATTTGTTTTCCATTCAGGGACTAAAAAACCTAGGTCCAGCCTTACGAGAATGGAGATCCGCATGGAGTGAGCTTTTGAATAAGGCTCCTCAAGATTTATCTATGCCTGGAGGTAAAATGAATCCGATAGGCTATGTTATTCTGCAACACAGCATTCGCGATAGTCGTCCAGTAAAGTCGTATCAGCGTTGGATGAATCGGATTCCCCAAGTATACAGTACTGCGGTTTTAGATGAATCAAGCATTGAATCAAAAGAATCCGAAGAAAAACATTGTTTATCTCTTCTAAAGCATTACCGTAGTCTAATGGTAATGGCAATGGAATATCGAAAACCAATGTTTTTTCTTAAGCCTGCCGACGGGGCCATTGGGTCTCACGTTGAAGCAGTAAGGGGTTGCTATAATGATTTTAAAGCCCTGGCGACAAATATTGCAAAATGCGTGGGCATCTCCTTCCCCTCATGACAATGCTCGGACAATTGGCAGCACACTTTATTTTCTCCTCGGCCGTTTTCCCCGCCGCTTTGGTGAAACAGTAGACGAATCCTTTCCCACTAGACTTTTGACAGGCGGTTTGAGACCCAAATCCATGTCTTTTAGAACCAACATTTTGTCGCGTAACTCCGCGGCTTTTTCGAACTCCATATTTGCCGCCGCCTTTTTCATTTCTGTGGAATAGAGCTCGGCAAGACGATGAATCTCTTCCTTAGACATATAAGTTTCAGCGGATTCCGCAGCGGCGCTGGCCATTCCACCAAATTCTATAGGGGCAAGCTGATGAATGTTCTTTTTTACTGTCTGGGGAATTATGTTGTTTTGGGTATTAAATTCTTTTTGCAGGGCTCGCCGACGTTCGGTCTCGGATATGGCGAATTTCATTGAATCGGTTTCGGCCTGGGCATACATAATCACTTTTCCGTGTACATTGCGAGCAGCTCGACCAATAGTTTGAATTAGCGAAACACCAGAACGTAAGAAGCCCTCCTTATCGGCATCCAAAATGGCTACCAGAGAAACCTCGGGAATATCTAATCCTTCTCGCAAAAGATTAATGCCCACCAAAACATCAAAAACCCCGGTTCGTAATTCACGTATAATTTCCGCCCGCTCCAAAGCGTCGATATCTGAATGCAAATAGCGAACTTTTACGCCCACTTCCGAATAGTATTCGGTCAGATCTTCCGCCATACGTTTAGTGAGAGTGGTTACTAACACCCGGTGTCCCAGAGCAGTTCTTTGAGCAATCTCCTCTAGCAAATCATCTACTTGCGTCTCCACTGACCTTACCTCAACCTCCGGGTCAAGTAGTCCGGTAGGCCGGATTACCTGTTCGACCACCACTCCTTCACTTTTTTCCAATTCGAATTCTGCAGGGGTAGCTGATACATAAATAGTTTGGCCAATCAAGGCCTCGAATTCGCTAAACTGTAAAGGGCGATTATCCAGTGCGCTGGGCAGTCGGAAACCAAATTCCACCAATGTTTCTTTTCTTGAGCGGTCCCCACGATACATAGCTCCAATTTGGGGAACTGTCTGATGGCTTTCATCAATAAACAGAAGAAAATTATTGTTAAAATAGTCAATAAGACAAGGTGGAGGGTCTCCCGGTCGGCGCCCCGAAAACCATCGAGAATAGTTTTCAATTCCTGAGCAAAAGCCCATTTGCTCAATCATTTCCATATCATACAACGTTCGCTGTTCAATTCGTTGTGCTTCAAGAAGTTTATTTTTCTGCTTAAAATAGGCAATCCTTTCCTGCAATTCATCGCGAATTCCAGTAATAGCGCGAGCACGTTGTTCCGGTCCGGTCACGTAGTGGCTTCCAGGGAAAATACCCACTTTTTCAATATCTGCCAAAGACCTTCCTCGCAACGGGTCCATTTCCTGAATTCTTTCAATTTCATCACCAAAAAAGGTAATGCGAATGGACCGCTCCTCTTCGTAAGCGGGGAAAATTTCTACCGTATCTCCCTTTGCCCGAAAAGTACCACGGTGAAAATCAATGTCATTGCGCTCGTAAAGAATATCCACTAGGTCTCGCAAAAGTTTGTCTCGAGAGTAAGCCTGGCCTACATGCGCACGCACAACCAACTCATGATAGGCCTCTGCCGTTCCCAAACCATAAATACAGCTTACTGAAGCTACAATTATTACGTCATTGCGAGTCATTAATGAGTGCGTGGCAGAGTGACGCATACGGTCGATCTGGTCATTAATGGAAGAATCTTTTTCAATAAAAGTATCGGTATTGGGAACATATGCTTCTGGCTGATAGTAATCGTAATAACTTACAAAGTACTCAACTGCGTTTTCGGGAAAAAGCTCCTTAAATTCACCATAAAGCTGTGCCGCTAGCGTCTTGTTATGAGCGATCACCAAGGTGGGGCGGTTTGCCGTTTCTATCAGGTTAGCCATGGTGAAGGTTTTCCCTGAGCCGGTCACCCCTAAAAGCACTTGCGCTTTATCACCCCGTGCCAGCCCAGCACTTAGCTCACGGATAGCCCTAGGCTGGTCTCCCTGCGGCTTCATTTCGGAGACGATTCGAAAAGGAGGCATAAATCTATAACTACCAGCTCTTTGTTTTCCTTGCACTGTTTTCGATGAAGCCTCGCTGAACAAATCTTAACATTCCTTGCAGAGCATAATGACCAAACACACTTGCGGAGGCTTTCACGAAAACATGCAAGGCAGGAAGAAAGGTTTGCGTTCCCACTAAATGTTTGCCTACCAAACGTTGCGTGGCAGAATGTTGTTGCGAAATATCTTCAAGTAGGATAATAACTAATTTGAAAAGAGTAAAGTTAGTGCAAGGCAACAGGAAATGGGGGTGCCAAGCTAAACTTAAACATGCACCAACACGTATATAATGAAAAAATGAACCCCTTTCGAGATTTCATTTTTTCTAAGGATACTTGAATGCCCCAGCATGTTGCGGATATTTCCTTATCTGAACAATCCTTAGGACGAGCAATACTAGTTTCAATGCGTCCGCGACAATGGACAAAAAATCTGGCGGTTTTTGCCCCCTTATTCTTTTCACAAAATATTTTCGTATATCAATTGTTTACAAATGCCATATTTACCGTAGTTGCATTCTGCTTTCTTTCGAGCTCAATTTATGTTTTTAACGATCTTGTAGATCGGGAAAAAGATCGCCTGCATCCTGTAAAACAAAATCGACCGATAGCCAGTGGCAGCCTAAGCCTAGCTTGGGCATCGGCTTTAAGCCCCGTGCTCGCATTGACTGCGATCTACATATTATGGATTGTAGGCACTTCTGCATTTCACGGTGGCCTTTGCTATCTCGTTCTTCAGTTTTTCTACACAGTAATAATCAAACGAATTGCCATATTAGATGTAATTGCCATTGCTTCGGGATTTGTTATACGCGTGGCTACAGGCGCCATGGCAGTGTTTGTTCCCATTTCCAACTGGCTCTATATTTGTACTTTTATGTTAGCATTGTTTTTAGGTTTTTCCAAACGGCGCGCAGAGCTAATCACGCTTGACTCCGAGGCAGGCGATCACCGTAAAATTTTAACCCAACTTTCAATTCCTTTGCTTAATCAACTAATTTCTATTGTGACCGCAGCAACTATTGTTTCTTACGCACTGTATACTATGAGCGAGGAAACAATTCACCGATTTGGTAACGACGGGCTGAAATTTACTATTCCTTGTGTCATCTACGGAATATTTCGTTATTTGTATCTCGTTTACTGCAAAAACAAGGGTGGCAGTCCGGAAAATCTTCTCTTAACCGACCTTCCGCTAATACTAAGCATAGTAGCATTCTGCGCAATTTCCGGCATGGCAATTTATATAATGTAGTATCTTTAGGAGAATCCTATGTATCAAACTCTTGTATCAACAATTCCATTATTGGAAGATCCCCCTTTCGTAATCATGATTGTTGTGCTAGCCACGGCAATAGGTCGGCGAGCAATGCTCACTATTGGACTTCGCGAAGAAACCGACAAAATATTTTTAGAAAAAGTCGTTTTTACCGCGGCCCTGGGCATGGGGTTGCTACAGTATCTCTTTTTTGGACTAGGAATGGCGGGAAAAGCAACGCCCCAAGCAGTATGGATTGGGTTATCAGCACTATTACTTCTTTTTTTGGGAGACATTATTAGTTTCTTCATTGAGCTGTGGCACAAGTTTAGGGCTATAAAAGTCACGAATTTAGACACATTTTCAATAGCGGTATATTTTTGTTTGGCTGCCTGGCTGGGCTTATATTTAGTTGGCTCGCTAAGCCCGGTTACTGATTCTGACGGTCAGCTTTATCATCTAACTGCCCCAAAACGTTGGTTACAGCAAAGCAACATTGCCCCTTTACCGACCTATACAATGACCTATTGGCCTTTAGGCGTAGAAATGCTCTTTTCCCTGGCGATGGCGGTCTGGAGCGATACTGCCGCCAAATTAATTCATTTTACTCTGGGCACTTACGCCATTCTCGCCTCTTACGTTCTTGGCCGCATTTTGGGAAGCCGAACAACCGGCTTCTTGTTAGCTACATTCGTTTTGATATTCTGCAATCGGCCGCCTTTCCTACAATTTCAGGACGCATTCGTTGACTTGGGAATCGTTTTGCAAACACTGTGTGCAATAATTGCTTTTATTCATTGGCATAGAAGCAAGATCCCTGGATGGTTGTATGTGTCTGCTCTTTGTGCCGGGTTTTCCGCTTCCTTCAAATTAACTGGGATTCTGCTTGGATGTGCCATTTTCTTAGCAACCGTGATCATACTGCGAAAAAACAGGGCTCCGTCCTTGCGCACTGGCTTGGTGGCCGGGGTTTTGGCGTTGCTTCCAGTTATTCCTTGGTTTGCACGCGCATGGGTTTACAGCGGAAACCCCTTGTATCCTATGCTATCCAGCGTTTTTCCAACCGCTAATTGGAATAGCGATATCGCATTGATTTTTAATGACTTTTTTAAGTATTTCAATTGGGGAGTCAGTCGCGAAGGCTTGGGATTGTTATTACGTCAGAAAATTTATATGGCAGCTATTCTGGGATGGGTTGGCTTTGCTTTCGTTGCATTCATATATATTCGTCGTGTTGATTTTAGAATTTTAATTGGTTTAGCCTTTTTACCCACCTTAGGTTCTTTGTGGATCACTGGACCCTATTTTCGATATTTAATGCCTTTTATACTTATTGTTGCCGCAGCCGTTCTTAGTTTGGTTTCTAATTGGTTGGAATCAACCCCATTTCGCGGAAAAGCAATTGTTCTGGGGGCAATAATAGTTGGGTTAGCATCTTGCGTGTTTACTTTGCGCGAGACGCTGCCTGATTCATTTGCCGCCGCGACCGGAAAAATTTCCCGAGAAGAATATTTGAAACGCCAACTTTCGAATTATTCGATGTGGCAATACATAAATACCACGCTCCCTTCTAACGCACGTGTTCTTTCTTTTCTTGAAGGAACATACTATAGCGATCCCATGTGCTATGTAGCCATGCCGCATATGCAATCGGCTATCCGATTCGACAAGTGGGAGCATTTCCTCGAAGATCTAGACCGATATCAAATCAATTACGTGATGTTCACAGAAAACAGCCAGCGATGGTTCGATTCACAATATATGTTACCAAGAAATTCGCACCATTTTATAAAACGAATTAAACAAGCTGGCCGCTTACTAAAGAGCCAGCGATTAGACCGGCTCTATGAGTTCTCACCAGCAAAAAATTTAGCATCGAGCAACTTTTCTCGGGAGTAGCAATCAGCTTTTTAGGCAACTTTAGGGAATTTTCCAAACCGTTCCCCGAGGCGTATCCATCAATTCCACCCCCATAGCTTTAAGCTTTTCCCGTACCTGATCAGCGGCAGCAAAATCTTTTTGTTGGCGCGCCTGTTGGCGACTATTCAATAGCTCTTCCACTATTTGCGCGTCTATACCCTTTTCTCTTGCCTTTTTCTCTCGAAGTTGTAACAGAAACGGCTGCGGAGCTTGTTGAAATAGTCCCAATACTTCTCCCATATGCCCAACATCTTCTCGCAATTTGAATAGAGTACGGGTAACTGAAGCTTTATCTTTTGATTTGGGTTTCTCCACCAATTCATTCATTAGTGAAAAAGCTTCCGACAACACTCCCAAGGCTTCGGCGGTATTAAAATCGTTGCCTAGAGAATTAAAAAATTCCTGGCGAATGCTTTTAACTTTTTCTTCTTCCAGTATTGTTCCCGAGGTTTTTTCCTTACCTTCCAATCGCTGGTCAGTTTTGGCAAGAGTTTCGTAAAGATATTCCACTCTTTTTTGTGCATCGACCAGTAAGGGGTCGGAAAAATTAATTGGATTCCGATAGTGCGTTCCCAAAAGAAAATAACGCAGGGTTTCCCCTTCAAATCGACCAACGATTTCTCGCACTGTCAAAAAATTGCCCAGCGACTTGGACATTTTTTCATTGTCAATTTGCACAAATCCGTTATGCAACCATACGCGAACAAATGGCTTTCCGCTGGCGGCCTCGGATTGAGCAATTTCATTTTCATGATGAGGGAAAACCAAGTCTTTTCCCCCTGCATGAATGTCGAAAGTTTCTCCCAGATATTTGGCGCTCATGGCCGAGCACTCAATGTGCCATCCCGGACGCCCTTTGCCCCAGGGACTATCCCATTGCGGCTCTCCCGGCTTGGCTGCCTTCCAAAGAACAAAATCGAGAGGATCTTTCTTGCGAACCCCGGGTTCTACCCGCGCTCCTGCTTCCAGACTATCCAGGTTGCGCTTGCTAAGTTTTCCGTATTCGGGAAAATTACGCACCGAGAAATAGACATCGCCATCGGAAACATAGGCCATGCCGTTTTTAACAATTTTCTCAATTAAAGATATTACTTCGGGAATATGGTCAGTAACTTTGGGTTCCACATCGGGATTTTCTACTCCCAAAGCCCCCATATCTGCCCGGAACTCGGAAATAAACATTTCGGCTACTTCTTGGGAAGATTTCCCTAACGCCTTAGCTTTCCGAATTATATTGTCATCAACATCGGTGAAATTACGAACGTAAGTTACCTTATAACCTAAATAGCGAAGAAATCTGGCGATAACATCATAGGCGACATAGGCTCGAGCATGACCAATGTGACTCATATCGTACACGGTAGGACCGCACACATACATGCCAATTTGGCCTTCTCGCACTGGCTCCAAAATCTCTTTGCGCTGGGTCAAGGTGTTAAAAACCGAAACTTGCATTTACCCCATCCTTTTGCTTCCGGCTGGCCAAGCGCCAGTCTAAATAGCTCGCCGTGCCCCCTACAGCAGCCGGCACTAGCTACTGGCCCCCACAGCGTTTTTTACTGGATTTTTGCACGTACCCGAGAAGCTTTTAACAATGCCCGAGCGTTCCATACCAGTAAAAAAAGTAGTCCCGCCGCTATAGCAGGAGTCTTCCATCCGGAACGGGGAATTTCTCCTTCCAGCAATACATACAGGTTATTGTCCTGAGGAACAATCATTCGTTTTTCCAAAAAATATTCAAACGCTGGCGCGTATTCGGGAATTGATTGATCTTGGACCAGGCGTCCCCTGGCAATGAAAGCAGCAGCGTCTGGAGGAGCTGGTTTGCCATTATGCATAGGCATTTCCCCCCATTTTGGAGGACGCCGAACTAGTACTGGAGTATCTTGAATGGCTACAATTTCAAAATTCTGTCCCAATCGCTTATAACGCTGTGCAACCGAACTAGGGGAACCTTGAATTACCGCATAAGCATCGTTGGCTAGCCTATCAAAATGATATTTCTGAGAATTTCCTAAATCGACTGGTTTATGATTACTAAACCAGTACAAGAAGTCTCCCCGCAGGTCCACCAACAAAAATATGGAAAGAGCTAATCCCAAAAGTGCAATTGAAAACGACAGCGAATGACCCCGTCGGCGCGGAGGGCAGTGCCAAGCGCCAACAGAATCGCCAGAGTCAGAACTAATTAAGTCGGAATTACGCAAGTTGCTACTAGAGCCGTCATCGAATTTTGGAGAGCCACTATTCTCGGTACCATTTGGGCTCACTTTAATATTCATGTGAGAATAATCATGAGTTGCTTGTCCGAAGGCGCTCGCCTTCAGCCTTAGCAATTAAAAATTCGTTTTAGATCGCTTTCAATTTCTGTCTCATCACAGGACTTTGCCAAGCTCAATTCCTTAACCAGCAACGACCGGGCTTTGTCCAGCATTTTGCGCTCACCAAAAGAAAGATCTTTGTCACCTTTCAACACATAAAGGTCTCTCAAAACTTGAGCAATCTCAAACACGCTACCAGTTTCAATTTTCTGCGTGTACTCACGATAGCGTCGATTCCAGGTAGTGGAATCAATCATAATTTCTCGATCATTCAATATCGAGTAAACTTGGTTCACCGCATCTTCATCAATGATTTCCCGTAAGCCCACTTTAGTGACCTTATTAATTGGAATCATGATTTTCATGCCGTTGTCGAGAATCTTCAAAACATAAAATGACTGCTGTTGGCCGGCTACTTCCTTATGCTCGATTCCCATAACCTCGCCTACCCCTTGCCCGGGGTAGACAGCTTTGTCACCGACCTTAAACGTGGTCTGCACTTTTACCAACTCCTTAGGAAAGGTTGGAAAGGGCTTAATGACTACCATTATTTCCAACGCAAGTCAAACCGCATCTTGACCTACACTTAGTCCACCAGTTAGGATGCTAACCGCCAAGATTCTATTTTTGTTCCCAAGTTTTTACTTTAATTGACATTTTTTATGTTTATTTTTCCGCGTCTGTTGGGAAGCTGATGTAAGGTAAGAGCCTAGGAATACCAAAAATATTGAAGAAAAAATTGGGTGCTGGATTTTCTGATTAGTTCTGGAAGGGGAGCGAGTGGGAGGGATAAAGCGGCCGCTATTAATTTTGTCTATTTGCTTTGGGCTGGGCATTGCTTTTGCGCAACAGGTAAGTGGCTCAGCAATTGTCTGGGCAGCAATAGCAGGCGCCCTGAGCATTGGCGGCGTTTACGGCGCTCGGTATTTACCTTTTTTTTCTTTTTTAATAATGGCACTGGCTTTTATTGCTACCGGAATAGGCGTTGCCCAAAAACAAGCCGCCGTAACCGAAATAGGCAATAAAGAAACCGAGCAGCTATTAGAGGGCGAGGTAGAAGGCGCTTCTTCCACTAACAACCATACTACTCGCTTTCTTTTGCGCGTCCAGCGGATATTTCGCCATAATCAATGGGAAGATGTTCATTTTCGAGTACGTATTAGCAGCGAAGAAATTTTGCTTCTTTCTGGAGACCGCGTTCGTTTGCGAGCATGTTTGCGACCTCTGAGAATTGGACAAAATCCTGGCGATAGACCAATGATCAATCTTAACAAGGCCCAGGGAATTATTGCTACTGGCTATGTGCGAGAAAAACAAATAGCCGTATTGGGCAAGGCGCCCTTTCTGCAAAGCTATATTCATCAGCTACGCATTCGTTATCGAATAATGGCAGAAAAAATTATTGCTGACAGCAATGCCTCGGCTTTGCTACGCGCATTGGCATTGGGAGACCGCACCAATCTTTCCGATGAAGTGAATGACGATTTCAATAGGAGCGGGCTGGCTCACATTCTTTCGGTATCGGGATTACACATTGCAATAGTAGCGGCTGGATTTTACCGTTTCTTGTGTTGGTTGACTGCCCGCTTTTGGGTATTAATTGTTTACTTTCCCGCCAAAGTTTGGGCAAGCGCGTTAGCAATTCCCGTCACCTGGGCGTACGTATTGATTACTGGCAGCGAAATTCCGGCGGTACGCTCGGGAATTATGATTTCTTTTATTTTTTTAGCCCGCTTGCTCCGCCGAGACCCCGATGCCCCCACCGCAGTAGGAGCCGCGCTAATGGCGGTATTAGCTTACGACCCTGCCGCCTGGCATTCTATTTCTTTCCGGCTTTCCTTCTCCGCAGTGGCTGGCTTAATGATTTTAACGCCACATTTGCGCAATCTTATTCCTATTGCTCGTCCCAGCCAAACCCGATCAGGAATAGGCGGTTGGCTGAAAAAAAGACGCGAGGCTTTGCTAGTGGTCATTGCCGGTTCGATGGCGGCTTCCCTGGCCACCGGGCCATTAGTTGCCGCCACGTTTCAACGAACTTCTTTAATTGCAGTAATCTCCAATGTGATTGCATTGCCAGTTGCTTCGGCGCTTACCGTAATTGCCGCCAGTTCCGCGGCTATTTTTATGTTGTATTCGACTGCCGCCATTCCTTTAATTGCCCTGGCCAAATATTTTTCTCAGGCGCTTCTATTCTTTTCCCACTGGTTCTCTTCTTTACCTTATTCTTCGCTATTGGTTCCCTCCCCGTCCCTGCTATTTTTTGTAGCCTGGTATTGCGTTTTGTTTGCCCTAATCATTAGAAACCCATTTCCCCGCTTTGCCAAGAGAATTGGCCTTATTTCTTCGGCAATACTAGTTTTATTGAGTATTTATCGATGGGTTGGCCCGCTTTTTCGCCGCAGCCTGATAGTCACCTTTCTTTCGGTAGGTCAAGGCGATGCTTCCATAGTGCAGTTTCCGGGGGGAAAAAACCTGCTCATCGATGGCGGAGGCGACGTGGCCGGCAAGTTCGATACTGGCAGCCGAATTGTAGTGCCCGCTCTCTTGGAAATGGGTATTTCTAAATTAGATGCGATAGTGCTTTCTCACCCCCACCCGGACCATATTTTAGGTTTGGGTTCAGTAATTGACTTGGTTCCAGTGAAAGAAATATGGATAGCCAGGGGCACCAAAGATGACAGCTTACTGGACCAGCTTTTAGAAAAAGCACAAAACAAACAAATTCCCATTCGCCAATTTCAAGCTGGCCAAATAGTTTCCGATTTTTCACCGGTACACATTGAAATCATTCATCCTTTGGCCAATAAAAAAATTGACCCTCAAGAAGAAACGTTCGAGGCCAATGACTACAGTCTAGTGTTACGAATTAAATTGAAAGAAGTTTCCTTTTTATTTACCGGAGACATTGAAAGTTTAGCTGAGAAAAAAATCATTGCAAGACACTCTCCCTTTCGCGCCAATGTGCTAAAAGCCCCTCACCACGGAAGCAATACCAGCTCGACCTATGAATTTATATACAAGGTTAGACCTCAACATGTAGTTTTTAGTGTTGGCCAGAATAACCGCTACCAATTTCCCCGTCCCACGGTAATGAATCGATATTCTGCGCTAGGAGCTGCGCTACACCGCACCGACAGCCACGGCGCAGTTACTTTTACTACCAATGGAAACGAGCTGGAGGTTAGTCATTATGTGGGTGATTAAATGTTTGCTTGCTCAGCCAGCAAGACTTTCAAAGACACATTGCTCCGATAGCCAGCTTGCAAAAACCAGTTTCCGCGTATATACTGCCATATATACACAGAGGTCACTCATGCAAACTACCAAGGTCTTTCAAAGTGGCAACTCTCAAGCAGTAAGAATCCCCAGAGAATTCCAATTTGACGTAACGGAGGTGGAAATCGAAAAACGTGGAGATGAACTTATTCTGCGCCGCCCTGCTACTGATCTCAGTTCGGCGTTTGCAGCGCTAGTAGACATGCCTAGCGATTTTTTCCTTGAGGGCCGTCAAGATTCTCCTCCTCAGAAACGAGAGGATTTTTAATGCCTCTCCAGGCACTGCTAGACACGAATATTTGTATTTATATTGCGCGCAATAAGCCCAAAAATGTAGCAAAAC
>JBNKEI010000109.1:0-17981 GCA_050288705.1 Myxococcales bacterium
ACAGCGTCTTCATTGGATCTCCTTTTTAGAGTTATAGTTATTGCAGCCTAATTCTGTTGTTAACAAAACATAAACATGTTATGCCGACGACAAACCTATTCATGTTGAATAGAGTCTTCGAAAAACAAGCTCGTTCTTGTAAGAAATATCGTATAACGAAAGACCCCCGTTAGGTCGCAACCTTCAGGCTATTATACTACACCGAGAATCGAAAAGGATCAATGGTTTTTGATTGTTAGTGTAGACAAATGAAGGCAAAGGTAGTATGGTCGCGGGTTGATAATTTCTTGACTTTGCTTTGTGATAGTATTTTGCTTATTATTTCTATTGATTTCAATCGGGGGATGCTTTGGGAAAAAGAATTTATTTCCGAAAAATATTCCGAAGTGCTCAGACTTTTGTGTTCAGAGCGTTCAATTACTGTTTTAGGTCGAAGGTTCTGTTGGTTAGTTTTTGTCTATTGATTGGTTTTTTTAGTGGTTTAATTTTTTTAATGTACACGCAAAATTTTTCCGAAAGAGAGGAAGTGGCGTATGTCCGACTTCCACGAATGAGTTTAGAGGCAGCACCTCCAAAGAGGGTCGGGGCCGAAGAGCCTTTAGGGGCCGTTCCATCCTTCAAACAAAGGGTTATCACCGCGATCATGAGAGACATTGAGGAGCAATGGAAAAATGCTCCTGTTGGTATGGGGACCTTAAAACTTGTTGATACCATGGAGGTTGGTGCTTCCCATCCCTATCCCATGGTGCTTGTAGTTTCTCTCGATAAGACTCTAAAGGAACTTCATGATAATCTTCAGCGTCAGTTTCCTGAGGCTACTGGCTCTTTTTTTGATGGAATTAGTATTGAGCTAGCGCCTCGGCTTAGTGCGAATGTGGCGCCTAACAATGCCTTTGATGTTACTCCGGTTACTCCTAGCGAAACGATTTTGGTCCATAAAAAGGCATCCTGGAAATGGAATGTGATTCCCAAAAAGCAAGGCAATCATCGGATCGAGGTTATTGTTAACGGTCGAATTGCCGAAAATGGAGAATATCGAACTCTTAAAACATTTGCTAGCCATGTAAATGTAAGTGTTGGAAGTTGGTACAAAGTGAAAGAATCGCTAGTTTCGAATGCAAAATATCTGATAGGAACACTATTGTTGCCAGGATTTTTGTATCTTTGTAAACGAATTCGCGAATATTTTAGACGTAGGCGCAAATTACGTATCGAGCTATTAAATTTACATTCCGATCATTAACAATCGTATTTACTATAAATGGCAGTTTTTGCCGGTACGCATTCATTGCATTTGTAATTGAAAAAAATTCACAATGGCATCAAAATCCGGCGGTTTATGAAATACTGCGTCCACCCCAGGCGCGTTCTGTACCGCAGCCAAGTCTGATCCGGTGACCAAAGCCGCTTTGGATAAAAAAGGGAATTGTTTTCTCCATGCTCTTATAAGCTCGGCGCCAGTGGGATTATCTTTTCCCAGCCAGTGGTCGCAAAGAATAAGCTCCGGGGGGTTTTCTTGAGAAAGAATATTGATTGCTTCCTCGGGGGTTTGCGCTAATTGGACTCGTTCGATATAGCGCCTAAAGCACCGTAAATAGGAGCGACCAACATCGGCAACATCCTCAACTATCAAAAGCGCGCGCGCCATATATGCACTCATTCTTTTGCTAAGTAAGCTCTAAGTTTCCCAAAAACAGGATGAGCTTCTGGTGGAATTATTTCTAGGGCTCGATCAAACTCGGTCAACGCATCGGTACAAAGCTGCTGTATTGTTTTTGGTGACATGCATTGCAAACGACGACAGCCTAATTTTTGATCATGTCGAATATAGGCGAGGAGACTAGCGGGTTCAATTATTGGTAAAAGAACACTAGGGTCGCGACGTGCCGATGCAGCCGCGGCTCGGAAATACATCTCCATACATCGACCCATCTTGCTGCCTGATTCTATGTAAATGGCTTCTGTCCACTTAGTAGCGACTAAATCGATTCTTTGGCCGCAGGTTGCGCTAGACAGTGCCGCGCAACAAGGGCCAATTAAAGAAAAGGAGCTTTGGCGCTCTATTTTCGAAGCGCTCAAAAAGGATAAGGCAAACATTTGTTGCGTCAGATTAATCTGGGCGGACACTGAAATATCTTCCAAGTACGCATTGCTATGGTTGTCTTCAATATCATCGATTAAATCGAGAGACGCAAATACCAGCTCCGCAAAAACACCCGCATCTAAAGCGGCTTGTGCGGAAGCTCCCAACGCACTGGCTAACTCAAAAGTCCAAGAACTAAAAGTCTTAGCATAGCTTTTTTTTAACACTCGGAAAACCAAAGAATAGCTTGATTCATCCAGGTCTCCTGAAGTTACCAAAGACCTTAAAAATGAAACAGTGGATCTTTGAATAGGCCGCCGATTATCAATTATCATGCGAAAGCCCCCCGTCAGCAAGCAATGAAATGTCACGTTTGCCAGGCAGTAGAAACTCGAATTGCGCTCCCCCGGCTGGGGCATTTGCTATTTTGACTTCACCGCCCATTAGTTCTACACACTTTTTAACTAAATATAAACCAAGACCAGTTCCTTGGTCTTTGCCTTCGCTATAGAAAGGTTGAAAAGCAGAGGCAAGTGCCTTAGGAGAAAATCCTTGGCCGTTGTCCACAACATTTAAAGTTATTCGGGAGCCGCTGGAATCAGTCTGCGCAGACACTGTTATTTTTGTAGCCCCGGCATCTTTAGCATTGCGTATTAGATTCTGAAGAATAATTTTTATTTGTTCCGGCTGCCCAATAAGGTAAATATCTAGGCAACTGTTGTCAATGTTCATTATTCCTTCTTGTTGGTCATTTATCTGACGCAGAATAGAATTTAAATGGAAAACATCATTGGTAGACTTACATTTCTTTTTCAAATCGTTTAACGATGTACGAACTAGCTCAATAGCGCGCTGGTGGGCAATTTCCGCATCATGTATCGCATCCTGTTGGTCTTCAGAAAGTTTTTCCTGGGCAAGATAATGCAAATTCATAGAGACAGTGGTTTGGTTATTGCGTAACTCGTGCAGCAAATCACCAACGCTCAGTAGTATATTGGCTAGAGCAATATCCATACTATCTCTGGCTAAGCGGTCGGCGGTTCCTAATGCGGTGCGCAATTTAATATTTCGTTTCTGAGTTTCGCGTTGTCGACCTGTATTGGAACATCCAATAAAAAACAGCAGGTACCCCATGGCAGCAATTAAATAATTCGCGGTGGCGGATGAGTCGGAAACCGGAGCGCCGAAAAGAGTGAATACCACTAAAGCCGGCCCCAATGTCGCAATGCTTATGAGTGGAGTAAGAGAAAAATCTTTGGAAAATTGGGTGCTGAGCATTAAACCTAGTGCTGAGGATAAAGCGTAACTGACCGGAGGCGAAGCTTTCACTATTGCCAAGCAAATCGCGGCAATGTAACAGGAAGTGTCCACCAAAGTCATGCATATTGCCAAGGCTCCTTTGCCATCAAGTTTCCAGTATAGAAAGGTGAAAGCTATACCTAGCAGGAGCCAAGATGCCGGCGCTATGGGGTTGCCGTAATGAGCTTTTGCTTCTGGTGTGCCGAAAAAAGCGGGAGCAATCAGAAAGGCTGTTCCCACGAAGATTACTAGCAAAATATTCTTTGGATGAGACTTTACAAGCGCTTCCTCGCGTACAAAAGACTCGCTGAATTGCTTCCACATTGCGAAGAAGAATTGCATTTTTACATTAAGGAGTATAGCCACCGGCATCAGTGCTAGCAACGGCGTTTATGGAGTCAAGTGCTTTTTTAAGGCGAAGATTAAGTTCGTTCTTTTGTATCTCGTCTCCGGGAATTTGTACACTAATTTGTACTTCTCCGCCAGCTAATACTTCATGCAACGCAATTACCAAATTCTTTGCTGCTGGTGAGAAATCTCCCTTGCCTTGAGAATTTACCAGCATCAAACCATGAGACGCCAGAGATTCAAAATAGGCAAGCGTTTCATTGGTTAAAATCACCGCCATAACAACCCCCTTCTTATAGAAAAGCCTCCCAATGAGGCGTTTTTGTGTCTTAGTTAAATCATCCTATAACATGATCGAGTTTGTGAACAAGCGCTAGCTTTCAGAAAGGTGGTTGTCATGAGAATTCTTTTGGTGAATCCGCCAATGATGTATGTAGAATCGGTGGAACGAGTCTGGACTTCTACACATTTGCATTTAATGTATTCATATCTTTTATCTCAGGGACATGAAATTGAAGTGTATGATGCATTGGAAAAATTGGGATTGCCATGTGCTTGTGGGGAAACCGACGAGTATATCGAGCGTTTAACCAATGATTTAATTTCGTTGGAATTTGATATTGCCGGCATTTCTTGTTGGACGAGCTTTCAATACCTCGGGAGTATGGAGGTAGGTAAAATAATTAGAAAGCACTTTCCAGAAAAAATTTTGCTAGTTGGTGGATGGCATCCAACTTCTTTGCCCGAGGATTTTCTAGGTGGGTCCTCTCCCTTTGATTATGTGGTGCAAGGGCCAGGAGAGGCAGTTTGGAAAAAGCTGATTACGAAAGAGAAAAAACGGCCTTCGCAAGCCGTAGTTTTGCAAGGCGAGCCCATACCATTTGACTGTATTTCTATTGATTGGAGTTACCCCTGCGCTAAACAGGGGATATTTTTGAGTCGAGGATGTCCCCATCGCTGCTTGTATTGTCACGAGGGTAAAATGCCTCGCAACTGTTATGGCTTAGAGCGCGCCGTAGAAGAGTATTTGCAAGCCACAAAACACGTTCCTGCTGGTGACTTTGTACACGTTCAAGATGCCTGCTTTGGCGTGGATAAACAATGGCGTCGCGCGTTTTTAAGTAAAATTGCTAATCTGGTTAGCAACAATGTGCGGCTAGACGTGGAAATGCGCATTGACCAAATGGAGCCAGAAGACAGCGAATTGCTTGGTGCGTGCCGGGCAACCGTATATTTTGGTTTAGAATCCGGTTCCACGCATACTCTTGGTATTATGAGAAAGGCGCCCAATCCGGCAAAATATCTTTCCCGTTGCCTACAGGTGCTAAAAGAATGTGATCGTAATGGAGTGGAATACTATGTAGGTTTTTTGTATAACCACCCGGGCGAAACTCGAAAAGCTTTGGCAGAAAGCATTGAATTTTACTGGAAGCTTTTATGGGACGGACCTAGCGATAATCTGCTTGGCTTTGTCAGTCATCGATTCGCCTATTTTCCTGGTTCACCGTTTGACGCTTTGCAGCGCGATTTCGAAAAAAGATGGGGAACGGTTATCCGCCATCCTACTTGGTGGCGAACGCCCATGGCCGATCATCGTCAGCGAGCAGAGGATAATGTGGCCTCTCATGATTTGCCTTGTGAGCTGGCTACCGAAATGGCTCAGCGTATTGTCCTGGCCAATTGGCTGAATGCGTCCAGGCGTGTAGCAGTAAAACAGCGCTCTTTCAGTCAATCTGGTGCAGTGGCTCCTGGATAGAACCTTTCAGAACCAGCATGCCGGCGTGCTCATTAATGAAACGATTCTGTTCTAAAGATAACGTTTGTTTTGGAACAGACTTTATTCTCCCCCAGGGAAAGAGTAGTGGCATGTTTGTAGCATAGATACTTCCAAAGTAATTAATCGCTCCTGTGAATAGTTAGTTTTTGGCCTTCTTAGGGTGAGCTTTAGGGATTTTGGGGGAATGAGATGTTGGGAGGCAAATCGATGTCCAAGATTGGGGAAAAGCTAAAAGCAATTGGGGCAGCAATTGCGCAAATCGAAAAGCAATTCGGTAGCGGTTCTATTATGCGTTTAGGTAGTGAAGGAGGGGAAACGAAAGTGCAGGCGATTTCCAGCGGTTCACTAGGGCTGGATGCCTCCCTGGGGGTTGGCGGATATCCCCGCGGGAGGGTGGTAGAAATTTTTGGGCCAGAGGCTTCTGGAAAGACTACCCTTGCCCTGCATGCAATTGCGGAAGCACAAAAACAAGGGGGTATTGCCGCATTTGTTGACGCTGAACATGCACTAGACGTGGCCTACGCCAAAAACCTGGGAGTCAAGTTAGAAGAATTGCTAATCAGTCAACCAGATACTGGCGAACAGGCGCTGGAAATTGCGGAACAATTGGTTCGTAGCGGAGCGGTTGATTTAGTGGTTGTCGATTCGGTTGCCGCGCTGGTTCCGAAAGCCGAAATTGACGGAGAAATGGGTGACGCGCACATGGGACTGCAAGCGCGGTTAATGAGTCAGGCTTTGAGAAAATTAACCGGGGTAGTTTCTAAATCGGGCTCCATTGTTATTTTTATTAATCAAATTCGTACCAAGTTAGGGGTAGTATTTGGAAACCCAGAAACCACTACTGGTGGAAACGCCCTAAAATTTTATGCCAGTATTCGTCTGGATATTCGCCGTGTTGGCCAAATTAAAGATGGTGACCAAATTACTGGAAGTCGTTCGCGGGTGAAAGTGGTTAAAAACAAAGTGGCTCCGCCTTTTCGGGAAACGGAATTTGATTTGATATATGGCAGGGGAATTGCTCATAACCATGAGCTTCTTGATTTAGGGTGCGAGCGAGGACTGATTGAGAAAAATGGAGCTTGGTTTTCATGGGGAGGAGAACGTATTGCGCAGGGAAGAGATCGTGCTTGCCAATGGCTTAAGGAGCACCCCGCGATCAAAGACGACATTTTGCAGAAACTAAAATTGAGTGACGAAAAAGCAGCAACCAAAGAAAAGAGCATAGTTACGCGGGTGGCATAAATTGAGGGGGAGGGGTAATTGGAACGCTGGTGGAGGGAAAAGGTAGGTGAGAGCGTTCCACAGGGAAGGGCCCGGAAAGGGAGGGTTTCGGGCCTTTTCCTGATTATTGTTCTAATGTGCGAATACTCGATGGCGATTGATCGCGTTTGCGCCAGATTCCTTTGGTTCTAACGCCTAGTTATTCTTTCTTCGCGGGGGAATTCTTTGCTTGTTGTTGCCAAGTAAACGATCAGCTTTCCTGATTCATCCACACTAGCAACGCCAGCTTTAAACAGATCAGCAAGTCGGGCGCGAAAGTCGCTTTGTATAGCCTGAATAACGGCAGGATTTTTTTCTGGCACTTCCAGCCGGCACATCGAGGAACGACATTCAATGCGATCGATTGTTAGCCCTTTATTGGTTCCCGAATATGCTGCTGACGTAATGCGCTCGGTGGCTTCGTCTGACCATTTTGCATCAACAGGCTGATCGCGAAATCGAAAACCCACGCTTTCAAAATAGGCATGCTCCATTTGCACCATTTGTTCCTGGCTCGGAAAGTCTATTGCCTTCTCCGTTTTTTCTTGGGTTACGTCTTGGACAGGAGTTTTAGCAAGGTTTTCCATCTGAGTAACGCGGGTTTTTAATGCGGCAATTTCTTGATGCAATTCTCTGATTGTCTCTAACGAGGTGTTGTCTGACTGGGATGGTCTTATTTCTCGGGCAGTCTGATTATTGGCTAGAGAACTGTTTGCTTGATCTTCCGGGTGCTTCTTATATAGCGAATACCCAACTGCTGCAATAATCAATACGACGCCTAATCCTATAGTGTACCTATTCATAAATCGAGCTCCCAATCGCGATTTAAGGCTAATTCGCGTTTTTTACTCAAATATTAGCCGCGATGTATAAACTCACTGCTATGCGCCGCCCGAATACTATTTGACTCGGGCGGCCTGACGTTGAAAAATGCAGTTTACTCGATAAACTGATAACCGAGTATTCTGCTACTGGCGGGAAGCGCACAGTTCAATGCTAACGGCGCCCAGGGTTGGCTGTCTTCCAATTCTGAAAATCTCACTTGCTCATCACCTGCGGCAACGCTCCACACCCACAGAAGGCCATTGTCCAAATTGTAGCTATCTAGGCTACACCATTTTTCTTTGGCATCATTTTCAAAATAAACAATTCCAGATATTGTGCTGTAGTAGTGGTCTTTGTTGCGAGTAATCGGGCATGAAATGTAAATTTCACCATCGTTATTGTTCCGGGCGCCGACGCTAGCGCCGCTAACAGAATAAGTTAGCTCCCCGGTTCTACCAACGCAAAACTGCCCCGCATAAGTCGCCGCTCCTGCTGTTCCGGCCATGGAAACAGACAACGTTAGCGTAAAAACACTTGCCAGCTTAATTGTTGACCTGTTCATAGTGCTTGCCTCAAGCTTCTCAGCGTGTTTACGCTGATGCTAAAATATGGGTTAAATTAAGCTCTTCTGTCGGACCAGGTTTTGTCAAAACGCGAGATTTAATTAAACACAGTTCGTTTGATATTGGCAATAAAAATAGTTTCTCCGGCTGTTAGTATTAGTTCGATGTCCGACGCATCTAGTTTTAAATAGAGCCCGAAGAAGGTTGTAGTAGTTTATGGTTGGATTGTCTACCTTGTGCGCTTTTGCATGTTTTCTGTTTCGAGCATATTGCAGGTGTATGAACTGACCGAAGCTTCGCAATCTTGGTAGAGGTTGTCACGGAATTAAAGTTTATTGCATGAATTTGATTATATTTCATTGCGTCCATGCGTATGCCGACTCGGTTTGAATGGCTGATTTGATTGTTATTAGTAGCAGCATTTTTGTACCCAACTTAAGGAGAAATACCATGAAAAATCGGCATATGGTTTGAGATTTAGGAAGCTCTTGCTGGTCTGTTCATGGGAAAGCTTAAACACTATTTTTGCAAAAAAATTACTATATCAACAATAATAGTTAGGATAGATAGTGTGAAAATGCTTAGGTAGTTAAGATTTTCTTTAGAGCGCCCTATTGATGTCAACAGATAAGTCAAGACTGCACGTTCTTCTTTTCCTAAAGGCTGTTCAGTAGAGAGTTTGCTAAGTAGCTCTTTATCATTAATAGCTCGTTTCCTTTTAAGAGAAATATGGTAACGGAAGAGAAAAAAAATCAAGTTGGTAATCACGGCAAAATACCAAAACACACGAACAAGACCAGGACTTGTGTGCTGAACAAGAATTATGGCGCGGAAAGAGATTGCTGATATGAGTCCTAGAAGAAAAAAAAGGTTGGCTACCGATTTAGGAACAGCCTTCGGTTGATTTGTCCGCTTTGTTATCGATTCCATTTGTTATATTTCTGCTCCCATTTTGCTGCTTTAGGATATGAGCCGTTCTGATAGGGTAAAAAAATGGCGAACACGCCAACGGCTTCTTCTTCGAAACTTTTTTGGGAAGAATCGTGAATGAATAATTCCTTGGTCAGTTTCACGTCCAGTTGGGTGCCATGGAACGGATCTCGGATGGTCGCTACAAATTTTCCTCGGTTTTTCTGAATACTATCAAGCATCATGTAGTGACCATCTATATACAAAATGGCGGTACCATGCTTTTTGAGTTCTGCGGCTAGTTCTTTGAATACCTTGGTTTCATTAATGCGAAGATCTTTTTTAAATACTACTGGTTCCTTGCCGGTTTTTTCAAAGATTACCTGTTCGACTTGATCGGGAAAATTCCCATTGCCGGGCGCGACGAACTTCTCGGGCTTGTCTTCAATATTAAGAAATCCATGGTCAATGAGCAGCATATTGATGGTTGCGGAGCTACAGTCAGTAAGAGTCGCCTGTGGAATAAGGACTTTGCCTAAAGCAACTGGGTATATTTCGTACAATCTGGTGGCATCGTAAAAACTTTTTTTGGCTAATGGGAAAGCGGTTTTTCCGTCTACTTGAAATCGAATTTTATGACTAGTTTCGTCCAGCGCAAAGCCAGCGTGCTCTTTGACAATTCTGTTCCCGGAGCAATTTCCTGCTACGGGTTTGGTGAGCAAGTGGTTTAAGAAGTGACGGAAATTGGAGTTGCCGATGGGTGGCCATCGGCGAGTTCGATTATCCGCATATTGGATGAATGGGCTCATCCATTGAATATCGGAAAATTCGGCAGGTTGGGGTCTATCTTCCCGCAATCTTTCCGGGCGCTGGTCTAAGAAGCCAACTACGTCGGGCAATTGAGCAAAGCCGGTGAATTTAGACTTATCAATCAGCGAGTGTTCTCCCGTAAATCCAGTTGGGCAGCGCGAGACCAGCGCAATAGATGCGGAAGCGGTGAACTGCGTGAAGGAACCATTTGTTGACTGTAATTCGGTAGGAAATTCGTCATGTTTCGTCAACAGGTCATTTTGACGAAATAAGGGATACACCGCCGACTTCTTGGGACTTGCCAGGGGCGACGCTACTTTAGATGGTGAGAAGCAGGGAAGACGAGAACACTTCATC
This sequence comes from Myxococcales bacterium, assembly GCA_050288705.1. Classification (GTDB taxonomy): domain Bacteria; phylum Myxococcota; class Myxococcia; order Myxococcales; family UBA5297; genus JBNKEI01. Next base: position 10,232 of record JBNKEI010000109.1, read on the forward strand.
GGCGTTTTTTTGAAAAATTCGGGTTATGTGTTCAAACGAAAGTACTTTACCATTTATGCAGGACGTGTGGTATGAAAATGCCGTACCTATGCAGTTTAGTGGATGAACGCGTGTGCTGCCGCGAGTCGCAGTTTTATCAAGCACCTGTATGCTGACCGTTTTGTCTCGGCGCGGCAATGGATTTTCAAATTCGGTCAATATGTCCGCTGCTAGCTGATAAAGACGGACTGTTGATTACGCACCGGATTTCTTGAGGATGTACAGCCAAACCATGAAATCCGCGCGTTCCTGAAACGGTTCGTGGGCTATTCTTTCGACTAATAACAAGCCGCGAATCAAAGAAACTCGTGACGCTATATGGCAACGAATAAAGTTAGTGACTTGGGAGCAGCAATTCCTTGAAGACGACCCCAAAACTAATCCCAATCTGGAAAATTAACTGCTTGAGGAATTGCCTGGGATTTTGTTGTGGACGATTGAGGGGTGTCTTGAGTGGCAGAAATCCGGTCTTGATGCCCCCAGTGCCGTGAGGGCAAGTACTTAAGACTCCGCAATAGTGAGGACGTGGTGGGTAATTTTGTCGCCGAGCGTTGCTTTGTAGACCCGTCCGAAAGAGTCATTATTTGGAATGATGGAAAACGTCTTTCGATTACTCAGACTGCTGAGCGAATTCATTCACAATCCAGCCTACCTGTGCGACAAATTGAATCACACGTCGTTGGCTGGCTTGAGATGCATTATGAGCCACCTGGACTCAATGAACAGCAAATGGAGGCTTCGAATCCATGATAGATGCTTGGGTGCAGGACCACGAGGATCCATTGGGCGAGGATTTTACCTAAAAAGGACTCGGTACTCTCCAGATTTAAGATAGCGTTAGCGCTTTTCTTCACTAAATAATTCCGCAACCGTAACCTTGAACGCAAATGCAAGACGATCAAGGGTCACCAGGGTAACATTTAATAAACCGGCTTCTACCTTCTGGAGATGTTTCCAATCCAAATTGGCACGGTCAGCAGTCTCTTCTAAGGTCCATTCTCTCTCTTGCCTTAACTGGCGTACTTTCTTTCCCAACGCTACCGCGAGTTTTGAAAAACGTCGTGTGGCCCGATGTTTTCTTGAAGCTCGCTCTTCTGGTCGCCGCATACTCGCAAAATCGGCAACCGTAGTCCATTCGAGAACCTCACATGTCTGGAGGATAATTTAACGCGGTTGCCCAATTGACTATTGAAAACCTGATAGGTCATTTTAAGTCACGAAAATTCTACATTGCGCTTAGAAAATGACCATGTGTAAATGTGTGCGAATTTGAAAAAGTTTAGAGTGATAATTTTTTAAATGTAGTATATGAAGGAATCCAATTTTCAGATATAAGAGAAGGAGGAATGTTCGCTATGGCGAAGGTACTGACGAAATCAGAGCTTATTCAGAAAATTGCGGACCAGTTTTTTGACAGACTAACTCGCAAGGATGTCAAAGAAGTGCTCGAAGCGTTCACCAAGATTGGTCACAATGAGTTGAAAAAGACTGGAACATTCCTTGTTCCTGGTTTCGCTAAATTCGTCGTCATCAAAAAGCCTGCGACCAAAGCTCGGAAGGGCATCAATCCTTTCACCAAAGAGCCCACTGTTTTCAAGGCAAAATCGGCACGCAAAGTGATTAAAGCTCGTACATTAAAGGCTACGAAGGATGCAATTGCTTGAAGTCTGTTTATTGGCAAACGAAAAGCGATTATACCAAACGATTCTGGGAAGTAGGTTATTCTGATTAAATTCAAAAGTGAGGATGTACATGGTAAATGATTTGAACGTTGCAGTTTCTCAGTTAGTGGCAGCAAGTGTAGAACGTGCACTCGAACCTTATAGAGATGTTTTTAATAAAATGGCGCAATTGATGGGGGTAGGGGAGCCTACACCTGCTGTAGTGAAGCGAGGCCCAGGTCGTCCACCGGCATCGAGCAAAGCTCCACAGAAACCCGGCCGGCGTATTATTCCAAAAGGCGCGGTGAAAGTGGCCTCCAACTTTCATGTTGGGCAGAAGGTTTCTTATAAGCAGGGCAAAGGTAGCTTTGGAGCAACTGTAATCGAAATCGATACTGAAGGAATGCTTAGGCTTAGGCGAGAAGCGGACGGTAAAGAAGTCGAGAGACCAGCTTTAAAGGTATACAAAGCCTAAGTTATAAAAACTGCGATAAAAAAAATAAAATGGGGCTACAATTCAGCCCCATTTTATTCACGATATAAGATTGAGAAGATAAGACAAGAGGGTTCTGTCGCATTAACTAATATGGGGTACAGATTATCTGCAGAATGGCTATTAGTATGCCATTAAATCACGCTGCGAGTGAGTAAAACTGTTTATCGCATTTCGGTTTTTGCTATATTCGGGGCGTAACTGTCCCTTTTTGATCATATGAAACGCTTCAATCCCTATTCGCACCGCTTTTGTCGATATTAATCTTCACTGGCTCGCCACTACTTTTAATTGCTTTGTTGAGAAACCGGCGTGCCGCCTTTTTGTCACGTTTGGGTTCTGTCTTCTCTCGGTGTGAATTGGTTGGCTTTTCCGCTAATAACCAATTAGTTAATGCGACAGAATCGTATTATCACTAAGAGTGGAGAGACAATTGAGAAAAGAGTAAATGATTGGTGTGCTCAGACATGCGAGAGATATGAGTATGATGAATTAATTGATGGATTGATTAATGTATACAGCAAAGGTGATATCGCGACCCTAAACGAGTCTGGACTAAGAAAGAGAAAAGCTGGAATATTCATCAAACAGGGCAATGATGCCATGTTTTGTCGTTTACCATTTTCAAAAGATACAGATATTGAATTGATTACAATTCGTATTTTACGAAAGATGCTGATACGTTGCCGCATACTCACGGCTTTCTCAACCTCTCTTAGAATAGCTTTGGCTTGTTTAGTGCCAATCCGGAAGTAAGACGCTGCCTAGCGTAGAGCAGCAGACGTTCTGCCACAAATACTATCCTCCAATAGAGCAATCACCGGCCTGTTCCGTGCCGGGTCCTTCGCAGCCATTGCATAGTGCAGAGGGGTAAATCGGTTGTCGTCCGTCGCATGGACGTTTGCCCCAGCCTTCAGCAGCAGGAGGACCGGACGAACATCTCCCTGAGCTCTGTCCACCGCTAGGTGGAGCGCGCTCACGCCTCTTTTGTTCTGATGATTCACATCCGCCCCCGTCCGGAGCAGATGATCCACAATCGCTCTGCACGACTCGAAAGACAGTTCTTTCGGATTGCGGAAAACATAGATCAAGGCGGTTTCCCCATCCTTATCCTGACGGCTCACATCGGCCCCAAGGTCGGTCAGTGTTTTCAGCACATCAGGATGACCATTAAGCGCCGCCGTCATCAGGGGCGTCCGCCCGTCGAGAGCGGGGCGATCCAAATCTACGCCCGCCGTCAGCAGTGTCCGAACCACATCCAGGCGTCCTGCTTTGGCCGCAATATGCATCGGCGTGAAACCACGATGCTCTGGATCGCCGTCATTCAGGGAATAGCCCGCTCCATGCATTGCCTGAATCATGGTGGGCCGCCCGTAATGGATAATCTCATCCCGAATAGAGCGAGGGCGGACATGTTCGCTCAACCTTTTATAACGCTTGACCGTCAGTTGATTTTTCTGCAAACAATCCCACCAGCGATTCCGAAAATTTCCTGACAGATTATCTCCCCACCAGTCCAGCAGATAGCTCAGCATTTCACCGTCACATCGGTTGGCTGCCCAATCGAGCGCTGTTTTTCCTTCTTCCCCATTTAAATCCACTTTTAACCGTTGACTTGCTAATGCCTGCAGAACCGGCAGCCTGCCCTGAATGACGGCGGCCAAAAACGGCGTGCGGCCCCGGCGATCTTTCACATCCAGTCGAATGCCCGGCTGATGGATTAACCACTTGAAAGCGCGCGGGTGGTTTTTATCCAGCGCTTCCAGCAGAAAAGGGGTCCCGTTCGATGTTTTTCCGTTCACATCTGCGCCTAAATGGCGGACTAACAAATCCACCTCCTCCGCGGAGGCCTGCGGATCGGACAGATACCGGCGCATGGCGGGCTCAAACAAATTGCCCCTGTGTCGGAATAATGCCCGAAACGCCTCGGAGCGATGCTCCTTTTCCAGGACAGCCTTTTGAGCCTCTTTAATCCAAGGTGGCACGGGAAGAGTTCCACCTTGCCGCTCGGGGGAATTCGTGAAGTCAGCCATGTTTTCCCGCACGAGCGATAAAGCGGGAGAAGACGGGCTGGAAGACGTCGTAGAACAGAAAGAATCCGGCGAAGTCCGGCCGGAAAAAATCGAGAATAATGAATGCGTGCCCGAATCGCGGCCATTCCTGGGCTGGCGATACGGTGGCGCACCATGACATACCGCCCGAGTTGAGCTGAACGATCCTTCTTCATCAGGGAGGGCCGATTTTTCGTTCAGCCCATGCTTTTTCCTTTTTGAAAACATCAAAAAAAAAGAACCCATTGGCTTATTCAGCATATCATGTTACCCATTTTTCCGGTTCATCATTGACCGAGCTTGGGAGGGGAAGCGCTACCGGCCTTCCAAGCTGGAATCGCTCACGGTGGCGATCGAGGCGATGTCTTCCTCGGTTGTCATTTGCTTCTGCAAGGCTTGCCGGTCTTTCTGAAAATTCGAGGCAGGATTATCCTTCAATTGTGTATCGGTTTTCTTGGGATGCCTGCCCGACCAGCGTTTAACCTGCGGAGAACTGTGGCGATCAAAGTTCGGTTGGGAGTCGATACGAACAGAGTCCCTTTTGGCCTGTCCCGCCCTGCTTTTAGCATCGTCGATTTCCTGTTGCGTAATGGCGGGATACGTTTTGGTCGTTGCTTTCAAACGGCCTTGCTGTTTATCCCATTGATATTGCACCAGCGTAGCCGGATCATCCGTCGTAGCCGGCTTTTCAGTTCGCCGAAATCGGTTGAACAGGTTCCATCGGGGCTTTTTGTCAGCCCTCGGCGCTATGTCCGGCTCCTTCCGAATTTCCTGAAAGAGCATTGTATTTTTGTCAATCACCGGGGCAATATCCTGGATGGATCTTCCTTGGTCTCGTTCCTCCCGGATATTCCGGAAAAGTGCTTGGGCCTGCTTAAGCGATGGTGAGGCATTATCACTAGGTACATAGTTGACACGTTCCGGCACACTGGTTTCAATTGGCGATTCCGAGCCGACGATCGACGGTATGGACGATCGGTTACGGATGGCGTTGTCCCGTTTGGCAGGCGTGATGGAAGATTTGTGAGCACCCGCCATCTCTAAAAGAGTGATTGGTGCTTTGCCCTCCTCCTTTCGAGGGCCTTCGTTGATCAGTCTGATCAACGCGTCGTGCTTCAATGGCCTGGATGACTTTAATCCAGGAAGCGCCTGTTCCTCGCTCGGATCGGAAAATTTTTCATTTAAGGGAATGGAGAAACGCTCGCTTTCTCTGCTCTTCTCCGCTGAAGCGGAAAGCGGCTGCCATCCCGTTGGAACGGGATACAGATCCGTTTCCTCTATCGCTCCGGAACGCTGGCGCGCGTTGCTGCTTTCCGGAGTATCCACTAGCGATTGAGGCTGCGCCTTTCGCTGCAATTGATCTTCCGATTCCAGTTTTCCCTGCGGACTCTCGTGCGGCTTCGGTTGGGCAGGCTCCGCCAACGACGTCGCCATCATTCTGCGCAAGGCCCTGGCCGTCACCTGGATCCTGGCTTCATTCGTTTCCGCATCTTTCTTGGCTTGCTTCGTTTCAAAATAGCGAGCACGCGCATCTGTAACATTAGAAGTATCCTGAATCTCAGAACTTTCCGCTCTGGCGGATGCGTTGTTCATCCGTTGCTTGGCAATGCAGTGTTCGGCCTCCGCTTTTTTTGTATTTTGCCGGACCGTATTTTCCATCCTGCTAACAGCGGCTTCCACGGCCTCGTGATCGTCAAAGTTGCCAATGCCAAATACTTCGCAAAAATATTTTCTATTTTCGGCGTCAATTTTTTTGATTTTTTCTTCTTCCTGATGTTTTCGAAGATCCTGCTTATACGACTGCCAGAATTTTTGAGGATCTATTTGAGGATCCAATTGACCGGCTTTTTTCGATTCCACACTGGTGTCTTTGCGAGCGCGAAACGCCTGCCGGGCTATACGGGAAATTGTCTTGAAGAGGCCAGGCCTTTGAGCCTTTAGTTCCGCTTTTAGCGCAGCCTCTTCTTTTTTTGGGTTATCCGCAATCGATTTTAAAGCAAAATATTCCGGCGGAACTTCGATCGCATTTGAAACATCGGAAGATATACCATCGTTTTGTTCTAAAGGAAGATTCTGAATGGAGTAATGTCGAGAATGCAATCCGGCTTCTAGCTGTTTCTCCAGCTTGTGTTCAAGTCTTGCCGCAAACAGTTTTCCCGGAAAAAAGGCATTTGGCTTGTACCTAGAGTTGGCATGTCGGAGACCCCACCACCGTCTGAAGTCAGCCTCTGAATCTTCCGGAAGCATATTGTAGGCGTTCCAAATTTCTTTTTTGTCCAGTATTGCCTGGCTTTTTTTTTGCAGAGGAACTGCAAGCCATTCCTCCAGTATGGCTTTTCGTTCAGTCTCTTTTTCCGCCTTACGCGCCGCCTCCTGTGCCGAACGAACCGACTCCTCCTGTAATCGTGGTTTGGCTTCCGTTTGCTCTGGTGTTTCCTTCCGGGGAGAAGCATGCACTGGATCCTTTTCGGATTCATGCGTAATCGGGCCGGCAGGCGCGCGAAACGCTTCCGGAATTTCCGGTAATTCTTCATCCAGCGGTCTTTTTTCCAACCATCTTTCTAGTTGGGCCTGCGTTTTATCCGAAGACTCGCTGGAAGCCTGTTTAGCTTCCCCGGTGGTTACGGTAGCCGATTCGAAGCTGTCATGTTGTTTTTTCGGTCCGGTTTCCGCCGCTGCCGTCTTGGAATCCAGCTGGTGAATCAGCGGTTCTTTTTCATGCAGGGCCAACTCCAATCGGTCCGATTGAACCCGCCGAACAGGCCTGTGACTGAGATGTTGAGGCGCGTGAACAAGTGAACGGCGCGAACCAGGCGAGCGGAAGGTCATCGTTAGCTCCATTATTTGTTGCCGCTTTATTGTTTACGGCCGATAAAATTTTTTGTTGCTACAAATTTTGCAGAACAGCCTCATTTGTGGCATGAAAACAAGCACTAAGAGCTCTGATGGGGAGTTTTGGGCTCGACCTTGAGCATCGCCAATCAACAATCACCACACCTTCAACGATTGTTTTCCAGTCATGCCAGCTAAAGCGCCACGCCAACGACATCTTGATTGGGCATCTTTGGGGACCGCCGCGTTCAAAATCCCGCGTGCCTACTTAAACCTGTCTTTTTTAACTTTTTAACAAGAGAGCAGGGCGCTCTGACCTTACAACAAACCAAAACCCGCAATTCGGTTAACAATCTTCTTTCCCTAAGCCAACCGTTACGGTTCTGTCGTATTAACTAATATGGGGTACAGATTATCTGCAGAATGGCTATTAGTATGCCGTTAAATCACGCTGCGAGAGAGTAAAACTGTTCTACCGCATTTCGGTTTTTGCTATATTCGGGGCGCAACTGTCCCTTTTTGAACATATGAAACGCTTCAATCCCTGCGATAGTGGATTGAGCTGCATGGAACTTCTTGAAGCCTAATGTTGGACGGACTTTCTTTTTGATGAAGCGATGGTCCTGCTCAATGATATTATTCAGATATTTGTTTTGCCTGATTTCTATATTGGT
>JBNKEI010000110.1:0-15593 GCA_050288705.1 Myxococcales bacterium
GTAAGCGAGTGGTAGCTCTGTTTGCCCGGCCGATGGATAGTGTCTGGGAGTGGTTTGCCGTGCTGGCTACGGACGCCGCAGGATTATTAGAAGTTGCCAAGGCTTACCTTAACGAAAATTCTTATTGTTCATTGACCCCTCAATGCCCACAAGTGCATTTATTTGAACGTGAAATTGCCGAAAATTGGGGGATGGTCCCGCTGGGGCATCCTTGGCTCAAGCCGGTACGGTTTATTCCGGCAGCTTCCAATCATTCTGGCAGTGGTTCTGGGCGAACTAGTGATAGCCGGCCTTCAGTGGGAATTACCGATTTCTATCACATGGAAGGAGAGGAGATTCACGAAGTGGGTGTTGGACCAGTACATGCGGGAGTAATTGAACCCGGGCATTTTCGTTTTCAATGCTCTGGCGAAATAGTCTTTCACTTGGAAATCTCTTTAGGTTACCAGCATCGGGGTTTAGAGCGCGCACTAAGTGGTGGTCCAGGTAAACGTACTTTGCATTACCTAGAGACTGTCGCTGGGGATACTACTATTGGCCATGCTTTGGCTTATTGTCAGGCAGTAGAAGCATTGTCTGGCACCAGGAGCCCCGCCCGAGCATTGGCTTTGCGAGGCATCGCTTTGGAATTGGAACGAATGGCTAACCACGCTGGTGATTTGGGGGCATTGTCGGGAGACGTTGGTTTTCTGCCGACTGCTTCGTATTGTGGCCGGCTAAGGGGTGATCTTTTGAATCTGACCGCGCTTCTTTGTGGAAGTCGTTTTGGCCGCGGAATGGTGCGACCAGGAGGAGTGGGCTTTGATGTAGATGAGCAACGTATTTCCCAGCTTATCTCGCGGCTAGACTCTACGTTTCGTGATTTGCAAGGAGCGGTCAATTTATTATGGACCACTGCCTCGGTACAGGCTCGTTTCGAAGATACTGGTAAAATTTCAACCGAATTGGCCAAAGAGTTGGGGTTGGTGGGGCTAGTGGCGCGGGCTTGCGGGGTTAGACAAGATGTTCGCAAATATTATCCTGCGGGAATATACCAATTTACTCATATTCCGATTACGACCTTACAATCGGGGGATGTTTTTGCTCGCGCTTATTTGCGATGGTTAGAAATTCAAAGATCAGTTGCTTTTGTGCGTAATCAGTTAATAGAGCTACCGAAAGATGCTATACTTGCAGAGAGCCTCCCGCCAAGACCAAATCATTTGGTGGTTTCGTTAGTAGAAGGGTGGAGGGGAGAAATTTGTCACTTGGCTTTGACTGATAATCTAGGCAAATTCTCTACCTATAAAGTAGTAGATCCCTCATTTCATAATTGGACCGGATTGGCCATGGCCTTGCGTGACCAGCAGATTTCTGATTTTCCCTTATGTAACAAAAGCTTCAATCTTTCTTATTGCGGGCACGATTTGTAGGGCAGCATTAAAACGCTATAGGATTCAAAGCCGATGCTGAATATTTACAAACAGTCTTACTCCAAACAGGCAATGGTTAATAAACTGACATACACTAGTTTTTGTCTATGGTAAAATACGGAAGACGTTGTCTAGTTAGCATTATTGTATTAACTATTCTTGCCTGCCAATCAGCGCCAGTAAAAAGAGTCGAAACCGTGGCTGCCGATGTATTGCTGCCCCCTGCTCAGGAAGAGCAACTCGGCAAACAGCTTGCTCAAGAAATTGAGCAGCAGGTGCCGATATTGGAATCTCCGTTTGTGACCACTTACGTTAGCGCAGTGGGTAGTCGAGTAGTGGCTGCCAGCCCAAATTCTGACATCTTTCCGATTAGTTTCAAAATTATCAATGACGAAAGAACCGTAAACGCTTTTGCCATCCCTGGGGGCGATATCTATGTTTACACCGGCCTGCTAAAAAGCGCCGCAGACGAAGCCGAGCTGGCGGGGGTTTTAGCTCACGAAGTTGCCCACGTTACTTCTCGTCATATTGCCAAACGCATGGTAAATGCTTTCGGATTGCAAACCTTAGCTCGTTTAGCGCTGGGAAACGACCCCACTTTACTCGAACAAATTGCAGCATCTATTACTATTGAGGGGGCTCTATTAAAGAATAGCCGCGAAGACGAATCTGAGGCTGACGCTAAGGGCGTGGTGGCAGCATCCCGGGCAGGTTACGACCCCCGGGGATTTATCCAGTTTTTTAAAAAACTGCAAGAAGCAGGAGAGCGGCCCGGATTATCGTTTCTTTCTAGCCATCCCCCGCCAGAAGATCGGATTGAAGCTATTGAAGAAATTATAAACGAAGAAAATCTTACTGGAGACCAACGAAAGCAGAGAGCATTCCAAGCCATGCAAAAACAGCTTCCTTCTAGTAATCAATGATATCCTATCGAAAAGAAGCGTATTAGCGCTCGGGACGCCTTATTGGTTGTCAATAATGGAAGAACATCTCACCAGGCGAGCACTGTTTCGCTTCTATGCGGAACTAAATGATTTTCTTCCTCCCGCAAGACGGGGTACTGCTTTCGTGCATGAATTTAGAGATGACCAATCAGTAAAAGATATCGTGGAATCCTTGGGCGTACCTCATGCGGAGATAGACCTCATTCTAGTGAATGGTGACTCGGTTGATTTTACGTTTATGGTTCCCCATGGGGCCAGAGTGGCTGTTTACCCAGTTTTCGAAGCAATCGATATAAAACCTCTAACCCATCTGCGGTCTACTCCGTTGCGGGAAACTCGCTTTATTTTAGATGTGCACTTGGGAAAGCTTGCTCGGTATCTGAGAATGGTTGGTTTGGATGCCATTTGGAGAAATGATTACCACGATGAGGAATTGGCGCGTATCGCTACTAATGAGCACCGTATTGTTTTAACCCGGGATCGTGGTCTGCTTAAACGGCGCTCAATAACTCACGGATATTGGGTTCGCGAAATCTACCCCCAGCGGCAACTTGCGGAAATCGTGCAACGGTTTGAGCTGCAATATTCACTAAAACCGTTTGTGCGTTGTATGTGTTGTAACCAGCTTCTGGCGCCAATTGCAAAAGAAATAATTGCTGATCAATTACCTGTTCGAGTGAGAGAACAACAGATTGAATTCTCCATTTGTCATTCCTGCGGTCGCATTTATTGGAAAGGTTCTCACTACACCAAAATGCAGCAAATTATTAAATCTAACTTGGAAACGTTTTGAGTCTACGATTATGGTTAGCGCCATGATATTTTAGGCAGGCGAAAGCGGCAGGACTGAGGCATAAGTATAACCAATGGAATGGCGAGGTTCTTTGACTATGCATGAAGCAACCATTGACATCGTTGTGGACAACCAAGCTTCTAGTTCTTACGGCTTGTGCGGTGAGCACGGCTTAGCCGTATGGATATCGGTTGCTGGTCGACGAATACTGTTTGACAGCGGCCAAAAAGCAGCATTGTTCCCCAATGCCGAAAAATTGGGCATTGACTTAACCACGGCAGACCTCTTGGTGCTTAGCCACGGACATTACGATCACGCTGGTGGGGTGGCAGAGGTGATTGAAAATGCTCCTAGTCTTCAGGTTTATCTCCATCCTGCTGCCTTAGATAAGCGGTTTTCTTATCGAGAGGGAAACGCCAAGTATATTGGTATGCCGGAGGCAGCCCGAGCTGCGCTCGGAGGTATTCCGCAAGGAAATGTGCATTGGGTTACTAGTTCGATGACCATTGCTGACGGGGTAGGGCTCAGTGGGCCAATACCACGATTGACCGAGTATGAGGACACTGGCGGTCCGTTTTATTTGGATGCTGAGGCGAAGATTAGCGACCCAATTTCCGATGACCTTGCGTTATGGTTCCATAGCGATCGCGGACTAGTGGTGGTGGTGGGGTGTAGTCACGCCGGTTTGATTAATACCTTGCTTCAAGTGCAGCAGGCGAGTGGAGAAACCAAACTGCATGCAGTGATCGGTGGCTTTCACCTCAATATGGCTAGCGAATTGCGTCTGCAACACACCGTGAATGCGCTAAAAAAATTTGCTCCGGATATAATTGTTCCCGGTCATTGTACTGGGGATTTGGCTATAAAGACGCTTATAAAAGAGTTTGGAGAAAAAGTTAAACCGGGTTTTGCAGGAGCAAATTTTACTTTCAATACTGTCTTTTGTGGACACGATATATGTTAAAAATTCTTCGAGAACGTTACCGCCAGGGCCACCGGACAGCTTCATATCCTAAACACCCCCCTATATTGCCAGACCGTTTGCGCGGAATGCCAACATTAGAAACTAATAAATGTCTGCCAGAATGCTGCATTTGCGCACAGTGTTGCCCGACTGAGGCCCTATTTTTCAGCGAAAAGCAGGGCTTGCAAATTGACTTGGGGAAATGTCTTTTCTGTACCAATTGCGAAGAAAGCTGCCCAAAGAAGGCAATTCATTTTACAAATGAATATCGTCTTTCTGCGAGTAGGCGTTCTAGTTTAGTGGTTAAAGAAGAAAAGTTTTTGCAGACCACTGTATTGGAGGAAAAATTACAAAAGCTTTTTGGGCGTTCGTTGCAACTGCGTCAAGTGAGTGCTGGAGGGTGCAATGCTTGTGAGGCAGATATTAATGTTCTAAATACCTTGACTTTTGATTGGGGGCGTTTTGGCATTCAAATAGTGGCCTCGCCCAGACATGCCGATGGCTTAATTATTACTGGTCCAGTCACAAAAAATATGCAATCGGCGTTAGTAAAAACCTACCAAGCTATTCCTTCTCCAAAAATTGTAATCGCAGTGGGTGCTTGTGCAATATCGGGAGGACTATTTTATGATCATCCCGAGACTCACCAAGGGGTAGAGGAGATTATTCCAGTAGATTTGTTCATTCCTGGCTGTCCTCCTCATCCTTATACTATCTTAGACGGGTTGCTTCGTTTGCTGGGTACATTGAAATGAGCGTAGCTATTTTGGTTACTCGCAAATTGGAATGCTAATAATAAAAGTTGTGCCTATTCCTGGCGTAGTCTTAAAATCGATTATGCCTCGATGTTTACTAACAATTGCTTGCGAAAGGGATAATCCCTGACCTGATCCTCGACCTACTTCTTTAGTAGTAAAAAAAGGTTCAAAAATCTTGTCGTGAACCTCTAAAGGAATTCCCGTACCTGTATCGGAGATAGATACTACAACGTAATCACCGTCTCTACGTGTTTGAATATGAATCTTGCCTCGCTGGTCAGTTCCCTTGACCACATCACCAATAGCATGCGCGGCGTTAACCAAAATATTGAGAAATACTTGGTTAATTTCTCCAGCATGACACACTACCGGTGGAATTTCACCCAAATCAACTTCAACATCTGCTACATATTTATATTCGTTGCGCGCAATCTCTACGGTGGCTTCTAAAGATCTGTTGAGATTGGTGGCAGTCATTTCTTGCAGATCGGGATGGGCAAACTCTTTCATTGCGCGCACGATAGTTGCAACTCGTTCTACCCCGTACAAAGAATGCTCCACTGCCAGAGGGATCTGCTCCATAATGAAATCTATTTCGAGTTCGTTTTTCATTAGATCAACTGCTTCTTTCTGTTCTTGAATAAGAATCTCTTGGTGCTTAAGAATAAATTGCTGGATGGCAGGCAAAATCTCCCCCAAAAAATGAATATTGTCGCTAATATATTGAATTGGAGTATTGATTTCGTGCGCAATGCCAGCCGCTAGGCGACCGACAGATTCTAGCTTTTGGGATTGATGGAGCTCTGCCTCCAAACGTTGAACTTCCTTAAGTTTAATATAAGCCGCCTCAATTTCTTGCTTATTTTTTGCTAATTCCTCTTCCGCCCGAGCGCGCACATTAATTTCATTTTGTAATTCATTGTTAAGTGTGGAAAGTTCTATTGTCCGTTCTTCTACTTTTAGCTCTAAATCCTCATTAATTTTTCTAAGCTCTTCATTGCGTTCGCATAGGCTACGACTCATTATATCGAAGTTTTGCGACAAACTATCCAGCTCGTAAAAAGTAGGAGAAGTCTTGGACGATGTGTCCATTTGATTAAATAAACTTATCTGGTCTGTCCTATCAAAATGACCAGAAGCAAGTTTAGTGGTCTGTCTACTTAAAGCGTTGAGAGGCATTACTACTCGTTGACGTAATTGGTTACGCAATACCCACCACAGAGTTGCCCAGATAATAATCGACAATGGAACAACTTGCGGTAATACTGCTATATACGAGCGAGCAAATGTGGACAAAGGTTCCTGAGCAATAACTAACCATGAATTTTTTTCGATTTTGGTTGCGCTGCCTATTACTCGAATTCCATCATGATTGTATAATCTAATCGTATCGTAACGATGACTGCTAAATATTCCTAAATTGCTTATATTAAATTGTTGCCTAACCAGCTCTTGGTGTGGATGAGCTAGCAATGTACCATTTTGATCTGCAATAAAGACAAAATCTTTTCCAGACTTTTTAAGAATACTTAGTACCTTTTTTTGAAACAGTCCCAAATTAAGCTCGCCTACCATTTGCCCCCCCTGTTTGAGACTGCGAATTAGCAGCACGGTCGGCTCGCCCGTTCGAATCGAAATATAGGGCCGAGCAGATTCAACAGGGTTGTTGCGATTGCGAATAGCAGGCAAACTAGAAAGGTCAATGCCCGCATATCTATCATCGTCCGGCATTAACAGCATTACTCGTTCTTGTGCGTCAAGAAAATATATTGTTTCAAAATAGCCATAGGTTTTCCAGGTGCTTTTGATGAATACCTTAGCTTTTTCCAAATCAAGATCCTCAACTGCTAACGCCAAGGCGTCTAAAATGTGTTCGCCTTGCTCAATATGGTGAACTACTTCTTGCGCCAGTGTATCGGTAATTTGGTTCTGATGACTCTTTAGGTGGCTAATTCCTATGTGAGCGACAATAGCCAATGTTATAAAGCCGACGCCCAACAACGGCAGGTACAGTCTAATAAATATGAGTCTAACCAATACTTGATCGATGGAAGGAAGTCGAGAGCTGGCTCGCATAGATTGTTATTGATTGATGGTGTCAGAAACGTTCAATTTACCAATTGAAATCAATTTGCCATTTTTGATTTCGCTAAGATAGCATGGACGGTTTACATCGCCAAAGGCATCGATCGAAAAATTGTCTATTAGTCCAGGAAAGTTTTTCGTTTTAAGCAGTTCTCTTTTTAAACCTTCTGCTTTTCCGTTTGTACGTCGCAAAGCATCAATCAGCACCAAGGCTGCTTCATAGCCATATACAGATCCAAATGTAGGCAAAATCCCATAACGTTCTTTATAACGTTTCCGGAAATCAAGAAATCTTGGCGCCTGACTGGTGGATGCATATGATTGATCGATTTTTAGACCTTCAATTGCTTTACCTCCATTGTTGAGTAAGCTGGCGGTTTGGGCCCATCCCGATGCAAAAAGCGGTACGTCCCATCCAAGTAATCTAGCTCGCTGGGCAATCATGGCAGTATCGACATCCGAAGTAACAATTAGTAGTCCTTCCGCATTGCTTGTGCGAAGGCTATTAAGCAAGGGCGCGAAATCCGGTTGTGTTTTCGAAGAAAAAGTAATTTCGGCTGCCAGCGTTCCTTTAATTGCCAAAAATTTGTCTCGGAAAGTATTGGAGTAGGTTCTTGTGTATCCTTCATTGTCCGAATCAAGAATGATTGCAACTCGAGAAATTTTTTCCTTGTGGAAGATATACTCTGCCAGAGCCTCGGCGCCACCGGTGAAACACGGCATAACACGAAAAAACCAGTCGTCCTTACCGCTTAATACTGGGCTGGAAACAGTGGGACTAAGCATTACAACCTTTGCTGGTTCGGTTACTTCCAGGCCAGCCAATGACTGAGTGGTAGTCGGATGGCCAATGATTGCAACTACTCCAGATGCGATAAGCTCCCGGTCGACTTCTTTGGCTTTATCTGGCATTCCCATATCATCGCGAATAAGCAAGGAAATCTCGCGTCCATGAATTCCACCAGCGGCATTATGTATTTCTATAGCCAGTTGAACACCGTTGCGCTCCTGAATGCCGAGCTCCATTTGTATGCCGCTAAGCTGTCCCGCAAAGCCTATGAGCACAGGAGTTTTAGGTGATAGTATGTATATAAAACTGGTTATTGCTACGATGCCAGCAAAAAAAAATATAATTGTCATTATGGTGCGGTGCTTTAACCACTTTGTGTGCGGCATTATCTCCTCGTCTTTACTTGTATTCGCATATCTTTTAAAGTCTCTATACGGTTCGATTATTTTGTAACTATTCAGATGACATGCGAACAGAGAATTCCCCTCTCTCTCTGGGAGAGGGCCAAAGTAAGGGAGTGTGAGTCGAAACTGGATTTCTGATTCGCTTTTCCCTCACTCCAGCTCTCTCAGAGGGCTCAGCTCAAAGGGAGAGAAGATTGTTGGCAGAATTGGCGCGATTTGATTTGTTGTAAGATCATATGTCACAGCCAAGAAAGAACGGGTGCTGAATAGTTACATTGTTTTTTAAATAATTTGTTCTTATATGCACTCAGAAACAACTGCTTCCAGTAAAACATCGAAAGCGTGTATGGTGCAATAAGCCCCTTAGGCCAAAGCAATGTTCCTAGACAAATCGCTGGGATAGTATGTGCGCGCAGTTTCGTATTTGGTGCGCGATGGAATGGAATTAGCGAGAATAAAGCGGTTAGTGCAAGAGGCTGCCTGGTCAGTTGTTGGTCTACGAGTGGTGCAAGCTGTAAATCCTCGGATTGCTTTTTGGCAAGCGTTCGGGCGGTGGGCAACGCTTGATTGTGATGACATGTCATCATAGATTAGTCCCATGAGCATGCCCAGAAGCAAAGCTACCCAATTCCGAGTCGACCAGCTACGTGTTGCCAAGCGAGCCTAGCGTAACCGAGAGCGCGCCCAAGGATAAACGTACGTCCAACTTAGGCTACCCCAAAAACTGGCAACCAAATTGCTGGCCGCCGTACGTACTGACGATTTTCCAAAAAAACTAGATCAGCTTCTGGACCAAATAGTTATCCGCGTCATTGATTTTCCCGTGCTTGCAGATATTTCCTGGAACCGCATAGATGAGTACATTTCCCCATGCGAGGCATTTCAGCTTTATGAAAGAAATTGGCGATTTGTCGACCAGAATAAACTTCTAGAGCATGAAAAAAACTTACTCCAATATCTAACTAACCATTATGGCGTCGGGGTAATTAATGCGTGCGGCCTTATTGCAACAAATGCAATCCAGTGTTTGAAGCGCTATTTTTCGGGCCAGCGAGATTAGTCTCGTTATGCAATAGACATAAACATCAGATTCGAATTTCGATTTCGTTTTTAAGTTCTTTGTCCCAGTCATCCCAAAGAAAGGCTTCTTCTCTTCCATCGGCAATAATACGGAATGCGTATCTAGCTTGTTCTTCATAGAATTCGCAAAATGCACCAGTTTTATTCATTCCTCCATTCATTTGCTGAGCCTCGGCAGGGCAGGGTGAGCCGCAGAAATGTCGTATTGCGCAGTTTCGGCATGGCTCTATTTCTTCTATGGTGCGGTTGGTTATTTTTTTAAAAGGGACGCTTTCCAAAGCTTTTTCAATACCATCGTGAAAAAGATTTCCTCCGCAAAATGTGTTAAGACCAATGAACTCGCTGCATGGAAACAAATCTCCATTTGGGGTGACAGCAAAAAAACAACGTCCGCCTCCGCAGGGAGATATATCGCACATCAGCCTTCGTGCGGATGGGGCAAGCATCGCCAGCAGAATATTGGCAAAATTGCCCACGATTAGCTTTCTTCCGGTTTCCTGATAAAGCTGATAGGTACTTTCGAGCGCGGCTAGAAACGAATTAGCAGCCTCGCTATCGTTTGGCTTTACTTTGCGAGAGGGGGGCAAAGTGCAGCGAACAATATTCAGGAGACAAGTAGGAACTTCCTGTTGGTGGAGCAAATGAACTAAATTAGTGAGCTCACCAAGATTTTCGCGAGTTATTGTACAAATCACACTCCAGGCATCATATCCCTTTAAGCGGCTCAATGTATCCAAGACTTTTTTATGAACACCGTTACCTGCCCAATCCTTTCTGGTGAGGTCCGATATTTTTTTGGTAGGAGCATCTAAAGAAAGACCAATGCTCACTTTTTTTTGAGTGAGAAATTCAATGGCCGAGGAATCTAACAGGGTCGCATTAGTTTGAACGCCAAAACGAAAATCATTATGAAACGCTTCTATTCCTGCAAAAACCGCATCGCGATTGAGTAATGGCTCTGCTCCATGAAATACAATTTGCGGCACAGTGCTTTTGGGAATAGTTCGTTGAAAATACTCTTTGAGAAGTTGCAATGCAGTTAAAAGCCTTTCCTGTGACATGTGCTGTCCATTTTTGCGCATGGAACTCGGAATATAGCAGTAAGAACAGTTTAGATTGCATTGCTCGGTGGGGTTGAAATAAACCGCCGATGGCTTTAATTGAAACCGCAGTGCCTTCATTTCTTGCGCAAAGTCTGAGGCTTTTGCTTTATAAGCCCCTAATACCGATGCATCTTCGGTTCCCGCGAGAACATCGGCTAACTTCTCTCGTTTTATGAGTGACCAAAATGCGGTATTGGGTTCAATAAGGGCAAAGAAGTGCTTATGACCAATATCTATTACTTGGAAAGTGGGGCCATTGCCAGTATTGACAAAACGACCAAAAGACGAGGCCATTACCTGATTTGCACTGCCGTTATGTTGAGCAAGCATTATTTAGATTTCCGTGAAATATTTTTATCCATTAAAATATAATGTGAAAGCCCTGTTCCTGTTGCCTCGCAGCTTTTCCTAATGGCAATAACCGTTGTATTAGTATTTTCCTTTTTTTCTTTGCTTTGCATGTTCGACTCCGTTGTAAGTGCAAAGGTAAATTCTGAAGACCCCCTGGTCTTCTGGAACCTTCCGCGGTCTTACCAGGTCCTTTGCCATGAGACCCGGCCGATTCATGCAATTTCAGCCCGTCTTCTGGCTATCGGATCATCCACCTCTTCCTGCCTTCCCATTTAGGTTGTCCTAAACAGTGGCTGGCTTTTCGCCAAAAGGAAGTGTGTCCCCGATTACAGCGGCGGGACCGCCACGGAGTTTCACCGTGTTCCGAAGCTGAAATTATTGGCAATTTACCTAAGTCATTCTTTTTTGGCAAGCTTAAGATCTATTTGGGCATCTAATGGTCGTTAAAGTAGCGGTTTATTAAATGGTTCATGAAATGTAGTTGCGTTCATTGGCGTTCGTGTTATAGCTATGCCGGTGGGTGCTAAGGAAGTAAGTACGCCCTATTTCTTCTCTTCTTAACATGCCTATGTAGCTCCAAAAAATATTCATAATTTCTGTTTGGAGTACTAGACCGGATTAATAAAGGTAATTGGGGACTTTGAATGATTAATTCCAATATGTTGCATCGTGTGCCTTCGCGTGAGCAGGGGTCATTGGTTACACAGCAAGAACAGAATTTGCCAAAAAAACCGGTCGCAGATCAATTCAGGCTTTCTGGTCTGACTATTCATCAGGAAAACCAGCCATTCAATCGAGAACATGTAGAGAAGGCTGGACAGTCGGTTTTCTCCGACGATGCCCCACTACAAGGTCTCAAAGACGATTTGGATCATAACGAGCCGCGCGGCAAATCTCGCGTTCCCGCTTGGATAGAGACTAGTGGAAAAACTGCCGCTGGCATTGCCCTAGATCTTAGTAGTCTGGCTACGTTACCGTTGCTACCGGTCAAAGGGGCAGTTACGTTAGGGCGCGCGGGATACAACCGCCTATCACGGCAATTTAATAATTCCACGCCTGAGCAACGACAACTTGCCGACAAAAAAGCGCAAAGCCAGAAGGCGCGGCAGCTTATGGAAAAACTGATTCAAAAAACCAATTTACAAGAAATTGTTGATGGGGAAGGAAACCCACTTGATCCCATAGAGATTAAAGCCAAGGTGTTTTTTGCGTTGCGCCATAAGCCCGAGTTTATGGACGCGGCGGCCGACGCCTTAGATTACCCCCTTTCCGCGGCGCTCAAATGGCCTATGAACGCTAAACCAGAACCGCAGGTTGTCGTGCAGATTCTGGCTAATGCCGATTTTAGTAAAACCGATGACTCGGCGAGTGCGGCGGAGTCAATAAAAAGACCAGAAGAGGGAGTTTCCGGGGAGAAAAACGGTAAAAAAAGTGAAGCCGGCTCTGCCGAACAGCTCATGGAGCAGGTTGTCGATCGATTCAAAGAAGCTGCGAAAGCGGCAAAGTTTCGAAAAGAGAAAAACGTCAGGCAATTTTTTAGTAACACCGTTACTGGACGTGCTGCAAAATTAGAACTCGATGTAGGGCCTTCGGAAGCCGATGCAATGTGCCGTGAAATGCGCATTTCCGGCTCACTATTTTCTCGTGGCTCGCGCGCATTGGCCAATGGTTTACGTGCGCATTCAAAGTTTCAGCCCCAGCCCATTTCTCAGGAGGAATTTCAAGGACATCTGGAAAAAGGCAAACTTCCACCCACTAAAAATCCCTACCGATTAATGACTCTGGAACCCCATGCGAATGACGAGAAGCTGACTATCAATAAGACTGGTTTGCTTGATCATATTGGCCATGCGATTGGGCGTGAACGTGCGCCTGGTATTGAGGCTATCCTTCCAAGAATGCGGGTTTCTTCCACTGACCCCAACGCAAAGCTGCTTTTGGCGGTGCTCTTGAAAGGGCAGGAAGCCAGTCTCATGGAGGCAGGCATTGAAATACGCCCTCATACCCAGATCGCGGTAAAAGTTCGTGACACTGAGTCTTTTAAACAAACGGTTTTGGAGCCGTTGGTCGACACTTTTCGACTCACCGAGCAGATCACTCTGAAAAACGGAAAACGAGTAAATTTAAAGGAATCTTGCCTGTGGCCGTTCTTGGAGTCGGTAATCATACATGGCAGCAAAGAATTGGGGCCCAATTGCTGTATCGAGGGAACTAACGAGAACTGCTTTGATCTGCTAGCCAAATCCGCTGTTTATCATTTTGAATCGGATGATAAAGGATTAGAACAATTTCTTAACGATCGGATGCACTCCAGCGATCCTGATATGAAGGAACTGAAAGCCCGATTAGCCGCCGTTCAAGCTTCTAGCCTGCACTATGCAGAGCAAGTCGAGATCCAGGAAACCATAGAATCATTCCTAAAAGGCGCGATCGTCGGTGTGACCGGGGAAGCGGTGGTAGAAAACACGCTGGGACATAGTGAACACGAAGTAAACCTGTTCACACAGCCCAATTTTTGGGCCAATGTTGCTTTGTTGGGCCTGGTGGATGCCTACGACAACTGGCAAGGCGAGCAGGGAGCTCTGGAAGCCGACCTGAAAGGAATGGGTCTCAAAAATACTCCCGAGCATGTTTTTGGGGAGAGGGCCGATCTTGCGGAAGGGCACCAATCATCTTTTCTAGAAAGTGCCCGTAAGTACGCTAATTTACTAATAAAAGGAGATGCTGGTGGTCCCGCCGCGCAATCGGTAGCCAACGCCTACCGTTCAGCACTGCTGGGCGCACTCGGGGGAGCGCTGGCTTCCTTAGGTTCAGCACAGCCGTTTTCTCGCGAAAACTCAACTGTACCGAGTTTAATGGGCGCGAGCGCTGGGGCAACCTTGGGCACGGCCTTGTCAATTCCCATTAATTTTGCATTGACCTTGCCGCGAGTGATGGCGACTTATAACGAGCATCTTCAGTCTGGACGCTTAAAACTTCCCGCCCATATCGATGCCAACAACGAGCAGGCAGTTTTCAATCATGTTCGTGAGACGGCTATTCAAGAAATGATGGCTCGAGTCGGTCTTCAGGCTTCTGCCAAGGCGTATACAATGGTTCCCGGCTTATCGTTAGCCTGGCTTTCCAATATCAATAACCTGGTGCCAAGAAAAGTTGTTCAGCCTGGTATTTTTGGGGTTACACCGGCCGCGGAAAATCTAACCCGAATGGGCCTTACCATGCATCGGCTAAATCGGTCATTTCCAGAAGCGATTAGCCAAGCAGAGCGGATGATTTTGGCCTCCAAGTTGGGGGGAAAGGAAAATGCCGCTGAATATCAAAATGATCTTCGCCGAGAGTTTAGCGACCGTTGGTCTGAGATCACTGCTAAGACAATGGATTATGTAACTTATCCGATCCTACAGGTTCCTCTGACCTATCGTCGGCAAATCAATTATGTTCCGAAGCAACCTCAACCTGTTGGCGACGAACTGGTTTAATAAATAAAAATTCAGGTATATTCACCGATCGCCAGTACATTAAGTACTGGCCTTTACGAAAAATGTTCAATCATTTCGCAATATTAAGGCGCGCAAACCAATGTTTCGCCAACAATGCTATACTCAACGCTTAGTGATTTACTCGAAAGGTATACGATGTTTGCTGAGTGTTCTCAATGTAAGTACGTATTTCAGACTGATTTTCAAGGCAAGTTGATATGCCCTGTCTGCGGCTCCGATGAGATAAATATCGAGGGTCAGGGGCCATCAACCGGACAGTCCACAACTTCTTCTTCGGTGTGCAATCAAGGCGATTCTCCTCAATGTCCACTTCATCCAGCTAATAGTGTTACTGGCACCTGTGGCCGCTGCGGCAACTTTGTTTGTCAAGAGTGTTCCCGGTCGGGAACCGATGGTGAGCTTATTTGTGACGCTTGCCGTCTACGAACTGCATCGGGCCAAGCATTCGAGCCAACACCTTGGGAGCAACGAGCTTCTTTAGGTTTGGTTAATGCTTTGATCAAAACAATTCAGCTCGCTCTTTTTCGTCCTAATAATTTTTTTTCTCGCATGCGGGTAGACAATACTGACGGAGCTTTGTCTTATTACTGGATTAACGCCGCGGTAGGTGGTTTTTTTGGCGTATTTTGGCAAATTATTTTTAGCGTTTTGGGAATAGCTATTTCACCAGGCTCAAGATTAAATGAAGGCATTTCTTCACCAATCTTCTATATTCTAATAGCATTGGCTGGGGCAATTTTTGCTCCGGTTGGGTTATACCTGAGTGCATTACTGATCCATTTAGGGACCCTTATTTTTAAATGCTCTAACAATGGATTCAACGCCACTTTTCGGTCAGTAGCATATGCATCATCATCAGCTTGGTTCAATATTATTCCTGTTTGCGGCGGAGTTATTGCTGGTGTATGGTCTTTAATCATAGTGGTGGTGGGAATTACCAATACTCAACGTACCAGCGCTGGCAAAGCTGTTGCTTCGGTGCTGGTGCCTCCTTTAATTCTCACCTGTTGTATCGCTGTTCCAATTATTGGTCTTATTGCGTCTTTAGCAGGAATGAGCCGCTAAAAGGGCCCAGGTTTACTTCGAAACAGGTTTTGTTCCGAGAATGAACATACTTGCTGAAGCAAAGAAATGTAAGTTGTTGAATTTATTTGGTTTTCGTTTTGGCATAACATCTGCAATTGTCTGACAGCGGTTCGGCATTGGGTCGGATTGGCGGAAGCTGGTTATGGGCAACCAGCTTCCGTCTAACTTTTTAGGTTCTTGCCACTTGCAGTTTCTCTGCACAAAAGCGCTCAAACACGGTAATTAGGAGAACATGAAAAATGACTTCTCCTATTGCCTGAAAGAGTTTGCTCCGGTTGCTGGTCGTACTGCCCAGTTTTTTGCATTAGCCGAACTCGAAAAAC
>JBNKEI010000111.1:0-70290 GCA_050288705.1 Myxococcales bacterium
CCTTGGAGAGCAAGCAGTGGTGGTCAGACCGGTAATCAACAATAGTAAAATTACTACCTGTGTAAATTTGGCCATTATAGATTTCCTAGATTTCCCTGCATTGAAGACAGGCAATTGACAAGGCTTAGGTTCCTTAACAAAAGCAACATTTTTTCCCCTACAACAGCGAAGATGTCAAACCATTCCTTAATGACAAATTTGCTTTCCGCTCCATAAGGGGGCTTTCCGTCGCCGAAAAGGAGCTTAACTTATTTTTCTTGCAAGGGAAGCTAACCTTGGGAGTTTCCCTCACCCTAACCCTTCCCCAGAGGGAGAGGGAATAATTTTAGGACTGTTGGCAGAACTAGCGGGATTATGTTTATCACCAGGCCAGGCAAGGAGAAGGATAGATTAATGGGAAGCGAAACCTATCATGAACCATTTGATAAGTTAACATTAGAATCAATTGATCTCCATAGGGCCCTGCGATCCTTTGCAGAAGAATTAGATGCTGTTGATTGGTATCAACAGCGTATAGACGCTACTGCTGATGGCGAGCTGCAGGCGATTCTGATCCACAACCGCGATGAAGAAAAAGAACACGCGGCAATGCTTTTGGAGTGGATTCAACGTCGCGATGTAGGTTTTAGTCGCGCTTTAAAGACCTACCTGTTTACCAAAGGAGAAATAACTCAAATTGAAAAGGAGCAGGAACAAACCCAGCCAACCGAGTTGTCGGACGACTGTTCACCCTGCCTAAGCATGCATAATTCTACTGCTACGGTAGGATCGCTTATTCCCAAGTAAGGCTTTATGGTCAGGTCCTATTAAAAGGAAAATACTCGTAACAGAGATGCCGGAGCAGTGCAAAAGTAAAAAAACAATCCAACCCCCATGCCTAGAAGAAGCGCAGCCAATACAACTCCATAGCGGGATTTGTGGCGAATGCGAGGTCCCTTGGAATGGCGGTGTCGAGGGCTTGTACGGTGGCTACGGTGGCGCTGTGAGTGTTGGCTTAATTCTTGGTTTGGAGTGACCGGGTGAGTTTGAGTCGCTGGATCGGGTAATGAGTTAGCCGGTTGCTGATTGCTCAGAGCAAAGGGGGAAGGAGTAGTTGGCAAGGGTGTAGAAGAATGATGCTTAGAGGGACGTGGAGGACACAGCCATTTAGGCCTTATTGCTCGCCAGCCACAAGCGGAACAGCGTCGGGGGGCGATTCCAAAAATGCGAACAAAAGATTCCATTGAGCCCCGTGGTCGCGAGTTATGAATATCAAAACAACCACATCTTGGGCAGCGAGCGATCATCGGTCCCTCGTTAAGTGCAAGATTGCACTTTTTAACGATTGATGGCACCGAATATCAAGGTAGTCAATATGAGGTAAGGTGTGCAAAGCGTAAAGAAATCGCTACCTTACTGGTTCTAACGCCGATTCTCTACGCTAGGGCGGATGCGTTGATTGAAAATGCGCTTGGCAAGCACTGTCAGATGATCGCGCAACAATTCCCATGCCACTTGGTCAGCGCGCGGAATTTCTTGGCGGCCATCCTTCCAGGCTACATAAAGCTCGCCTAATTGGATTTCCTCATGCTCTATTGGTAGCCGAATATGAATGATCCTAGCGGTGCTGCCAGTTTCATTAGGTGATTCTTCGATTTTCCACTGAAAGCGAGAAACCTCGCGGATGCCACTATTGGAAAACGAGGTAAGAGTAAGATCTAGCTCGGCAACTCCCATAGAAGAAGCCAATGGCTGCAAAGCTTGCCAGGCATGCGCCGGTATGGTTGCTTGATAAATTAGTTCACCAACTTCCTGTACTTGTTCACGCAGAGCCAATTTTTTTTCTCGTTCACGGCTAGACACCTGGCTAAGTATCGAAAAATACCCCAGTTTGCGAATGAAAATACCCACTACTACCGCGGTACCACAAAGTATGAGCGCGAATTGTGGACCATTAGTAAGAATAAGACTAAGCGCTCCTCCGGCGAAAATAATACAAATGCCATATAAAACAATTACCGTTCGCCGATGAGAAAATCCCAGTGCTAATAACCGATGGTGAACGTGCTCTTTGTCGGCGCTGAACAGCGGATGGCCTTGGAGGGCGCGACGTCCTATGGACAGGAGAGTATCCATAATAGGCAAACCAAGTGCGAGAATGGGTACAAGCATAGCCACAGTAGCCGTACTTTTAGAGCTGGTAATTATGGAGCTGGAAGCGAGAATAAAGCCTAAGAACATTGACCCGCTGTCTCCCATAAAAATTGAAGCGGGGTTAAAGTTGTAAATAAGAAACCCTAGTATTGACCCGCCTAGGGCCGCCATAATAAGCATCATAATTGCGTTATTACTGGTGGTTGCAACCACGAAATTGGTTGCCACAGCCACGAAAGCAACTCCCGATGCTAACCCGTCTAATCCATCTATTAAATTCATGGCATTGATAACGCCAACCATCCAAAGGAGAGTAAAAGGTAGCGCCAAAGCTCCTAGGGATACTCCCCCCCAGGGAGTGGTAATTTTATTTACACTTATGCCTAATGCATAAACGATGGCGGCAATTATCAATTGGGCGCTTAACTTTCTGGTAGCGTTCATGCCGCGAAAATCATCAACAATGCCTACCACGGCAATTCCCACCCCGCCGATAAAAATGGCTAATACACTATGAGGATTGGCCATAAATTTTCTTCCCACACTGGAATCCACCAGTAATAAGCCAATCAATGGAGAGTAAAAAGCTGATGCTATGGCAATGCCACCTAGACGAGGAATAGGGTGAGAGTGTACTTTGCGAGAAGAGCGCACCTGATCGAGCCATTGTTTGCGGATGGCCAAATTACGTATTAGTGGGGTTAAAAAGCTTGCCAGTAGCAGGGAAACTAGGAATGCAATGATGCTGGTTATCATGATATGCGAACAGAAAATCCCTTTTCCCTCTGGGAGAGGGTTAGGGTGAGGGATTGTGAGTCGAGACTGGATTTCTGATTCACTCTTTCCTCGCTCTAACTCTCTCCTAAGGGCCCAAAGGGAGAGAAAGCTGTCGGCAAAATTGGCGCGATTGGGTTTGTTGTCGGACCATTATTAGTTACCAAGAAAGAACGGATACTGAATAGTTACAACAAAAGTATCTGTTGGTAAATGGGCCTTTAGATAGGAGTTTGGCGAGTTAGGGTGGTTTTGAAACTCAATTCCCTGTACGAAATTCACGACAATTTGAACAGAACGTATAGGAGACTAAACTTGAAACAGTCAATTTTGTTAGTAGCAGGTACTCGTCCTAATTTCATGAAAATAGCTCCCATTCGCCGCGCCTTGCATACCATGGAAATACCTGCGCGCCTGATTCATACTGGGCAACATTACGACCCGATAATGAGCGACGTCTTTTTTCGCGATTTGGGAATGACTCCTCCGGAGGTACATCTTAATTCTGGCGGAGGTACCCATGCAGAGCAAACTGCTTCGGTAGTGGTTGGGGTGGAAAAAGAATTACTCGATAATCGCCCATTAGCGGTAGTGGTAGTCGGAGATGTTACTGGCACTTTTGCCGCGGCATTGGCGGCCTCAAAACTAGAAATTCCGGTAATACATGTAGAAGCAGGTCTTCGTTCTCATGATTGGCGCATGCCCGAAGAAATTAATCGCGTCCTAACCGATCAGCTTTCCGATTTATTATTAATTCCTTCGCAAGACGCCAGTGAAAACCTCCTCCGGGAAGGTATTTCTGCTGAGCGCATTGTATTTGTAGGCAATGTTATGATTGATTCACTGCATTGGGCATTACGCAGTTCTACCGATGTGTTAGCAAGGCGAGCAGTGGGTAAGGGAGAATATGCTTTGTTGACTTTGCATAGACCAGCCAATGTAGACAGCCGCGAGTCATTTGCCGAGTTGTTAGATGCGGTAGAAGCTATTTCTCACCGCGTTCCCGCAATTTTTCCCATTCACCCCCGAACTCGGGGAAAGGCTCAGCATTTTGGTTTGGCAGAGCGCCTGAATAGCATACCGGGGCTGCAATGCTGCGAACCATTCGGATATAACGATTTTGTCACTCTTATGGCCAACGCCAAATTGGTTGCTACCGATTCCGGAGGCATTCAAGAGGAAACCACTGCCTTGGGAGTTCCTTGCCTAACCATGCGGCAGGGAACGGAAAGACCAATTACCGTAGAGCAGGGAACGAACTGCATTGTAGGTATGGACCCTCAGCGAATCAGCCAAGAAGTGCAAGCAATTGTTTCTGGAACTGGAAAAAAAGGCAGTATTCCCGAAGGATGGGACGGAAAGGCCGGGGAACGAGTAGCCCAGGCGATTCAAAAGTTTTTACAGGGATCGCCTTTGCCAAAGACCGCAGGGCCAAGAGCTTGATTTTTGAGGTGGCGTGAAAATTCTTTATGTCTCTCAATACTTTCCTCCCGAGCCCGGGGCTCCGGCTGCTCGGGTGTCGGAGTTATGTAGTGCATGGGCCGAAGCTGGCCACCAGGTAACTGTGCTTACCGGGATGCCTAATCATCCCACCGGAGTAGTTCCTTCATTATATCGCGGTCGCACTCTAGTTCAGGAAATGTACGGCAAAGTCCAAGTAGTGCGGAGCTGGATTTACGCCGCGGCAAATAGAGGACGAATTCGTCGGTCTTTTTCTTATGCTTCTTTTGCTGCCTCTGCGGTGATATTGGGTCAATGGCGGATATTTAATCCGGAAGTAGTAATTGCCACTAGTCCACAGTTTCTTTGTGCGGTTGCGGGAAGAATAATATCTATTATAAAAAGCGCTCCTTTTGTTTTTGAAGTGCGCGACTTATGGCCAGAATCAATTGTGGCGGTTGGTGCGTTTCCGGCAAATCATTTTGCAGTGCAAGGATTAGAATTGCTCGAAAAATTCCTCTACCAGACTGCTAATTCAATTGTGGTGGTTACTGATGCTTTTCAAAAACGACTAATGGAAAGAGGAATTCCTTCCCAAAAGATAGCGGTTATTAAAAACGGTGTAGATTTAAATAGATTTCAGCCTCTTCCTTCGCAAACCAAACTTCGCCAACGACTGGGGTGGGAAAAAGATTTTGTGGTTGCCTATGTAGGGACTCACGGAATGGCGCACGGACTAAATACAGTACTGGAGGTAGCCAGTCGCCTGCGGGAAAGAAAAGACATTCGCTTTTTGCTAGTAGGAGAAGGTGCGGAACGCCGTGCTCTAGAATTACAGGCGCGCAAAAAAGGGCTTTCGCAAGTAGTTTTTTTAGGAGCATTGCCTAGGGAGGAAATAAACCAGGTATATGCCACCGCTGATGTGTGCCTGGTTCCTTTACGGAAAAACGAACTCTTTGCTAAGGTTATCCCTTCCAAAATATTCGAAATCATGGCCATGGAACGGCCAATCATTCTATCGGTTGATGGAGAGGCGCGCACCCTGGTGGAATCAGCGGGAGCAGGTATTTTTTGTCCGCCGGAAGATGCCGATCAAATGACCCCAGCCATTCTTCAATTGGCTGGCGATTCAGTTTTGCGCGAAAAAATGGGTAAAGCCGGTCGCCAATTTGTAAGTCGTGAATTTGATCGCACTGTTTTGGCAAAAAAATACCTAACAGTTTTGGAATCTTTGGTTTCTTCCGAGAAATGAATTTTCCGCCGATTGAAAACATTAAAAGAATGGCACGTACCGTTGGTTATTTGCACCCTTTGCAAATTCTGGGGCGTCCGCACCAAATTTTGCTGGGTTGGCTCAAAAACGTTCCTGAGGGAAAACCACCAGCTATTCGAAAAGACTGGAAGCCGCCTTTCCCAGAAATACGCGATTTTGCAACTAAAGAAGCTGACCGTGCTCGTTTACGTCTTAACGGTCTTTCTGATTCGCTTTTGAAAGAATACGAAAAGAATTATGGATTCAATATTTTACTAGAGAAAAGAAAAAGCTGGCCTGACCCCATAGCGATTCATCCTTACCCGGCGTCGGTTCGCGCTAGAAATATTGCTTTGGCAGCGTGGCTAGGCGTAAGTGGCCTGGAAGCAGAATTAGCCCGAGCCTGTCGAGCGATTCTTTTGCGACTGGAATTTCATTTATTAGGGAATCATTTGCTAGAAAATGCCATTGCTTTAGTTTGCGCAGGTAGTGCCGCCACCGGTAGGGAAGCAGGTCTTTGGTTCACCGTGGGCTCCAAGCTATTATCTTGGCAATTAGAAGAGCAGTTTTTGCCCGACGGCGGTCATTTTGAACGCTCCGCTTCCTACCATTTATGGCTAAGCGCCGGGCTCTTGCAAACCATTGCCTTGACCGAAGCTTCAAACCGGCAAGTGCCCGACCAATGGAAAAAAACTACTCAGCAGGCAGTAGAGTGGGCTAGGCAAGTTCGCGCTCCTGACGGAACCTACCCCTTATTTAACGATGCCATGCTCGATGCGGCTCCGGAAATTGATTGGGTAGTTGCCTTAGCTCAATCGCTTGGACTAGCAAAACCGAGTAGTCATAATTTTCCCCTCTCCCATTGGGAGAGGGCTAGGGTGAGGGTCACTGACCCCTGGTTAGTAAACCTACCATCGACAGGATGGATTCTGCTGGGAATGGGCGAAGAATCCTGGATTGCATTTGATGTAGGGCCGGTAGGAAGCGCTTATCAGCCCGGACACGCGCATGCCGATTCCTTGACTTTTGAAATGTGGCTTCACGGGCGTCGACTTTGCGTGGACTACGGCGTTTCCAGTTACCAAAAAGACCAAGCCCGAGCACAAACCCGGTCCACCAGGGTGCACAATACAGCGGAGATAGACAATCTCGATTCCAGCGAAACCTGGGCGGCCTTTCGGATGGGCCGGCGCGCCCAGGCCGCTCTTTTAGATGCGCAGATTGCGAAAAATGGAGAAATTCGAGTTAAAGCTCAGCATTCTGGTTATGCCTGGCGCCATGGCCAGCCATTACATATTAGAGAAATAGTTTTGCAGCATAATTCCTTGCATGTAGTGGATCGTGTGCGGGGATTGGCACAGCAAATGTGTTCCCGAATACGCATGGACCAACAAGCTCTAGAAGCGTTTAATAACCAGGTGAATGTGCGCAGTAAGCCAGCCAACTTTAATACGGCTTCCGATTCGTGGTATCCATTATTTGGTATTGGTCAAAAAGCAAAAGTATACGAGGTAGTGGTAAAAGCGCCTTCATTGTTGGAAATTCATTGGTGGATAGAATGGCATTAAATAAATAAAGCATGCCTATACGGAAAACGCTCGTGTAGTTCCACGTTTGCCAAAAAAGGGGGTTGGAGGATTTGTTTTTGTCTAGCACTCGATTGCCCTGACAAAAGCTCCTTTTAATGCCCACTGCTCTCATTTTCATGGCGTTGTCGGAGATAATCTTCGAGACGATGAGTGCCAAACGAAGGAACGATGGCGTTATTGTCCCGGGAGGCGCCGAACGCAATGGTGCCAACAAAAAAGTCGCCTAACTCGTATAGGTTACGACTGAACGGTTGAAGTGCCCGTACTGCCAGTTGAGCGAGTCCCAAGGGAATGCGTCGTACCTTGATGGGGCGGTTCAAAACTCGGCCACAAACGCTTGCCAACCCAAAAGAATCAAATGCCTCCGGGCCACCTATCGGCAAGGTCTTATTTACCTGCGCATCGTCGAGGAGTGAATCAGAAACAAACGAGGCCAGGTCAACCAACGAGATAGGATTAAATCTCAATTTCCCGTCTCCGGCAGTCCACAAAGTGCCCGAGCGACACATGCAAAACACTTCCCACATGTCAGAGAAAAAACCGCTGGGCTGGACGATGACCGATGGCAATCCAGATTTGCGCAGTGCCTCTTCAACCTCGCCTTTCATACGCACCATTGCGACCGGATGGTCAAGGCTGGCAAAAGCCACACTAAGCAGGCCAAACTTTCGTACTCGGGCGTTCTGGGCCTCTTTCAGAAGATTTAGGTTTGCATCGACATCTACCGTACGTCGCGCTACGCGATCTTTTTGCCTGGTTTTGCCCAGCGCAGTGAAGACCATGTCCACGCCATCAAGCGAGCCTCGTAGAGAGACGCTATCAGTCACTTGGACTTCTCGAATTTCCGCACAGTATTGAGCCGTGTTTCCTAGGCGCTGAGCATTGCGCACTAATGCTCGCACCCGGTGACCACGGCTTGCCAAGGCCCGTACGATTTCTTTGCCTGCGTTTCCAGTGGCGCCTGCCACTGCAATGGTGAGCACAGAATGTGAAGTCAAAGTCATTGAGTACCTCGGGCGGCTAATACATTTTGTTTTCAGGTCCTATTCTTCCGTACCACCAGAACGGGAATCTCGACCCGATGACGTATAGGACTACCGTTTCCCCCCCCAGAGAAGATCTCCAAGCAACCGGTTACCGTGGGCGCCCATAACCAGCATATCGACTTTGTGCTCTTCCGAAAAGGCAACCAGTTCTGCTGACAATTGCCGTATCGCTCTCATCCAGTCCTTCTTGAATACGCATAGACCAAGAAGCTTGAAGCTCTTATAGATAACGGTGCAGTAAGCCAGCCAGCTTTAATATGGCTTCTAGACTGTGGTATCCATTGTTTGGTGTTGGCTAAAAAGCAATGTACACGGAATTAATAGGTAACCAAATGTGAAACAAATTGCGCAAAGCTATAAAACCGGTGAGCTAAAAATAGTGGACGTGCCGTCCCCTAGCGTTCCTCGGGGGGGAATTCTAGTAGAAACTGCGGCTTCGTTAATTTCCGCGGGAACTGAGCGAATGCTCATTGATTTGGCGCGTAAGAATTTGCTGCAGAAAGCCAAATCTAGGCCTGATTTAGTTACCAAAGTAATAGAAAAAGTAAAAAGAGAAGGGGCCTTGGCTGCCTTAGAAACTGTACGCAGTAAGTTAGATTCTCCCATACCTCTAGGGTATTCGCTAGCCGGCCGGATCACGGCGGTAGGGCAGGAAACAACCGGCTTGGCAGTAGGCGATCGGGTGGCTTGCGCGGGAGCTGGCTACGCGAATCACGCCCAAGCAAATGCCGTTCCGCAAAATTTGGCAGTGCCTATTCCTACCAATGTTTCCGACGAAGAAGCTGCTTTTGTGACGGTGGGGGCAATCGCGCTGCAAGGCGTACGCCTAGTAAAACCAACATTAGGGGAAGTAGTGGCAGTTATTGGTTTAGGCTTGTTGGGGCAAATTGCCGCCTCGCTGCTACGTGCCCATGGCTGCGATGTGATAGCCATGGACAAAGATCCCAACAAAGTAAGTCTAGCAATTAAGCGTGGTGCGATAAGGGGAGCGACTATTGGAACCGACGATCCGCAGGCGGTAGTCAGAGCAATTTCCCGGGGTCGAGGGGTAGATTCGGTAGTTATTACTGCCTCTTCCAGTACCAATGACCCCCTGGTTTTAGCGGGAGATATTGCTCGCGAGCGCGCCAAAATATCCATAGTGGGCTTTATGCCTTTGGAAATTCCGCGCCAGTCTTATTACGAAAAAGAATTGGAAGTAGTAGTGTCACGCAGTTACGGTCCTGGACGTTATGACCCCGATTATGAAGAACGGGGCATTGATTATCCACTAGGTTACGTGCGCTGGACCGAACAACGTAATTTGCAAGCGGTAGTTAATGCTATTGCTTCCCAGCGACTGGATGTCAAAGGGCTAATTACCCATCGATTTGATTTTGATAATGTAATGGATGCTTATGCATTAATTACTGGGGAAAAATCCGAACCGCATCTAGGAATAGTACTCACCTATCCCCCAGACATTAATAAAGAAAGCGAACTGAATCGGGCGCCAGTAATAGTTCGCCATTCCTCGGGGCTAGGCAAAGTAGGAATAGCGGTAGTAGGAACGGGCTCGTTTGCTACCTCGGTATTGTTGCCCAAACTCACTAACATTTCTCGCGCTTGTTTAGTGGCAACCGCGTCTGGTCGCGGACTTTCCGCCAATCATGCGGCTGAGCGGTTTGGAGCTAAGCGCGTAGCCCAAAGCTTTGAGGAAATTCTGCAAATGGATGATGTTGAGGTGGTGGTTATTGCTACCCGGCATAATACCCATGCGTCTATGGCCGCCAAAGCATTACGAGCGGGCAAAAGTGTTTTTTTGGAAAAACCAGCAGCCATCAATAATCAGCAATTAGCAGAGCTGCAAACAGCAGTAAAGGAAACGCAAGGGCGTATTATGGTAGGTTTCAATCGTCGATTTGCGCCTTTTGCTAAAGCCGTGAAAGAAGCTTTTGCAGCGCGTACCACCGGATTGATAATGCAGGCCCGTATTAATGCGGGAGCTATTCCCAAAGGTAATTGGATTACTACCAGCGATGAAGGAGGGGGAAGAATTGTTGGGGAAGGATGTCATTTCATCGACCTGTTTTCATATTGGAGCGGTTCCTTTCCCTATCGAGTTTCGGCGCACTCCATTGGACCAGGGGGAGGGTATAGTCGCGATGATAACATGGCTATTACTCTTTCCTTTGGTGACGGAAGTGTCGGCTCGCTGATTTATACTTCCATGGGAGACTCTTCCATAGGCAAAGAATGTTACGAGGTGATTAGTGAAGGGCATGTAGCGCAAATTAATGATTGGCGCAAATTAACTACTATTTCTGGCGGAAAAACTAAAAATAAACTGGCATTGAAAGCCAATAAAGGTCATCAGGAAGAACTAGAAGCTTTTTTGGATGCCTGCTGGAAACAAAAACCAAGCCCTATTGACTGGGAGTCAATAGAAGCTACTACCCTGGCGACGTTTTATGCGGAGAGGTCGTGGAGGGAACAGAAATGTTTGTAACTATTCAGTGACAGCTTGCAACAACCCAGTCGCGCCAATTCTGCCAGTCCCTTTGGGAGAGAGTTAGAGTGAGGGCAAAATGAGTCACAAATCCAGTCTAGACTCGCAAACCCTCACCCTAACCCTCTCCCAGGGGGAGAGGGAATGTTTGCAAGCTCCCATCTTTCTCGGGGGAGAAGGGTCGCTGAATAGTTACAAATGAGCCGAACGGGAATAACTGAATGGATTGCGAACGCCTATATCAGCATTTACCGCTAGCGCTCCAGAATATTGCGGTTTCTGTGGAAGGGTGGCGGATTGCTCGTCTGCGGTATAATAGCTATTTTAAAAAGCAGCTTTCGCAAGCATTAGCGCGAGAAAAATATAATTCACAGCGAATGGAAGAGTATCGCCGTACTCGGCTACGGGAATTTATTCGCCATGCCGCAACCCAAGTACCCTATTATCGCCAGCTTTTTCGGGAATTAAAAATTTGTGCCAATGACATAGTTACACTCGACGATTTGAAAAAATTGCCTATTTTAACTAAAGCTAAAGTGCGCTCTAATCCTGCGCAATTCGTTCCCGACAATATCTCTTCATTAACGCCTATGCGCGCCCATACTAGTGGCACAACCGGGGCAGGACTGAAATTCTTTGTTACCCGGAAAGCCCACCGTGAGCAATGGGCAACTTGGTGGCGCTACCGTAAAGCCCACGGAATTGGGTTGAAAGAATGGTGTGCCTATTTTGGGGGAAGAGCAATAGTTCCAATCGGACAACCAGCGCCTCCCTATTGGCGAGTAAATTATCCAGGACGGCAGGTCTTATTCAGCGGCTATCATTTAGGACCAGCCACCGCATTGAGCTATATTCAGCATTTGCAAAAATTATCTTTGCGGTGGATTCATGGGTATCCCTCTTTGCTTTCTCTACTGGCTTTTTACATTCTTCAATGGAATATTAAAATTACTAAAATCAAATGGGTGACAATCGGGGCAGAAAGCTTGCTTCCACATCAAGCAGAAACCATTTTTCGAGCATTTGGAGTTACTCCAATTCAGCACTATGGAATGGCCGAGGGAGTGTCCAATATTTCTGAATGCCCTGGAAACCAGCTCCATGTAGATGAAGATTTCTCCATTGTCGAGTTTGTTCTCTTTCAAAACAATGTCTATAGTATTATTGGAACCAATTACTTAAACCCTGCCTTTCCTCTAATTCGTTACGACACTGGCGATACGGCTATATTAGGCGAAAATACTTGTTCCTGTGGTCGCCAGGGAAGAATAATAAGATCTATTGATGGCCGGGTAGAAGATTACCTAGTAGCTAAAGATGGTAGCTTATTGGGTCGTATGGACCACCTTTTTAAAAACCTAACGCACATTCAGGAAGCACAAATCGTTCAAAACAAACCAGGTCGGGCTATATTGCGAATTGTTAGAGCGCCCAAATATTCGCCGCAAGATGAAAAAGAATTGCGGGCTTCGATAACGAAATATGTGGGAGATAAAATTGAGATAGCTATTCAATACGTAGAGCAAATTGAGAAAACCGCCATCGGAAAATTGCGGTTGGTAGTTTCCACCACTAGTAAACGAGCTAGCTGCCAGAATGAAGCCCGATAAGCAAGGTCTGAAAATAGCTCATATTCTTCCGGTAAATGCCAAGCTTGGCGCCGGCATATGGAATCCCACTATTTCTATAGCCCAAGAACAAGTAAAACTGGGACATCGGGTTTTTATTGTTACGTCGATAATAAATAAATCAGTTACCGTGCCGGGAATAGAGTGCAGCTTCTGGTCAAACGTTGGAGAAATATTTTCACTTTTAGAACAAATACGTCCGGATATTGTTCATCTGCATAGTTTGTGGACGCTTCCTTGTTTAGTTGCTTGTCTATTTTGTTGGAGAGATAAAAGACCCTATTTTTTAAGTCCCCATGGAATGTTAATGCCCGCGGCAATGGGGCGCAAACAATGGAAGAAAATTCCCTACTGGAATCTAATAGAAAAGCATTTGGTAGCTAATTGCCAAACGGTTTTTGTAGCAAGCGAAATAGAGGCCAAAGAGGTTAGCAAAATCTTTCCCAAGCTTGCTATCCAAGTTGCCCCCTTTGGTGCGCCAGAGCCAGAAGAAGGCAATGTGGGTTTGCCTCATGTTCTTGCGGGATTGGAAGGATACATACTGTATTTAGGAAGAATACATCCCATCAAAAACTTGGAAGCTCTAGTTGAGACATCTGGCGACTTGCCCGACCGGTGGGCCCTAGTTATGGCGGGAAATGCGGGTATCCCGGAGTATTTCCATAAGCTGGAAAAAATTGATAATTGGGCGAAAAAAGTTATTTATCTGGGTGATGTGCGCGGGACTTTGAAATGGTCGCTAATAAAAAAAGCGCAAGTTTTAGTTTTGCCGTCGCATTCGGAAAATTTTGGAAACGTAGTGCTGGAAGCTTTGTCGGTAGGTACTCCGGTAATTGCATCCAAGGGTACTCCCTGGAGTATTCTGGAGTTGAAGAATGCCGGGCTATGGATCGATTGCAATTCGGTAATATTAAGAGAGGCATTATACTCGGTGTTTGCAGAACCGGAAATCTGGGAAACTCGCCGAAAAAACGCTCTAAATGTAGCACAAAAATTTTCGTGGAGATCGGTCGCCAAAACCTTGTGTGACTGCTATAGAGTATATTCCCTCTCCCCTTGGGAGAGGGTTAGGGTGAGGGGGGAAGTCAATGACAGTCACTATTGAGCGCTGTCGTCAGTTACGTCTTAACGCTACGTACGCCGAAAAACGGCTTTGGTTCATACTGCGCAAGCAACAACTTGGGGGCTTCAAGTTTCGGAGGCAACACCCACTTGGTCCGTATATCCTCGATTTTTTCTGCCCGCAAAAGAGACTCGCCATCGAAGTAGATGGGGATTCGCATTTTTTGTTAGACGGTCCTCGCAAAGATGCTTTGCGAACAACATATCTTAGGCAGGCTGGAATTCAGGTGATCCGATTTACTAACGCAGATGTTTTGCGGCATCCTGAACTTATCAAGCAAGTTCTATGGAAAATACTTATGGACCCTCACCCTAACCCTCTCCCAGAGGGAGAGGGTAATTCAAAGGTATCCACTGTCCAGAATACAAAAGGGGAGACATTCCAAGATATTCCCTCTCCCTTTGGGAGAGGGTTAGGGTGAGGGCGCTACGCTACCAGGTAAAATGGACCATCGATTCTGGTGACGGTGTAAAAAACACCCTACATATTTCCCAACCCTCGCCAACATTAATTACAGGTAACGAATGGTATCAAATCTTTCGAAAACGCGCCTTGGCTTCAATGGGGAAAACTTGGTTTCCCGTGTACCGAATGGCCGATGGTGAATTTTCATTTTGTGTAGGCTGGCGTCCGTCTTATGGCTATTCAATTCGCTCAATAGCTAGGAGAATAGCCTGGAAGTTTGGTTTATATAATGCAGCAGAACATGCTACTTGCTGGAATGAGAAATATACAACGAGCGAACGTGCGGCGCTCATGCCTAAATACATAGCCGACTTGAGAAGAATTTCCCAACAGGGATGCCTGGCTATGTTTTTAGGAAAATGCGAAAATACCAATTTTGACCAATACAAAA
Source organism: Myxococcales bacterium (assembly GCA_050288705.1). Classification (GTDB taxonomy): domain Bacteria; phylum Myxococcota; class Myxococcia; order Myxococcales; family UBA5297; genus JBNKEI01. Next base: position 14,330 of record JBNKEI010000111.1, read on the forward strand.
ATGAGTTATGTTCTTGGCTAGATAATAATCAAGTCGAATTGACCACCAACAATTACTTGCCATTCTTTTTTGTTCTGCATTTTTTAACTTCTCAGGGATGGCAAGAAATTTATTCTGGTCGGCGAATTTTAGTAGTTACCTCAATAGAAAAACAACGTCAGCAAGCAATTCGTCTTAGATTGGAAGGGTGGGGGGCTAAATCAGTTCAATTTTTAACCATTTCTCCCCATAGAGCTTTGTTCGAAATAATCAATGTTGCTGATATAGGCGAGGTAGATATTGCCCTAGTTGGGGCAGGCATTGGCTCGGCAAATATTTTGTGTCAACTTGAACCCTTGCAAACCCTTTGTCTGGATGTAGGAGCGTACATTAATGCCTTGGAAAATCCGAAATTTCTACCACACGGTACGTTTGTGGTTCCGGAGGCATAAGAAAACTAGCCCAGGTGCAGGTCATGAAGACTTTCTCGGTTGTTCACAACATACCAAGCCCCTACCGCCTTCATCTGTTTCGAATGCTAAATGTGGAGCTGAAGGAGAGGGGGCTGAATCTGCATGTACATTTTATGGCTTCTGGTTACCAAGAAAGGCCTCATTGGTGTTCCACTTCTTCCATCTGCTGCTCCCCAGATTCTGTGGCAAAATATGGTTTTTCACATTCATTCTGGCACGATCGAGGATGGGAATTTGGTCCCCACCACTTGCACTATAATCCCGAACTTATCGCTCATTTAATAAGCAATCCGGTAGATTATTTGCTAGTAGGTGGGCCTTGGGCAACCATAACCGCAATGGCAATTTCCTTAAAGCCCAGAGCAAGACGCTCCATTGCCTGGCTAGAAGCCAACACCAAAACTCCTGGACGCATAAATGGAATAGCAGGGGCGTTCAAAAGAAAAACACTTTCTAAATATGACTATATTGCAGTGCCTGGGCAAGAAGGCATTGCTCATGCGCAGCTAATTTTTGGCACAGGAAAACCTCCTCCTTTGGTTTTATTGCCCAACTTAGTTGACGAGAAAGAATTTCGGAAGAACAACTATAGGCAAGAGTCACGGACGCAAATTTGTAAAAAGTATGATCTTCCAGAAAATCGAAAAATAGCTTTATGGAACGCCAGATTAATTGCCTCAAAAGGCATTTGCGAATTTCTTAGCAAAATTTCAGTAGGTATGCTGGCTGGCTGGAATATTATAATTTTGGGCGATGGTCCAGAAAAAAACAAGATACTTAAAACCATTCATAAAAATCGGCTGCAAGATCATGTTTTTGTTTTTGGATATGTTAGCTACGACAAAATGCCCGAAATTTATAATGCTGCTGATTTTTTGATATTGGCATCTTTGCGCGATCCTAATCCGCTTTCGGTGATTGAAGCCATGCATTGCGGACTTCCGCTATTGGTATCTAACCGAATTGGAAATTTTTCCGAGGCGTTGGAGGAAGGAGAAAACGGGTGGTGTTTCGATCCTTTTGACCAGCGGTCAGTCGTGGTCGCTGTAAAAAAGGCGTTCAGTGCTTCTCGCCAAGAACTGGGAAAAATGGGCGAGAAATCTCGGAAAATTGCCTCCCGCCACTGGTCCAGTAACGAAGCCATTAACCGTTTTCTCGATAGTGTTTTATAGAGGATAGTGTGCTCTCGACCCGGACCTCATAGCTTTCGCGATAATTCACCGTAATGTAAGCATATGCTTTAGCCAGGTGGGACTACGTGGATAAAAGTGCTGAGTAGTTACGAAATATTAATTCAACTCGCCAACATATACCCCTTGCCACGCTTAGTAAGAAGAATCTTGGGATCTACACCGTTATCACCTAGCATTCTACGCAAGCGGGAAACAAATATGTCTACTGTTCGAGTTATGGTTTCTTGAGAATAGCCCCATACTTCCACCAAAAGCTCTTTGCGAGAAACCCAGTTTCCTTTTTTTTTCCATAAATGCAGAAGAAGAGCCAACTCTAATTCGGTAAGTAGGTGAGTGGCTTCGAACAAACAAAGAGTGGATTGCTCGGGGGAAAGAACTGCCTTGCCAATTTGAATCTGGGTAGGCATGCTCTGGTGATACCAAGAGCTTCGTCGAAGTATTCCGCGTATACGCAGTACTAATTCCTGAAGATGAAAGGGCTTAGTTACATAATCATCAGCGCCTATACTTAGCCCACTAATGCGATCTTCGTCGCTAGCGCGGGCAGTCAAAATCAGAACCGGAAGACGGTTATCAACTCGCTTAATGTCTTGGAGAAGCTCTAGTCCATCACCGTCGGGAAGCATGCGATCAAGAATAACTAAACAAAAAGAGATTTTGTTCATTACCTCTCGGGCTTGATGCGCAGTTTCTGTCCAAAAGACTTCGTAGCCTTCCAGCTCAAAATTCAATTTAAGGCCGTGAGCTAAAGTAGTTTCGTCTTCCACTAGTAGAATTCGCTTGGTCATAGTAAGGGTGGTCTATTCTTATTCTACTGGCAGGGCAAGTCTGAACATTTGCTAATAGAGTGTAGTTTTCGCTAGTTGCTAACCAGCCTTTGCAGTAGAAATCGTTTATGGTTGGGGTATGAAGATGGAAGATACTAGCAAACTGAGTCTTTCCGAGTTGAAACGTTGTTTTGAAAATTTTGACAATAATGAGGATTCTTGGCCGGTTGGTTGGATCAGCTCCCTGCGAGCTGATTCGCGCAAAGGTGCGCGTGCTCTGGTTGAGCGATGGGAAGAACGGCAAAAAAGAGAGCAGGCGGAGAATGAAAGGTTGCAAAATCTTTTGCGCTGGGAGCACCAGCTTTGGAAGCGAGGAGTAGGCCATATTGCTGGAGTAGACGAGGCCGGAGTGGGGCCTTTGGCAGGGCCAGTGGTGGCCGCCGCATGTATTCTTCCTCATGACTTCTGTCCTCGTGGGATCGATGACTCCAAAAAACTCGACTCCGAAAAACGAGAGTCTTTAGAGAAAGAAATTAAGCAGAACGCGATTGCTTGGTTCGTAGCAATGGCCACCGTAGGCGAAATTGACTCGCTAAATATTTACCAAGCTTCTTTGCTGGCTATGAAGCGTGCGGTAGATGGTCTGATGGTAATGCCAGACTATATTTTAACCGATGCGCGCACTATTCCCGACATCACAATATCCCAACAAGGAATTATTCGCGGTGATGCCCTTTCTCTAACCATCGCCGCAGCCAGTATTTTGGCAAAAACTGCTCGCGACAGAATGCTTGGCGAATTGGCCAAGAAGTATCCGGGATACGGGTTTGAAAAGCACAAAGGGTATCCTACGCCAGAACACTGTGCCGCTCTGCAGCGGCTAGGCGCGTGTCCCGAACATCGCACTAGTTTTGCTCCGGTTAGCAAAGTGTTGGCGCCTTAAGCGAAACCAAGTGGAGCTGCCCTTGAAGCGTTCGCCTGTTTATGGAGAGAATAGATTCTAGATCGATTCTCACTCTAACAGGGGATGAGAGCCATGTTAGTGTCCAGCGCAGAAAAGCGGCGTTATTCTCGGTTGCCAGTCAGTATCAAAATTGAAGGACATTGGTGGGATATCGAGAAAGAAGAACACGTTCTTTCTGCCTGGATGACTGCAGTTTCCGAAGGCGGAGCCTTACTGCGTTGCTCCGAACCTATTGGAGCTAATTCGGTTATAAAATTCGTCCTGCGCCTGAAAACCATGAAGAAAGTGGAAATAAAGGCAGTGGTTCGCTGGTGGAGGCGTAACGGAGAAGTTCGTGATTTGGGGGTGGAGTTTGCTGAACCAATCAAGCGCATTGGCGCATATGTGGAAAGGCAGTTGGCAATAATGGAAGAGAGAAATCGGTAAAGCAGCCATTGGTCTCACCCATAGTAGTTCTGTTAGCGTAAATACTATGAATGTAGCGATTGCCTACCCAGCGCTTCTCGGTAAGGGAAGCCCCATGCTTACCCAGAACCGTCAATTCCAGTGGTATCACCAACCTTCGTATATTTATCCGGTGGTGCCAGCCTACGGAGCCACCTTACTTAAAAAAAACCAATTCGGGGTCTGTTGGTATGATGGTATTGCTAGTGGTCAGCAGCCCGAAGCTTTTTTCACTTACTTAAAGCAACATCAGCCCGACTTAATTGTCATGGAGACTAAGACGCCGGTAATCAGACTCCACTGGCAGATAGTACGTCGCATCAAAGAATTGCTGCCCGAATCTCGGGTGGCGCTAATGGGAGACCACGTAACCGCCTTACCTCAAGAAACCTTTGCTGCCTGTCCGGTTGATTTCGTAATTACTGGGGGTGACTTCGACTTTGAGATGCTCGCTCTTGCCCGGCATCTACGTGACGGCAAAGCGTTGAGCGCCAATATATTTGCTCGCCAAGGAGAGACCATTGTTGCGGGTTCTGCCGTTGAGGACCGCGACCTTAATACGCTGCCACTAATCGATCGGCGTTTGACCATGGCCCACCAATACGGAGAAAAGTGGAAAAAGCGTCTACCGTTTTTTTACACCATGGTAGGCAGAGACTGTCATTGGGGGAAATGTAGCTTTTGTGCATGGACTACGCTTTATCCCCAATATCGTACCCGTACGGCCGAAAGCCTACTAGAAGAGATAGCTTACCTAGTGCGCGACCATGGGGCGCGTGAGATTTTTGATGACACTGGTTCGTTCCCCACCGGAGAGTGGTTGGTAACATTTTGCGAAGAAATGATTCGCCGCGGCCTCCATCGCAAAGTCTTATTTTCGTGCAACAAACGGTTCGATCGCACCGACCGAAAAATCTACTCGCTAATGAAGCGGGCGGGATTCCGTAAGCTCAAAATGGGGCTGGAATCAGCTAACCAGCATACCCTTGACCGTCTTCACAAGGGCATTTGCGTGGACGATATTCGCGCAGGTTGCCAGGAAGCCAGTAAAGCAGGACTCGATGTTCATTTGACAGTCATGGTTGGTTTTCCCTGGGAAACGCGACTTGATGTCCAGGCGACCATAAAACTAGCCCAATCATTAATGGCCAAAGGTCATGCAGAGATGTTGCAGGCTACCGTAGCTGTGCCTTACCCGGGAACTCCCCTTCATGATTACGCGGTGAAAGAAGGAGTAATGCGATTTGATCCCCAAGAATATGAGCGCTATGACATGACCGAACCCGCCTTTGAGGTACAAGGCATGAGTCCCGAAGAGGTCGTACGCTCCTGTGCGCGGCTATATCGTAGCTTTTTTCACCCGCGGTTTATGCTAAGGCAGGCCCTGCGTGTTCGTTCGCTGGAAGACCTGTCGTATGCCGCCCGTGGAGTGAAGGCAATAACCGGTCACATTCGCGATTTTCTGGCTATGCGTCAGTGAGACCGGCTCCGCCAGCGACTCCAGTTTCGTAATATCCGAACGGCAAAAAGGGGATTCCCGACGACATAGCGCCGAAACATACGTCGCGGTTCAAGGGCCAAACGAAAAAGCCACTCTAGGCCGTGGTCAGTCATCCAGCGCGGCCCGCGACGAACGTCACCTGCTAGATAATCGGCGGTTGCGCCAAGACACCACACCAGCGGGGCGGCCAGACGTGAACGATAGCAGTTGACCCATAGTTCTTGAGTAGGTGTTCCCATCCCTACAATCAACAGGTGAGGCTTGGCGTCAGCTATTTTCCATAGTACCGATTCGTTTTCCGGGCCTTGTTGGTCAAAGTAGCCGTGATGAGTACCGACAATTTGCAAGTATGGATGCTGCATTTGTAGCGCAGCGGTAGCATCTGCTGCCACGCCTGGTTTTCCTCCAATCCAGAAAACGCGCCACCTCCGTCTAGAAGCTAGGTCAGCAAGATCCCCAATAAAATCAGCGCCGGTCATTCGTTGGGGTGCTTTCGCGCCAAACACGCGCGCAGCAAGCCGAACGCCCCAACCGTCGCAATACACTAAGTCAGCTCGATTGAGCGCATTAGCCAGCTCTGCTGATTTCTGTGCGGTATTTGCTACATGTACATTGAGGTACATGATGGTGCCCTGAGCATTAGCGTCGATAAGGGCAGCTGCTCGTGCTAGCAGGCTGTGGACGTCCACCACGTCCAGCTTTACACCCAGGATATTGATCTGAGAGTCGCTAGAGAACACAGCAAACTTATACTGCGCCGGCACGATCATGGGCAATCATTTATCTCGTATTCGCGGCCGAATAGGTCGGCCATGAGCTCGAGCGCATTCAAGCAATGTGTACACCAGACAAGTATTTTTTACGCCGCTATTTTCTAAAACGAAGGTTTTTCCCGTTCTCGCCCCAGTAAAACCAAATAAATCGTCAAAAGAACGCCCGTGGCCAATGCAAAAGAAATTTTGAACCATGAAGAAAGATGGGGCTGGTGAATTTGCGAAATAGTGCCCTCAATAATCCCGGCAATTACAAAAATGGGAATGGTTCCCAAACAAAGGCGTATTGCAATGCGCGATTCTTTTCGCAGGGCAGCAATGCGCGAGTAACTGCCCGGCATAATCAACGCGCGGCCCAGAATTAGTCCTGCAGCTCCCGCCAAACAAATAGAACTTATTTCCAAAACCCCATGAGGAAGAATCCATGCCCAAAACCAAAGAGCATGTCCTTTGGAATGATAAACCGCGGCCAGCGCTCCTAATAAAATTCCATTGGTGGTTAGCAAAATGCCGGTGCCTATTCCCAAAGTTAGCCCCAATGCGAAGGCCAAAAATGCTACTTGAATATTGTGAGTGAACAAAAAGCTGGAAAAACTTGACTGCGATTGCGCATCTGCTAATGGCTTCTCGGCTTCATTGGTTACCCGCTCAGCAGGATCGAGGTTAAGATGCTCCTCAGGTACCAGAAAAAGCATTGCTTGCGGATCGGTTTTGGTGGCAGCAAAGCCCAAAACTGCTCCTAAGAAAAAAAGAGCATAAGCCAGCACCAAAGCTTTCCACTCGTTGCGTACTAATTGGGGAAAACCCCGGGCAAAAAACCTAGTGACCTCACGCAGTCGAGGTTTTTCTCCTGGATAAGTTTGTGCATAAGCTCGTGCTACCAAATCATTGAGCGAATCCATTAAATCGGCTGAGGCAGCACGACTGCGTGCCCATAGCAAGTCAGAAGAAGCAGCTCGGTATAATCGACCAAATTCCTGTGCCTGGTGCAAACTTAGGGAGCGCAGCCCTTGGCGTTCGATATGGTCAAGCAGCTCGGCCAAGCGAAGCCATCGCGGACGGCCTCTTTCTAGGAACTCGTTCAGATCCACAGGGTCAATTTAGCAGGTTTGATACGAGCAAGGTTCATATTCGTGACCTTGAACTGTGACCGGAGACTGCATGTCAAGCACAAATCCTAACAGTTTTTTGAGTAGACTGCGCTATTCTAACAATTTTTAAAGAAGTCTAACGATTTTTGGAGGCTTGGCCAGGTGTTAACCGTACCCGATTTTCAGGAAGACAACGAGGGAGCTGTTACGGTTAAAAGCGATACAGCATATCTCTATCGGTTTTATGATGGGACAACGATGGCTGAATCGCTCTATGGCTGGGTACGAGAAACAGTTCGTGAAGAATTGCGGCGTGAGCTGGAGTTCGTGGTTGGGTTTAGAACTATCCGTCGGGAAATCGAATCTATTGTTGATATGCCTGATCGATTGGTCAATCTTTTTATTAAGCTTTGCCTTCAGAACAGAGGTCGACTCTCAGCCGCAAAACGAAAAAGTCACTTCTCAAGTCTATCAGACCAGGAATTGGAGGCTATGGAGCGGGTTGTTCAGGCTCATCAAGGACCGCTACTGGCGAATCCATGACTTTGTTCAGTATGGTTAAATGGCTCCAGGCGAAGTCATCGCGGACGGTCTCTTTCTAGGAACCTGGTTAGATCCACCGGATCAATTTAGCAGGTTTGATACGGGCAAGGTTCATATTCGTGACCTTTTAACTGGACCAGAGGCTTGGTCCAGGTTCAAGTGCCTGCTAATAAGCTGACTTTGGTCCGGAAAGTTATTTCCGGAATATCAATCACCGGCTCCCCGTGGGGCTTGACGATGATTTCCAGGTACTCAGAATTAGGAACAGTTCGAACTATTGTTTCCGGTGTTTTCGGAAACGCTTGTTGGAATATATCGGCAATGGCAATACTAAAAACTCCTTGAATGATTTGATGTTCAGTGCCGGTGGGAATAGCGTCAGCTACAATCTCAATTGTTTTAGCCATTTGCGCAATTGCTAGTTGATTAGCAAGCGACTGGGTTGCTTCGGGTGTACCCATTGCATGAGAAGTGCCTCGATACATCATACGAGCTTGCGTTATTATTGCACGGTCGCGATTAGGAATAGCGCCTAACAGAATAAATCCCGCACGTGCTGCCATGTTTTGCGATTCCAGCGAAACTAACTCTTCGGTGGGAATGGCAACCTGGCCTCCCTGGTCAGTAATTAGGTGAATTTTTAGGTCGTTGAGAACTCCAAACTGCTGACCAGAGAATTGGAAAGGGTGCCCTTCAGAAAAACTACGCGCTACCAATGCGGCCAAAACATAAACTCCGTTTGCAAAAACGGTGCGCTGATCAGGCTCGGAAAAAGGCATATTGCGAATACGCGCAGTAGAAGAATTATAAGGAAGTCGTGCTACCACTTTATTGAGCACACAGCCAACCCACCGCATGGCTTCGCTAGTGCATGTATTTCGAGTGAGAACAGCGCGAGGTTCGGAAGAATTAGTGAATTGGCTATTGCTTTTGCCCAATCCCAACAAATGATCAAAACCAAGAAGGCTGGCTTTGCCACCTACCAGCAAGGGGGTCATAAGTCGCTGGCTTGCCATGGCCCAGTGCTGTAATCGCTGCAACTGTGCAGAATCAGCAACGACAAAAGTATCGACTAAGATAAGGTCAAACAGATTTTCCGGAAAATCAGCAATCTGGTCGAGATGCGAAGCAATTTCATCCAATGACGAAGACAGAACGCTCACTTGCACGGTATTACCAGAAACATTTTGCAAAAGAAGGCGTATTCCACGCCAAACTGATTCTAGTCGGTGTATTTCAGGGTGTGCGAGAATAGATAATAATATCGATTGAAATGCTTGTTCTACCAGCTCTAAAGCATTCTTATTACTGGATGTTTTTCGTGAAGAACTAGTCGATTCATTCATTTGCTCCGAATCGCCGGGTAGGCAAGCTAGGCGCAGAATTGAGTCCAAAGGATCGGTGGAATGCGAAGAGGAAGAGCTATTATTTAGTTCTCCCCGAGTGCTCAAGGGAGTACTAGGAACCGAGAAATCCCACAGATGCTCTTCAATTTTTCTAACCCATGACTGGTTAGAAAGAATTCGTGAAAGCTGGGCAATAATTTCCTCCTTTTCCCATTTTTGTAATTCCCCTTGTTGAAGGATTTTTCGTGCCTCCACAAGGTTTCGGAGAATCGGAACTTGCGTCAACCAAGAAGAAGGCAGCAAATCTTTCCATTCAGTCCAGCGAAGATCAATGCGCACAGCACAATTGGAAGGAAAAAACGGGTCCTCAATATCAATAGCCACAGTGGGAGCAATCGCCTTCATCAGCTCGTCAAAAGAATTAATGTTTACTGAAAAAGGCCCAAATTCTTCCGGCTCGGCAGCACAATAATCGGGACGAGGATGAAATTCGCCAACCGCCAGAATTCGAAATATTGGCGTATTGCTGTTCTCATTCATTGAATCTCCAAAATTGTTCGAGTGGCAAAGCTCCTTCTTTTCGGTCATGATTGCTTCCATGGGTGTACGTTTTCAACCTTTTATTGACCACTACTTGATCAAAATGACACAATTAGGCCCATTTTTCTGCCAGAGGAGCCAGTTTTACTATGATTCGTGTAGCGATAGTGGGAGCAACCGGAATAGTTGGGCAGCAGGCCCTAGTAGCATTAGAAAACCACCCTTGGTTTCTAGTCACTAAGCTGGCGGCCTCCCAGCGATCCGCAGGAAAGACTTACGTTGAGGCCTTGAAAGACCACTCCGGGAGCATGAAGTGGTGGTGTTCAGAGCCGATTCCCGCTTCGGTAGCTCAGTTGCAGGTAGAAGAAGCTTCTCAGTTAGATGTTAGCGAAGTTGATTTGGTTTTTTCCGCGGTTGACACCGCGGTTGCCAAAGAATTGGAGCCTCAGTACGCCCAAAGTAAGCCAGTAATTAGTACTGCCTCGGCTTTTCGTTACCAAGAAGACACCCCCATTTTGGTTGGTGGGGTGAACATGGATCACGCCAGCTTGCTGGCGGTTCAACAAAAAAACCGGGGTTGGAAAGGCTTTATCGCTCCTAAACCCAACTGCACAATTTCCGGACTGGTGGTTTCTCTCAAGCCCATTCTCGATAGTTTTGGAATTCGGCGAGTAGTGATGACTTCGCTGCAAGCCATGTCTGGTGCAGGAAGAACCCCCGGGTTGTCAGCCATGGACATGATGGAAAATGTGGTTCCCTACATTCCGGGAGAAGAATCCAAGGCCGAAAGCGAGCCACAGAAGATTCTGGGAATTCTGCAAGAAGCCAACGCAAACGCAACCATCGCTCCTGCCTCATTTACCACTTCCGCTACTTGTACCCGGGTTCCGGTATTAGACGGTCATCTGGTTAGCGCAGTGGTAGAAACTGAGCAGGCGGCAAGTCCAGAAGAAATTAAGAAGGCGATGACCGAATTTGGGAAGGATTTTATCAATTTAGGATTGCCTAGCTCGCCAAAAAATTTGATCGAAGTACTAGATGATCCTTTTCGTCCGCAACCTCGACTAGATCGAGAGCGTGGCGGAGGAATGACCACTACGGTAGGTCGTTTGCGGCTAGAATCGGTGCTTGGTAACGGAATTAAGTACGTCTGCTTGGCGCATAATACCAAGCTGGGAGCCGCTAAAGGAGCTATTCAGACCGCGGAATATCTGGTGAAACATTATTTGAATTGGGATGTGCCAAAGACAAGGTGTCTATGAAAGTAGTAGGGCTAACCGGAGGAATTGCCTCGGGAAAGAGTACAGTAGCGCGCATTCTTGCGAGCCGAAGTATTCCCGTGGTGGACGCCGATAGCCTGAGCCGTGAAGCAATGGCCCCCGGACAGCCCGCATACCAAGACATTATTCATCGCTGGCCAGAAGTAGTTTCCCCTAGTGGTTCTATTGACCGTGTTCGGTTAGGAACCATTGTTTTTTCCGACCACCAACAATTGCGTGAGCTAACTGACCTGGTTCTTCCTCGCTTAGCGCAGTTGTACAAATTGCGTAAGCAAGAGTGGGAAAGACAGAATTTTCGCCTTGGCGTTTTTGAGGCGGCCACTCTTTTGGAAGAAAATTTAGAATCGTTGGTTGACGGAGTCTTATTGGTAGGTGCTTCCGAGCAAAATCAAATACACCGATTAGCCGCGCGCAATAAATATAGCGAACAGGAAGCTCGTGCACGTATGGCAGCACAGCTTTCTTGGGAAGAAAAGCTTACCCGGGCTAATTGGTTGCTAGATAACTCCGGTGACCTAAGCTCATTGGAACAAAAAGTTTGGGAGGTTTGGGAACAAATTTGCAAAGATTTGCTCAAGTCTGACTGAACTCAAGAAGTGCGCAAATAAGAGACGATGGGTATGTTTCAGGAATGAGACAAAGGGGGATGCCTTGACCAGCAAACATTGCTCCGAAAGTCTGTCGTCATCTCAGGAAAGCGATAAAAGAGACCAACAAAATGCGGTGCCCTACCGGGAAACTCGTTTTTCTGAAAATCATGATTCTGCCGCACAAGTAGCCGCGCGAAAAGCCGCCTTGGAGGCATTGCGTTCCGATAGCATTCCTTTCTTGGTGGCTGGCGCCTATGCCATGCGCGAATATACTGGTATCTATCGTGACACCAAAGATTTAGACATATTTTGTCGACGGGCGGATGCCCCCCAAATTCTTGCAAGTTTGGAAAGAGTTGGTTTCCGAGTGGAAATGACTGACCAACTTTGGTTGGGCAAAGGATTTGCGGATGACGGAGAATTGGTAGACGTCATTTTTTCTTCCGGAAACGGAGTGGCCGAAGTAGACGAAAGATGGTTTATCCGCGCCAGGCCGGCAGTGGTAATGGGAGTGCCAGTACTATTAGCCCCTCCGGAGGAAATTATCTGGTCCAAATCCTATGTAATGGAAAGGGAGCGCTACGATGGGGCCGATGTTCATCACCTACTGCTTTATTGCGCGCAAGATCTGGACTGGTGGTTTTTAATGGAAAGAATGCGCGAGCACCCGGAAGTTTTGCTGTCACACTTGCTTTTATTCCAGTTCAGCTTTCCAGGAGAGAGAGACAAAATACCTTTATGGGTGATCGACGAGTTGCTGAACCAAAGTCGTCGCCAAGTTGTACCGGGCGAGGAAGATTTGTGTAGGGGTACGTTGTTATCTAGCTGCCAATACGAAGTTGATATTCGGCGGGGGCTCAGCGATGCGCGCAGTCGAGAAGTTCCGGCGTGGCAAACCTACCGCAGCGGGTAAGAGAGAATGTCGCAAATTTCTCGCAGGCCAGCTAAGAAAACAGAAAACGAACCAGTGGGAGATGACCCCATACGAATTGCAGCGGTTGGTGATTTACATGCACGCCTAGATCATTCTGGTCGATTGCGGCGATTTCTTCGCGCAGTCAACGAGGAAGCTGATCTTTTGTTGCTCGCTGGTGATCTAACCCATCGAGGACTGCCAGAAGAGGCGGAACAAATTGTTGAAGAATTATCGGTAGTGAAGGTTCCCAAAATAGCAGTCTTGGGAAACCATGACTTTGAACAGGGTCGGGCGGGAGAGGTTACCCATGTTTTAACCCGGGGAAAAATTCATGTTTTGGATGGCGATTCCTTTGTGTACAAAAAGCGAGTAGGCATAGTTGGAGTAAAAGGATTTTGCGGAGGGTTTGATAAAGCAACCTTGGAGCCTTGGGGAGAACAAATAATAAAACAATTCGTATTAGAGGCGGTCAATGAGTCGCTAAAATTAGAAACCGCACTGGCCAGAATACAAGGTATTCCTTTGCGTATAGCGCTTACTCATTATGCACCCATTAAAGGCACCGCAAACGGCGAGCATCCGGAAATAATGCCTTTTCTGGGATGTTCCCGGCTGGTAGAGCCCATGGACAAATTTGGCATAACCTTGGCGGTCCATGGTCATTGTCATAAGGGGCAGGGGGAAGCAAAAACCCCCCGGGGACAACCGGTGCACAACGTCACCATGGAAGTACTATGGAAAGAAAAGAAACGCCATTTCCAGGTCTTTGAGGTCTAGATGACAGTGCACGTCCATTTAAGATTAGCTGCTGCTGCTGCTGTCGGAGTAGCTATGCCTCGATACGCTGGTGGCTTGTTCGCTAGAAGTTCGCAGAGTTTTGCCATGCTCTGTTCTGATGGAGTTTTCTGAAGGGGAGCGATTGTAGTACTCGCCAAGTCCTATTGCCCTCCACTCTTCCATTCCCAGAGGAGTCGATGGGTCTGTTCTGCTTCCTTCATACCCCGCATCGGTTCCCCTCATAATGTTTTTCGCATGAACCAATTCGTGGCCTAAACTTATGAAGGAATCTTCCGAGTTTCCTGGCACTCGACTTGCTTTTCCACTGCTATCAATGCTCATTCCCTGGTCTGGCGACCAATGCGTCGAAGCGCTGCTGCCCTTCTTGCTTTTTGTAAAAGGCCAAAAACTGCTAGAAGAACCACCCGATTCGGGCCGTGTATACACTGCTCCATGTGGGCCGGCGTCTCGTATAGTTACGGTTTTTTTTCCTCCTGACGAATAGTGGCTAATATCATCTAGAAGCTTTCTCCCAGACGATCCCTGTTTTATCTGCTGTAGTGCACTTGCTGTTTTTTTTCCATAGTTACGGTCTCTACTAGATTCCTCAATACGAATTCCAGGATTGGTGGTTCTAGAAATAGGCATGTAGATATCCCTTTTTATAGATTTCAAAAATTTATTCCAAAAAAGCATAGCGTACGTCATACCGCAATGGAAACATGACATCCTGGAGCCTCGGCTAGCTAAAGAGTGGTGGCGCTTACCAAAACTGACGTGGGCTGTTTGAAGTAATCTGTGACGCTTCGCTGTTAATCTGTGCTAGCTTGTGGTATGCACCCATCGCTTGCGATTCAAAACCATACCAGGCAAATACTAGAGTGAAACAGCACATGAGAATCTTATCGGGAGTGCAGCCTTCGGGCAAACTACATTTGGGTAATTATTTTGGTGCTATTCGGCAATTCGTGGAGATGCAAAACAAAGGAGAGGCTCTTTATTTCATCGCCGATCTTCACGCCATGACCACCCTAAAAGATGCCGGGGCGTTGCGCCAGTATTCGCTGGATGTTGCTCTTGATTATCTAGCCTTGGGGCTTGATCCACAGCGTGCCATTCTGTTTCGCCAATCAGACGTGTGTTTTCATTCCGAACTTCTTTGGATTCTCAGCACGGTAACCCCCATGGCTCTTTTGGAACGTGGGCATAGTTACAAGGACAAAGTAGCTCGGGGTGTGGCTCCCGACGTAGGCCTTTTTTCTTATCCAGTATTAATGGCGGCTGATATTTTGCTGTACCAAAGTGACCAAGTTCCAGTAGGAAAAGATCAAAAACAACATTTAGAATTCACACGTGATATTGCTACTAAATTCAATTCTATCTACGTGCAAGGATATAATCCTCAAGATCCCGAAGGTCTTAATGGTAATACTCCGGGAATATTGAGGCTTCCATCTCCGATTATTTTGGAGTCTACTGCTACGGTTCCCGGAGTAGATGGACAGAAAATGTCTAAGAGTTATGGTAACGTTATCGAACTATTTGCCGAAGACAAAGTAGTCAAAAAGCAAATCATGGGCATTGTGACTGATTCTATTCCGGTTGCAGACCCCAAAGATCCTGAAAAAAATACAGTGTATCAATTGCTTAAATTGTTTCTTTCTGGGCAAGAATTAGCAGAAATAGAGCAAAGCTTTCGCAAAGGCGGGGTAGGGTACGGTGAATATAAAAAAAGATTACTGGCTGCTTTTCATGCCCATTTTGACGAGGCGCGACAGCGTAGGGCCGAGTTGCAGCGAAATAAAGGAGTAGTAGAAGAGCTATTGCAGCAAGGGGCAACCCGTGCGTCTAGCATTGCCGCTCCCTTAATGGAACAGATACGCCGAGCGGTCGGCCTTTCTTTTTAGTGCTCATCATGAAATCTTGCCCCCAAAAAAAACGAACGTTATATCTACTGACTTTAGGCTGCGCAAAGAACCGAGTGGATAGCGAAGTAATGCTCGGAACCATGATGGAGCGCGATTTTGAGTTGGTAGCTCACCCGCAAGAGGCGCAAGTAATTGTGGTGAATACCTGTGCTTTTGTTCATGACGCCAAGCAAGAATCCATTGACGCAATTCTGGAATTGGCTGAGCTGAAAAAGAAAGGGTGTTGCCAAACTCTAGTGGTAGCTGGTTGTCTTGCGCAGCGTTATTCTGAAGAACTTTTAAAAGAATTGCCGGAAGTAGATCATTTCCTAGGAACTGGCGCTTATGCGCAATTAGGAGATTTACTGGCTGATGATAGTGCCCCACGAGCATTTCTTCCCGACCCCGAATATGTTCACGATGCTAATACTCCACGCCTCAACTCTATGCCTTGGTATACAAGTTATATTAAGGTAAGCGAAGGGTGTGACAATGCCTGCGCTTTTTGTATTATTCCCCAAATAAGGGGACCGCAGCGCTCGCGTCCCATCGAAGATATTGTAGCTGAAATGCGGCAATTGGCAGACAGCGGATGCGTAGAATTCAATTTAGTGGCTCAAGACTTGACGGCGTATGGACATGATTTGCCAAATCGACCAAAACTGCACACTCTTCTACGTGAAATTTGTGCGATTGATGGACCACAATGGATACGTTTACACTATGCCTATCCGCGAGATTTTCCTGATGAACTAATCAATGTAATCGCGGAAGAAGATAAAATTGTTAAATACCTCGATATTCCTATTCAGCATATCAATGATAATCTCTTGCGCCGTATGCGTAGGGGGAATGATTCTATTTTTATTCGAAATCTGTTGTCAAAACTCAGGGCTCGAATACCTAAAATAGTATTACGGACGTCGTTAATAGTTGGATTGCCTGGCGAGAGTGAAGAAGAATTCCAAGAATTGTTGGATTTTGTGAGAGAACAGAAGTTCGAACGATTAGGATGCTTTGAATACAGTGCCGAGGAAGGAACGCTTGCCGCACAAATGGAAGGGCAAATTTCCGCAAAAACAATCGCTAGAAGGCGTCGCGAGATTATGGCATTGCAGCGCAAGATTAGTCGGGACCAAAATCGTACCTATCAGGGGCAGCGAATTCCGGTGCTGGTAGAAGGAGTGTCGCCAGAAAGTGAGCATCTTCTGGTAGGTCGGCATTCTGGCCAATCTCCAGAAGTTGATGGAGTTGTTTACCTAAATGACGGCGAGGCGCATCCAGGTGAAATCGTCGAGGTGGAAATCACTCAGACTGCTGAATACGATTTAGTAGGGCATGTGGCGTGAGGCGGACAATGCAAGTCTATTTAGATTAGCTGCTGTTGGAATCATTGTGTTCATAATAAAATCGAATCAAATGTTAGAAAAGGGTATTCAAAAAAATTAGATCGATTATATATCATTCTTTCTAGTAGCGATTCTGAGTCGACTAAGTTTTATAACGAATTGAAAAAGACATTATCCTCGAGTTTAAAAAAGCGATCAGTAGCTGGTTCTATTCATGTGTATGATACGCTTGGGCTTGATGAGAAAAAAACCATTGATTCAGAAATTCGGTCGTTTCAACCAAATCATGTTCTCAGTATTGTTCAAATTGGTAAAGAAACTCATATACATAATGGGATCTCAATGGATGTTGGCGCCTCATTTAATATGGTGCTCTGTGAGTCGAAGTGTGAGGGAGCTGTTTGGAGAGCAACTTTGAAAACTTCGGTAGATACCTTATCAACGAATGGAATTGGTTCCGCTGATTCCGTTGCCGCGAAAATTCTGGGGAGCCTTGAGAAAGACGGCCTTATTATTCCTGGTTAAGAAGTGGAAAGACTGCCGTCGCTGGAAAGCGAGCATTTCGGTAGGTCGGGAGCGAGACTAATCTCGCTCCTTTTTATTTTTTGTGTTCTAATTTCTTCGTTCGGACCTAATTTCTGATGATTCAAACCGATGCGACAGAGCAATAATTTGCGAATCGCGTTCCGCCAGTTGAGAAGCTAAACGCATACATCGAAGGCTCAGCTCCATCTCTTTTTCTACCAGCGTGGCTATTTTTTGATCCTTTCTTTTGTTTTCTAATTTCAGAGAACGAATCTCCTGATCCTTTTGAATATTCTGTTCACGAATCAGAGCATTTTCTTTGTCCATCGATGATGTGTAAGAGCGCAGTTTCTCTGACTCGTTAGATTGCTCGGAAAGCTCGTATTTTAGTTCACGTAGCTCAATCTCGAGTTGATTAGCCTCTTTGCGAAGCACTTCTATTTCAGCGACATCGATAGAGATACTTTCAAAATCCATTTTGTCGCTCAACATGGCAAACCCCCGAAATTTGATAATGGGAAAGATGTCCATGTTAATGACGCAAAAAGAAGAACAAGTCAATGTGGCAAATATACGACTAACGTACCTATAGTGGGAACAAGATCTCAATAATAGTTCCCTGATCTGGTTTGCTATTTAGTTCCACTTTTCCATTGTAAAGCGATACTACTTTGCTAACGGTAGAAAGTCCTAGTCCAGTACCGGGAATCATGCGCGTTTTCTCGTTCTTAATACGTACAAAATCTTGAAAAAGACGTTTGGTTTCTTCTTGATTCATGCCAATGCCGGTGTCTTCTATTTGAATGGAAATGTGTGATTTGGTAGGTATTATGCGTACTATAACTTTTCCTCCTGGACGATTATATTTAACTGCATTAGTCAGTAGGTTGGAAAAAATGAGTTCAATTTCCACTCGATCAGCATTCATGAAAACCGAATCGGCATGAATTTCTAAACTAACTTGTTCGCGATTGGCTTGAGAGCGCACTAACTCCAACGAATTTTTTGCAATTTCAAAAAGATCTAGAGAAACTAGTTCCCGTTTGCGTTGTCCAGATTCCACTCGCGTCAAATCGAGAAGGTCGTTAATTAGCTGGCGCATAGCCAAAAGTCGGGTGATGCTACGGTCAATCATAAGGTCATAAGATTGTAAATCGACTCCCAGAGATCGTGCTTGCATGGCCAGCAAGTAGCCTTCCACCGCGGCCAAAGGGGCTTTTAATTCGTGAGCGAGAACCGAGACAAATTGAAAGCGTATACGTTTTTTTTCTTCCGCGTGACGCTTGGCTTGTTGCTGAAGGGCAACATGCCTGCTGGCTTTGTGAACGGTTGCGCGCAATTCATCAGGGGTAAACGGCTTGGCAAGAAAATCGAACGCCCCTTGTTTGGTGGCTAGCACTGCGGTTTCTAGCGTGGCGTAGGCGGTTATCATAACCGTCAGGGCTTCCGGCGAGGAGGAAGAGAGCCGCTCCAAAACTTCTAGACCTGATAAGCCAGGCAGCTTGTAATCCAAAAGAACAATGTCCGGTGAAAAGGAAGATATTTTTTGAAGGGCAACTTCTCCTGACTCCGCTTGATCAACCACAAATTGAAGTTGACCTTCTTGCATTGGTAAAACCAACCGTTCCAGCAATCTGGTGACGCTTAGCCGCATACCTAGCTCGTCGTCTACCACCAGCACGCGTAAGGATTCCATGGCTAACGCCCACTCCCATGAGGCAGGGCTTAATTCTAAGAATTAAGTAGCCTTCCAATTTCTTTGCGAATCTGTTCGGAGCGCAATGGTTTCGCCAAGATTGCATCGGCCTTAATCCAGGCGCGTCCAGGGCTGGCTTCAAAATCAATTCCAGTCTCGTTAGTAACGGAAGTAACCAAGATAACCGGAGTTTTTGGATTCTTCTTTTTTACTCGATGGCATAAAACAAAGCCCGCGTCCATGTACTCCATCATCAAATCGGCAACTACGAGATCGGGCGTATTTTGGGCAAGTGCCTCATCAGCCTCGCGCAAACTCGATGCGCACAAAACCTGAAATCCGCAAGCTTTCAAATGCATTTGGGTTTGCAGCAAGAAATCGGGATCGTCATCGACAACCAGAATAGTTTTTGAAGTAACAGCCGCTTTTTCTGGGGAAGTGCTCATTTTGCAATCCTCATTGGGTGGGACGACGCGGTAATTTTATGGTGAAAGTGGTGCCGGTGGGCCCTTGTGAGGGGTCGGCATTGGATTGAACTTGAATATCTCCATGATGCATCTTGATGATGCCGTACGAGACGGGCAAGCCAAGGCCCGTACCCCGCCCCATAGGTTTGGTGGTGTAAAATGGCTCGAAAATGCGACCCAGGTTCTGGGCAGGAATGCCGGTCCCTTGATCGCGGATTTTTATGCAAACCTGTTTCTCATCTCCAGATGTCTGTATGAACACCTTACCTGGAGAAGGGGTGGCATCGTAGGCGTTAGAAAGCAAATTGATAATAACTTGTGCTATTTGATCGCGATCAAGCTCGGCAATGGGATTTCCTTCATGGCAAATTTCTACCATTAGATGGGAAGGAATAGGTATTGCTCCCACGCTTCTGTTGATCAATTCTCGCAAATCCAATGCCTGGGGTACTACCGTATTTTGACGAGCAAAGTTTAGTAATCCAGCAACAATACGTTTGCAGCGATTAGTTTGCTCGGCAATCATGGTCAAATCGTCGCGCATAGAGTGGTCTGCGGATATTTCTTCTAGTAACAAATGAGAATACATCAGTACTACCCCCAAGGGGTTGTTCACCTCGTGGGCAATGCCCGCAGCCAATTGACCCATGCTAGCCAGCCGCTCTGCATGCATAAGCGCTTCTTGCGCGGAAGCCAGTTTTTCATGAGAAATGGCCAGTTCCTGAAGAGTTTTCCGAAGATGTTCAATGGCATAAGGAAGGCACATTTCCAGTTCGGCAAGTCCAGAAAAAATAGCCTTGGCATGCTCGCGACAAGTTTCGTAGCCACATGCACCACAGTTGAGTTCGTCTTGTTGAGTAGCCTTACCCATTCTCAACAGTATTTCTGCTAGCACTTCGTCATTTGGTTCGCTTAAGCGTTGATCGTAAGTAACAAACGACCGTCTAAGGTTAAGATCGGTGAACTGGTCCATTTGTTGTAGCCAGAACTCTATTTCCGAACTGGGTCGTCCCCGAACATAAGCAACCACGCTAGTGTGCCGGGAAAAGCGGGAATGGGCGGTAGACATACCCGGACCCATAATGCATCCTTTGCAAGCTAGCACTTCCACTAGAGGAAAACTCAATAAGCCTCTTTCCAATTCGTCGAGTGCTTCAAACCCACCTATACGTCCTTCCGAAGCTATGGCTTTAAGGGAAGACAATCCTTGATCGATTTGGGCAACTTCCAAAAGTCCGTGGCTTAAAGGAAAAAGCGCCCCCTTTTGAGCTCGCGGTGGATCGAAATCACTCGGAATTACCAAACTGGGAGTCAACCTTTGTTGCTCCAACATTTTGCGCAATTCCACAAAGGTAAGAACAGCATCAACTTCGCCGATCACCGATTTGCTTTGAGCCTCGCGTTTTTTTGCAATGCACGGACCAATAAAGACAACCTTGCGCTCCCCTTGGTAAAGCCGTTTTAAATATCTGGCTATGGCTATCATGGGAGAAACAATGGGCGCCAGCAAGGGAACTAAACTAGGCTGATAGCGCTCTACGTATCCAATAACCGCCGGGCAAGTAGTGGCAATCCAGTTGCCATTTCCCGGGGAGTTCAATAGCGCTTGGTATTCGCGGGCAACTAAATCCGCACCGAATCCCACTTCGTGAACTGAACGAAAACCCAACCTGCGCAGCATTCCTACAAGTTGTTCGCTGGTAGTTTCGGGAAACTCGGCAGGAAAGCTAGGAGCCAAGCATGCGCACACTGAATACTTGCTAATAAGTTGGTTTACTTCATCTATGCTATGGCGGAATCTTTTGGCTCTTTGACTACAAATCTGAACACAATTTCCGCAGCCAATGCACCGTTCTTCTATTACTTCTGCCTGGCCGCCTTTTATACGAATTGCCTTGGCCGGACACTCGCGAACACATGTGTAGCAAACCCTACAGCGTTCTTTAATCGTTTCGATCAAAGGATGGCCGACCAAGGGATTCACTTACTGATTCACCTTCCGGGGGCCGTAGTGGGTATGTAGCAATTGGTGGCTTTTTTCGCCCAAAGGCTCTCCCAGAAATTCTTTGTACAGCCGTTGAACTTCGGTGTTGGAATGAGAAGTCCGCGAAGTGTCTTCTTGATCGATTTTGTACAGAGCGTTCATTCGCGCTCGGACGGCTTCCATATCAATTACCAAGGGTTGCCCACCTCCGGCGATACATCCCCCCGGACAAGTCATTATTTCTATAAATTGATAGGGGCTTTTTCCGGCGCGAATCTCGTCAAGAATTGGCTTTGCATTACCAATACCGCTTATTACCACAGCCTTAAGCTTCAAATCGCCAACCTTGAGCTCGGCTTCTTTAACCCCGGTTAGTCCCCGAAGTGGTTGCAGTTTGGGAGCATTTAACTCTTCCCCAGTCAACATAAAATGGGCGGTACGGATAGCAGCTTCCATGACACCCCCTGTAGCTCCGAAAAGCTTACCGGCGCTACTTCTTTCACCAAAAGGAGAATCTGCTAACTCTGGTTCCAGGGAGGAAAGGTCAATGCCTCGCGACTTAATAAGACGCGCTAATTCTCGCGTAGTCAAAACCACATCTACGTCGGCATGCTCACGGCGAGCCATTTCGGGACGGTTTGCTTCAAATTTCTTGGCAGTGCAGGGCATTACCGAGACGCTGAAAATCTTTTCTGGCGCCAAGTTCTGCTTCTCTGCAAAGAAACTTTTGATTAATGCTCCTAGCATTTGCTGAGGGCTTTTGCATGTAGAGACATTGCCTAGCAAATCAGGGTAACTCTGCTCTACGAATTTAATCCAACCGGGGGAACAGCTAGTAATCATGGGTAGCTTTCCACCAGTTTTCAGGCGTTGCACCAATTCCGAAACCTCTTCCATAATGGTGAGGTCGGCAGAAAAGCCAGTATCAAATACGTAGTCGATTCCCAATCGGCGCATTGCAGCATTAAGAAGCCCGGCAACGTCAACACCCGGTTTTACGCCGAACAGTTCACCTAGGGTAACCGAAACTGCCGGCGCAATTTGAACCACTACCTTAATTTCGGGATCATTTATGGCTTTTAGCAGGTTGCGAAACTGGCTTTGTTCGGTAAGCGCGCCAGTGGGGCAAGCCATGATGCACTGACCGCAGCCAATGCAACTAGAGACATTAAGTCCTTCCTGAAAAACAGTGCCAATTTGAGTACGCGCACCCCGTCCAACAAAATCCAGCGCTGCTACTCCTTGAATCTCCTCGCAAACGCGAACGCACCGACCACACAATATGCACTTGGCAGGGTCGCGAACTACCGAAGGACTAGAAGTGTCCATTAGACACTCGTTTTTAGTTCCCGAGTAGCGTCTTTGACGAACATTCAAATTTTCCGCCAGCTCCTGAAGCTGACAGTTTCCACTACGAGAGCAGAAAAGACAGTCGTCAGGGTGGTTGGATAGAAGAAGCTCGACTATTACCTTCCGGGCCATAACTGCTCGTTCCGAGTGCGTTTTTACCTTCATTCCCTCGCGAACAGGAAATGCACAACTAGGAACCAAATTGGGAACACCCTCCACCTCTACTACGCACAAACGGCAAGCACCAGTTGGGAAGAGGTCTGGCATATTGCATAACGTAGGAACATGAACTCCTGCGCGGCGTAGAGTGGTGAGAAGGGTTTCCCCGGCCTCAGCATCAACCATTTTGTTATTGACTTGGATCTGGAACACGGGAGCCTCTCTTAGACTGCGAGTACTGCCTCGAGTCGGCAGACTTCGAGACATGTGCCACAGGCAACGCATTTTTTCTGGATTATCTGGTGAGGCTGTTTCGGTGATCCTATAATTGCTTGGGTTGGGCATGCTTTCACGCATAGACCACATCCCTTGCAATTTTCAGGGTCAATGGTGTAACGCAGCATCTCTTTGCAGACTCCCGCAGGACAGCGCCGCTCGAAAATATGGGCTTCGTATTCGTCGCGAAAGTAGCGCAGAGTCGATAGCACCGGGTTTGGCGCGGATTGCCCCAAACCGCATAGACTAGTGTCGCGGATAACCGTGGCCAGTCGCTGTAAAAGCATTACTCCTTGAAAACGAAGCAACGAATCATGCCCTGTTTCCTTGCGCCGGCCCTCGCTTATACGGGTGAGTATTTCTAGCATTCGGCGAGTTCCCTCGCGGCACGGAATGCATTTTCCACACGATTCCCGGCCAATGAAGTCCATAAAAAACTTGGCCATGTTAATCATGCAGGTGCGCTCATCCATTACCACTAAACCGCCGGAGCCCATTATGGCGCCAACGTGCTTCATGGATTCATAATCGATAGGAAGGTCCAGATGCTCTGAAGGCAAGCAGCCTCCCGAAGGACCGCCAATTTGCACTGCCTTAAAGGCCCGGTTATTAGGTATGCCTCCTCCTATATCGTAAATAACCCTGCGCAAACTGGTTCCTAAAGCAACTTCTGCAAGGCCGGTTCGGGTTATGTTTCCCGAAAGAGCAAATACTTTAGTTCCCTTGCTCTTTTCCGTACCTATGGAAGAAAACCATTCCGCCCCCTTATCCACAATAGAAGGAACGTTAAAAAGGGTTTCTACATTGTTTACTGCCGAAGGCTTTCCAAAAAGACCACGCACCGATGGATACGGGGGTCGAGGTCGAGGCATTCCGCGCCTTCCCTCAATGCTATGCATAAGTGCGGTTTCTTCACCACACACAAAGGCTCCAGCTCCCTGTTTCATCAAGATGTCTAAGGAAAATCCCGAATCGAGAATATTTTCGCCCAGCAATCCGTAGGCTTTTGCTTGGGCAATAGCAGCGTGTAGGCGCCGAACCGCCAAAGGATATTCCGCGCGAATGTAAATGTAGGCTTTAGAAGCCCCGATAGCATATGCCGCCAGGGCGAGACCTTCTAGAAGACGATGAGGGTCACCCTCAATTTCGGCGCGATTCATAAAAGCACCGGGGTCTCCCTCGTCAGCGTTACAAATAAGATAGCGTTGGTCGCTTTCTTCTTGGGCAGCAAGATTCCATTTTACGCCGGTAAGAAAACCTCCTCCGCCTCTTCCTCTTAGTCCGCTAGCAATTACCAAGTCGCGAACTTCTTGAGGGGTTTTGATACGCAGAGTCTGAGCGAATGCCTTCCAACCGCCGCGAGCAATGTATTCATCCAAATTGGTGGGATCGATAATTCCGCAGTTAACCAGTACCCAGCGAGTTTGGGGAGCGAAAAACGGATGTTGGTCTTGAAAAAGTACACCTTCCCAAGGGGTGTACGAAGAATCGCGCATCTGGTAAAGCACGTGCTCGAATCTGATTGACCCAGCCAAGGTGGAATCAATAATGGTTGGGGCTAGCTCGGCGCTGATTTTGCCAAAACTAAGTCGGGTTTTACCGGGGAGCTGAATATCAACCATCGGCTCCGCTGTACACAAACCAATACACCCAACTTCAACTACCTCGGCATCAATCTTTTTTTGCGAAACGTGTTCTTTAACTGCTGCAAGCGTTTTACCGGCGCCAGCGCCAAGACCACAGCTTCCAGTGCCGACATAGATTACTGGGCGGCTTAGCTCTTCTCGTCGAAGTGTCCGAGCGCGTTGGCGTATTTGCTGACTGCAAGAATCATCAGCATGGCAATGAGGGCCTTCGGTAAAACAGGTTATTACCTCAGGGCAAGATTTCTCTGCGCTGTGCCAGCAGCGATCACAGCATTTTGGAATTGAATTCAACGGATCTCCTCCGAATTGGGCATTGCTCACGGGGTGGCCTTTTTTCGATATCCTTGAAGAATAGTGGGAACTTTTTCCGGTCCCACGTTGGTATGAAATTCGCCAGCCACCGTAATGACTGGCGCCAAACCGCAAGCTCCGATACACGCCACTACTTCCAAGCTAAACAGCCCATCTCTGGTAGTTTGACCAGGAGCAATTTTTAGGGTTCGACTAATGGCAGCCAACACATTTTCTGAACCCTTAACATGGCAAGCAGTTCCTCGGCACACCTGAATATGGTAGCGGCCCTGAGCTTGAAATCGAAATTGATTGTAAAAAGTAGCGACTCCAAAAACTTTGCTAGCCGGAAGATTTAAGTGCTGTGCAATGGCGACTATTGATTCTCGCGAAAGAAACCCCTCTGCCTCTTGAGTGGCTTGTAAAATGGGGATTAAGTGTTCGCGTTTTGGGCTAGCGTACTGCTCTAAAATCGCCGATAGCTTAGGGCTTATCGGACTAGTTTTGGTATCTTCAACGGGAATGGACATCCACTCCTCCTAGCTTGATAGGGCTGATTTGTTCGGAGTTTTTTGATGGTACGGCAAGCGCAAACGGCCGAGATCGCGACGCACTCGTGTCGCTCTGACTAAAGACCAAGACGCTAGTTGGTGAGAATAAATCGACATTTTTCCGGCTAGCTGGAAGCGGTGCAGTGCTCTCCGGTAAATAAACATCCTTCCAATGGATTTATTCGATGCAACCATGTCGCTTCATCCAGAAGGTTTACCAAACAGCTTGAATGTGTATGTCAGGATCGCATCGTTTACTGAGTTTCGAGCTAAGCACATCTTACTCTTGAGTCAAGAAAAATAGAACGGGGTTGGTTTTGCTCAGTGCGGCAAACGAGGCAATTTAAACACGGGAGAACACGCAAATGGCGGAGAACTCAGAAGGAACGCAAGAGCAGTCATCGGAGGCAGAAGAGAGTAGGGGAAAACGTCGCGCAGACATGGTTTTCGCAGGAACGGCGGTGGGTGGATTACTTGCTATTGCACTGCTTTATAGGCACTTCCCGGCAATAATGGGAATGTTGCTGATAGCAGGCCTGCTGTCGTACGCTTTACTGCCTCTAGTAGACCGGTTGGACCAAAAAATGAACCGAACAGCTGCAGTACTAATCATTGCCTTGCTAGCGATGGGGCTTTTGGTAGGAACTGGAATATTGCTATTTCCCACAGTTGCGCAAGAACTAACGCAACTACCTAAGATAGCGGAGAGTACTGTAGAACTGGTGAAATCGTTTTTAGTGCGGCTTTCTGCTGTTCTTCCTGCACCAGTTTGGGGTGTGATACAGGCGGTAGGTGAGTCGTTATGGAATGCCATTAATAAGGTTAGCCCGTCAAGTATTTCTAGTGCAGCATCGACTGCTCTGACGGGTATTGCGGCGGTAGCTAGCAGTATAGTTTTTTTGCCAGTATTGATTTTTCTTATGCTGCGTAGTTATCACCCGATGGTGAAAAAAATTGCATCAATGATTCCCCCTCGTTGGAAACCACGATTTGAGGCAAGAATAAAGGAAGCAGATCTGGTTTTGTCAGGGTTCATTCGTGGGCAGCTTCTGGTGGCTTTTGTATTAGCGCTAACTTACGGAATTGGCTTTTCTTTAGTGGGAATTCCTTTAGGAGCGGTGGTAGGCCTGTTAGCGGGATTTGCAGAATTGATACCTTTTTTAGGGTCGATAATTGCAGTTGTTTTTGGGACGTTATTGGCTTTAGTGGGAGGCAAGCCAACCGATGCCTTATGGGTCATCGGAATATATTTCGTAGTACAAGCTCTGCAAGGTGCTTTGCTTTCCCCCATTGTACTTGGCCAGCAGGCGAGAATTGGACCAGTAGCAGTTATTGTCTCTTTGGCGGTAGGAGCTAATCTTTTTGGCATTATCGGAATGCTGTTAGCGGTACCTGTAGCAGGGCTGATTAAGGTTGCAACTAGAGCTGCCGCGCACGCATATTGCCAAAGCAATTTTTTTCTCCGTGAAGCCCCTTGAAATAATGAACCAACTCTTAGCCTGTTTTTTGTGCCCTGCAGGAATCGGAGTCAGGTAGCGAAAGCTCTAAAAGGTGGCCAGAATGCTCTTGTTTGGCGCGCAAGTATTTTTGATTTTCTGGAGTTACCTGGGTAAGCGAGGGAATACGTTGGTGAACTGGAAGGTATTTTTTTAGTGCGGCAATTTTTAGAGGATTATTGGTAATTAGATTGACCGACTGAATCCCAAGGTAACAAAGTATATGAGCTGCGACATCGTAGTCACGTAGATCGTCGGGAAAACCGAGTAGGTGATTAGCTTCATAGGTGTCATGACCTTTGTCTTGAAGAGCGTAGGCTTGGATTTTGTTTCCCAAACCGATTCCTCGACCCTCTTGTCTTAGGTAGACCAAAACACCTTGTTTTTCTTGAGAAATTAGGCTAAGAGCATGATCAAGTTGGGCTTTGCAATCGCAGCGCAGGCTCCCAAAAACTTCACTAGTCAAGCACTCACTATGGATACGCACCATAACATGGTGTTGCTCGCTGACTTCTCCCATAACCAATGCCAGATGCTCAGCTACATGCTCAGTTTGATGCTCAACCACATGCTCAGAAAGATTTCTGGCATGGGAGTATTCTCGAAAAACAAGAATCC
The DNA here is from genome assembly GCA_050288705.1 of Myxococcales bacterium. GTDB lineage: Bacteria > Myxococcota > Myxococcia > Myxococcales > UBA5297 > JBNKEI01. The sequence continues at coordinate 41,822 of JBNKEI010000111.1, forward strand.
TATAGTCCCCTTTGGGGGTCGGCATTTTTGCCTGAGAAAAGATTTCTACTCTTTTCCTGATGTCTGCGGCCATTGATGATTTACATTGAGAATCCATGAGTCGAAGCCGTCCTAAACAACCAAAGACACAGCAGATGCAAAGCCAGGTCCTCGCATCGACCAGTTACACTGAGTTCGCGAGCAAGTATTTTTCCAAGCGCTATTGTCCACTGCTGTCCAATGTGTCGTCCAAAATGTTGTTATAAGCGACTTACCCTACAGCAAACACGAGCATCCTGCTATGCCTATCGAAAATCACTCCATCATCACCGCCATCCGAGAAGCGAAACAACCACTAAAAGTGAGTGACCTACTAGTCCGCTTGCGCCTCTCTTCTGCTTATCGAACAGAATTGAAGCGTGTCTTGCGTAAACTGGTGCGAGCCCAGGATATCGTCAAAGAAGGAAGACGGTATGGCTTGCCTGAGCATTTTTCAGTTCCTAATAAGGAACCAATAAAAGAGCCTGCGCTATATAGACCCCCTATCAATAAGGCCTCTCGCGGTAAAGCCCCTCGGTTTGTGGTGGGAATACTGCGAAGGCATCCAGATGGATATGGCTTCGTAGAGCCGCTTAGCGGAAAGAGGGGGGGGCCGTTTTTGCCGCCCGATCAGGCATGTCAAGCCATGGATGGCGATCTGGTGCACGTTGAATTGGTAGAAGGAGATCGCGGTCGCCCAGTAGGAAAATTTTTGGAGTTAGTAGAAAGACGAAGAACCCATGCCATAGGTACCTATGTTTACCGAGGGCCGGGATCTTACGTGGCCCCCTTAAACGCTGCGCTTGATCCTATTGGAGTTCCTTGCACTCGCCTTGCCAAAGACGGCGACTTGGTAAAAGTACATATTACTCGACCTCCCGGGCGTCGGAATGGGGCTGAGGGAGAAATAGTGGTCTCACTAGGCAGCTCGCCTCATCCATTGTTAGAAATCCTTCAGATTGCCTACGATCATGGATTTTCTGACGAGATAGCCGACAAGATAAAAACAGAAATTAGCGGGCTTCCGGATTCGCCACGGGAAAGCGACTGCTGTGGCCGACGGGATCTGCGTTCTCTTCGCCTAATTACTATCGATGGAGAAGACGCCCAGGATTTTGACGACGCCGTTTACGTTGAGCGGGTAAAAAATGGATTCCGTCTAGTAGTGGCAATTGCTGATGTCGCGCATTACGTACAGCCGGGACAATTACTCGACTTGGAAGCGTTCCGCCGAGGAAACTCTGTTTACTTCCCCAATTTTGTGCTCCCCATGTTGCCTGAACGGCTCTCCAATGGTCTCTGTTCGCTCAAACCAGAGGAAACCCGCTTGTGTATGGTAGCGGATCTGGTGTTTGAACGTGGGCAGAATGGGGTGAACTGCGTAGATGCTGACCTATATCAAGGAGTAATGAAAAGCGTGGCGCGCTGCACGTACACCGAAGTAGCCGAAGTTCTCCAAGGAAAAACTGTAGGGCATCGCGAATTTCTTCGCGGTGATTTTCAAACAATGAAGGAACTTGCCCAATTATTGACGATTTCTCGTGCGGAGAGGGGAGCCATTGAATTTGACCTCCCGGAAACTCGCGTCATCTTGAACGAAGATTATCAACCGGTGCAAGTGCAGCGGCGAGAACGGAATGTTGCTCACCGGATAATCGAAGAATTCATGCTGGCGGCCAATGAGGCAGTAGCCCGGTACTTTTCGGTTCGCGGTCTCCCTACCGTGTATCGAGTTCACGGGGAGCCTAATGAGGAGAAGCTAGACTTATTTATGGATATGGCGCGAACTTACGGGTTGACGCTTCCCGAAGAAGAAAGAGATGGCAAGGCGCTTAATACAATTCTTAAAAAAATTGTAGGAAATCCTGAGCAGCGAACCCTGAACCATTTTCTATTGCGATCAATGATGCAGGCGGTATATAGCCCCGACAATATTGGCCATTTTGGTCTAGCAGCGCCTTTTTACCTTCACTTTACTTCGCCAATTCGCCGTTATCCAGATTTGATGGTTCATCGGCTCTTAAAAGAGCACTGGGAACGTGGCCAGCGTTCCTTAGATGAGGCGGAAGTGGAAAGGCTTCAACAGCGTTTAGACTCAATTTCATTGCGCTCCAGTGAAAGAGAAAGAGCGGCAATGGCTGCTGAAAGAGAAGCAAATAGCTATTTTTCAGCGCTTTATCTCCAAGACAAAGTCGGTGAGGAAATGGATGGAATAGTTACCGCAGTAACCGATTTTGGCCTGTTTGTAGAGTTAAAAAAGTGCTTCATTGAAGGGCTTATTAAGCTCCAGGACTTGGGCGAAGCAACATTCGACGAGAAACGGCATCGGCTGGTTTTGCCCAGTGGGCAGAACTTTGCAATAGGGACTGAACTTAGAGTGCGTGTGGCCAGAGTAGATGTTGCTAGTCGGCATATTGATTTGGAATGGTTGCCTAAAGAGACAAGGCTATCAAATAAGTGCGCTCAAAAGGCTAAAGCCAAGAAAAAAAAGCGGGCAATAAAACGAGTAGTTAGAGGAAGCCAAAAACGTAAGGCTAAATCTATGTAAGGTTTTTAATTGCTACCCTAAGGTTTACCGTCAGATTCACCTGCTAAATAAGCAAGGATAACTTCGTCTAGACTTTTCTCACTAATTACGTCTTCTCCAAAAAGTGGGCTTCGTGGTTTGGTGGCAGGAAGAGTGGAAGAAGGTGGAGATTTTAGGGGGATTCCTTTATTGAGCTGAATTTCTGGGGAATTAATTTTTACTTGTCCTGGTTCATAAACTGGTCGTGAATCTTCCTTGGTCTCAAAATTACCAGCCAAAAGACTTCGCAGCATAGCCTTGTGCTGCTCCTCCATCAAATCGCGTACGACATCAGAAATATTTTCCGCGTTTATGATGTCAGCATAGGAAGTCTTTTTGGATGCCACCACTGTTCCCCCAACAAACAAGTGAGTAGCAATGTATGATTTTTCAATACCAGAATCTTCAGTTTGAATGTGATAGCACTTTCCCTTGTGCTTGACGTTGTGGTTAAAGCCGGGAATTGCCTTGCTGAAAACATTCATAATTTATTCTGACATTCCACCCGGCAAGAAATCTCGTACTAGTGTAGCTCTGTGCAACCCTGGCGGCAAGTCTTCATGCTAGTTAGACAGAAGAATCGAAAAGTCCCCGTACAACCGCTGCAATTGCCAAAGGTGTTCCAATTCGTTCATCCAAAAGACCACGTAATTCCTTAGCGAAAGAAGCAGTGTCTGGAAAGCGTTCCTGCGGTGACAATGCAAAACCACGCATGATTACTCCATTGAGTTCTACGGAAAGTTGAGAGCGCAATTGGTTCAAAGGTGCTGGGTTTGCGCAGCGAATGGCAGCGCATACTTCTTCCTTGTTTTTTCCAATAAATGGGCGTTGGTTACATAGCAACTCGTAAATAACTGCTGTCGCCGCCCATTGGTCGGCATAGGGGTCGATGATTCCCTGTAGTGCTTCTGGCGAAAGGTAATAAGGCTTCCCCCATACCGCAGTATTCTGTTCTTTTCGGTCGCGGTCCCTTGCGTGAGCTATGCCGAAGTCCCCTAATTTTATCTCTCCAACTCGCGAAATAAAAAGGTTCGAGGGAGAAACATCTCGATGCACAATTCCTTGTAGCTGACCAGATGGCCCCAGCATGTTATGAGCGTAGGTAAGTGCTTCTAAAAGCGTTACTCCTAGAAAAATGGCAAAATCAATCGGGAGCAGTATGTTTCGCTGCTTGCATCGCTGCAGTATTTTCCCCAGATCGCGGCCTTCAACATACTCCATGGACATAAAGTGCTGCCCATTTATGGTTCCTGACTCAAAAACCCTCACGATGTTAGGATGTTGCAGCATGCTGGAAAGCAGCGCTTCATGTTTAAAGAGCTGTACATAATGGGGATTATTCGCAAGACTGGGCAACAATCGTTTGACAGCCAGAATATGGGGAGGAGCGTTCTCTCTGCGATCTATGGCGCGAAAGACTTCGGCCATCCCTCCTTTTCCAATAATGTCTACTAGCTCGTAAGGCCCTAATGTCCCTAGCGACTCCATGTAGTTCTCGTGGCTGAGCGCGCTAAACCATTTTTCTGCGCCATCTGTCGAATCATCGAATATTCAAAGGGAACCTTTTCTCGGAGGGGCTGCAGATCAGGATCGGAATCCATTTCTTGGGGAAACGCGTATCCATTCTCTACCGCACGCTGGAGTGAGCGAAGTGATTCCCTGGTTTTTCCTTCTCGGGACAATGCGCATGCCAGAAGATAATGGGTGTCATCATTGCTAGGAGCAAAGTGAAGAGCCTTTTCTAAGTATTTCCGTGCACGTGCAGTGTCTCTAGAAGTCATGAAAGTAATGGCTAAACGACGTAATACCTCGGGATCATTCGGGTTAAGTCTTAACGAATGAAAAAAAGCGCGTTGTGCCGATTCGTAGTCGCCATCTTGTAAAGAGGCATTTGCTTTTTGGAATAGGGCATTAACCTTGGAAGGAAGCGAATTTCGGCATTCCGATTGCAAGGATTGTAGAGAGCGGCGGTCGAGTTCAAAGAGGTGGCTGGGAAAAGGAGATTTGCTGCAGCCAGGATCGATTCGCGATTCAACTACCCCCATGATTTTATCGGTGCTTGTGTCGAAGCTAGCTATAACAAAAAACCATTCCCTAGAAGAACAACCAGATTCTTCCCAGCAAGCACGTACCTCACCAATAAAAATATCATTGGCCAGACGTCCGTGTAATATTTCGGTTCCTCGGTAAAAATTGCAAACAGGTGATTTCTCCCCCAGGATGCCAACCAGCAGTTGCCCGGAAGACTTTAGCTGTACGCATCCGTAAGGAGTATTCCAAGTGCCTTGGATAAGCAGTTTAGTTCTTGAAGAGATAGCGCTGTTGTCAACTTCAGAAACCTCGCTAGAGGTTGTGGGCACTTCTTCAGCGCGATCTAACCCTGCTAGAATTGGTATGGTGAGCAGCAGCCACCAGTAGCCGAGAGCTGTTTTCATTGTAATCAATTGGAATAATATCTAGTCATCACCTCGTCAATCAATGAGAACAGTGCACAAAGTTAGAGCTAGCCTGTTTCAGAACCCGCTGGCAAGGGGGCTAGTCTACGCACACAAGTTCACTTCATTCCCGAGCTTCGCTCAGGGAGATGGTTGGCGAATAATAGGGGGTGAGACGGCATCGAAAGCGACCTCGTGGTATCAGGCGAAATTCTGGTTGACATGATGGAGCAAACTCATTATGAGTAGCTTTCTTGTTTTTGGCGCCATCGCCAAGTGGTAAGGCTAGGGTCTGCAAAATCCTCATCCCCGGTTCGAATCCGGGTGGCGCCTAAACTAGCAGTTATTTTCTCGTAAAATCTATAACAATCATTTTGTTGGGAGGGATTGCTAGTTTTTTCAATGCTTTTTTGGTGCAAGCCATTAGCCTGGTATCGCCTAATGTTTCCGCAATAATTGTTTCTCGGTTTTGGCGGGAAAGAACTAGAGAGCCCTGTAGGGTTGGGTTTCGCCGAAGAACCTTTTGATAGCAACTAAGCAGATGATTGCTTTTTGGCAAGGTATAGGCAGTGGAAGAGTTGTTTAGCGAAACTTCTATTCCCGCTTTTTCGGGTCGTAGAGCAGTTAGACGTATATCTACTGTTGGAGTGCCAGAGGAGGAGGGAATAGAAGCTAATCCGTCTTTATTAGTCTGTGCTAAAACTTTTCCTTGATAGCGGATTTCTGCTCCCATTAAATCTATAGAGAATATTTGATTGCTAGTTTTATAGTAGGTGCAGGGATACTTTTCCGCCTCCGCGGCGCGGAACATGATTGCCAATGTTACCCCTTGGCTGTGGATTTTATTGCGAAGATTCTCGACTTGGTTTGGAATAAGATCTAATTCTAGTTGGTCTCTGCCAGAATCGAATAAAACCAAGTTTCCTTGGAAGGCCCGAAATGGGTGTTCCGTAGAAATAATTACTTGACCCTGGTTGGCTTTGAAATGGCTAATAGTAAAATCTTTTCGTTGTAACTCGATCAGAAAATCGGTTTTTTTAAGTTTTTGTTCTCTTGATTTTTTTTCAAGGACATCGTTGCCGCTTGGCTCATTTTGCAGTGCAATACAAATATCGCGAGCTTGATTTTGGTCTTTAATGGGAACTATTTCATTGCCCCATGCAAGAGCAGACATGCTTAAAGAAACCAAAATACACAGGTTACATAATCGCATGACTGACCTTTCTTATGCTAAAGTCATAGCTAGATTAATGTCTATGCGTTTCCTTGTGTTATAATGTAGGTAAAACATCGCTGATGGTCAAGAAGGATTTTTTCATTCGGAAAATTGCTAGGATTTATGGGAATTTAAGGCTAGGCTCGGGCGCCTATTTGTTCTGCTTTTTTGCGTTCCTCGTAGGCCCGGATGAGGTACCCCATTAGCATTAATGAAGAAGTGTTTTCCAAGACTTTTTCTGGGTCGCGAGAAATCAGGTTTGAGCTATATGAAAGAAAAAATTGTGCCAAATCCTCGCCTGCCTCGCGTGCTATAAGCGCGTTGAGATGAGGGGGCTCCATAAAACGAATACTGTTGATAAAATGAATTGCCATGGTTTTTTTGTCTTGAATCACGTCTCTCTCCCAGTTGGATGACATGTCCGTGTCGCTGGTCACTTCGGGCAATATCCGGATTAGTTGTGATAGCTGCAATACCCCAACGGCGATTACCTTTTGACGCATCTCGGAGGTCGTGCCAAAATCCCCCAAACTTTTAATCGTAGTCATCAGGGCGTGACAGTTTTTGTGTTTGGAGGAGTCGGAATGTTTACGGGCGTGAAGGTCTTTTCAGCAACCAAGGCCAAAGAACGTGAAGAATTGGGGGACAATATTACTCGTTGGCTTCGCTCCAACTCAGATCTTGATTTGGTTGATAAAGTGGTAACTCAATCTTCAGATAATGAATTTCATTGTTTGACAGTAGTTCTGTTTTATCGGGAGAAAAAAAGCTGACTTTGTGCAAAATATGTGCATGTTTGTTTTTTTCTCTGAGCGCGAGAACCGGATGTGCTTCTCATATCGAAGCTCGTTTAGCGGTCTTCTGATCCTGATCCTTTGAGAATCTGTTGCATTTTCATGCGCATTTTCGTAAAAAACCAAACTCTGCTCAATTTGGAAGCGGAGTGGTGAGTTGAGAACGAGAGCGGAAGCGAACGAGAGAAGAGAAGTCATTCGGCAAATTCTCCGAGGAGAAAAAATCGGTGACCAAGATGAGCTTTTGCTGCGGCTGACTCAAAGAGGGATTAGAGTCACTCAGTCGAGTGTTTCTCGCGACCTTACTGCTATGGGAATTGTAAAGGTCGCCGGACACTACCGGGTGAGTGAAGAATTAGATCAAGAAGAAGCAGCGCTTCTTGGTCTTGCTGGAGCAGTTAGGAAATCGCAAGCCGCTGGCCCCTACTTGTTGGTGATACATACGCCCCCTGGGCAAGCATCAGCAGTAGCCCTCGCAATAGATAGTGCACGGTGGCCCGAGGTGCTAGGTACCGTGGCAGGGGATGACACAATTTTTATCGCCACCGACGGGCGGAGAGATCAACGCATGATCAAAGCCCGTCTATCTTGTTTCGCCTGAAGAGGCAGTTCGTGAGGAATTTATGTCTAGTAGCAATCCCATTGTTCTTGCCTTCAGTGGCGGTTTGGACACCAGTTTTCTCGTTCCCTGGCTGCGAGAGCAATATCAATGCCCGGTAGTCACCGTTACAGTAGACACCGGAGGGCTTGATGCCGATGGTTGTAAGCGTGTTGCCGATCGGTCGGCAGCGTTAGGGGCCATCGAGCATTGTCACATAGATGCTCGACAAGCTTTTTTTGAGGAAACCCTGAAGTTTCTTGTTATGGGAAATGTATTGCGCGGTCATGTATATCCACTTTGCGTAGGATCAGAGCGAACTTTGCAAGCCCGCAAAGTAGCAGAGGTGGCGAGAAATCGAAATGCCCGAGCTGTAGTGCACGGCTCTACTGCCGCAGGTAATGACCAGGTGCGTTTCGAGGTAGCTCTGCGAACAATAGCACCGGAGCTAGAGATAATGGCTCCTGTTCGCGATCAAGGCTTTAGCCGAGAAACCGAGATTACCTTTCTGCGGGAGCGTGGTTATCAGTTTCCTTTTGAGAAAGCCGCCTACTCTATTAACCAGGGATTATGGGGGGTAACTATCGGTGGAAAAGAAACCACTGATACAATCGATCCCTTGCCGGAAGACGCCTGGTTGATGACCAAAGGCGCTTGGGAACGATTTCTTCCTTCGCGAGTAGTGATGTTGGCTTTTGAAAAGGGTATTCCAGTTGCTATTAATGGTGAAAGAAAAGACCCTGTATCTCTAGTTGAGCAGCTAAATGAAATGGCGGCGGCTTACGGAATTGGGCGAGGAATACATTTAGGAGATACAATTTTCGGGCTGAAAGGAAGGGTTGCTTTTGAAGCGCCGGCGGCATTAGTGCTAATCGCTTCCCACAGAGAGTTGGAGAAGCTCACTTTAACCGCTCGACAACAGCGCATCAAAGATCAGGTGGCGGCTACATATGGTGATTTGGTTCACGAAGCCCAATTTTTAGAGCCGGCATGCCGCGATATTGAGGCTCTTTTTCTTTCCTCCCAGTCCCGAGTTTGCGGCGAAGTTAGGGTCCGTTTTCAAACCGGAGCCTACTTCATAGAAGGAATAAACTCTCCTTATTCTTTGCGCGCGGCTTCAGTTGGAGTTTATGGAGAAGCTGCAGGAGAATGGACTGCGGCTGATGCTCGCGGGTACTCGCGAATGGCTGCTCTTCCTTCTATGCTGCATGCACGGGCAGGAACCGCTAAGGAAAAGAAGTGAAATCAGTTCTTCTGGATAAGATAGCTTCCGTGGCGCTGAATTGCCGTTTGTCCCGTGAAGTTCGAGTAAACGAAGAATTCTCTGCGGTAGAGGGTAGCGTACTTGCAGTGCGGGTGCTAACTTCCAAAAGCACTTACAACCAGCTGGAACTTCCGTCCGGGCGGCTCTCTAGATTAAAAGCTGGCGACGTAATAGCCGTTGCGTTGGGACATCGCAAAGCTCTGTTGGGTTATTCGGGTTATGTTCCCGATACCGTTCAATTGGGGGACAAGCTCCATTTGCTGAACTTGGGGGGAGTGCTAGGCGTATGTGATGGAATAAATCCGGATTTAGGGGACCCCTTTGTTTGCGAAGTTTTGGGTCAGATTCTTCATTTCCCCTATCTTGCCAAGCGCATAGGAATTCCTGCGCATATTTCCCAGGGATCGCTTCCGTTCTCCAATGCTCTAGAGCTGTTTGGCGTACCGGTTATTGCTTTAGTAGGAACTTCCATGAGCTCAGGCAAAACCTCTGCGGCATGTGCCCTGATTCAGGATCTAACACATCGGGGATTGAACGTGGTGGCCTGCAAAACCACCGGGGTTTCCTTGCGCAGTGATATTTTGGCCATGGAAGACGCTGGCGCCAAGCGATGTCAATTATTTACTGATTTTGGGGTAGTTACCACCACTTCCCAGGTTGCTTCGTCTTGTGCTCGAAGCATGCTTACTCAGTTAGCGGCAGATCGTCCGGATGTAATTGTGGTGGAGCTTGGCGATGGTTTACTCGGTCTTTATGGCGTAGACGCGATTTTGAATGACCAGGCATTGCGCTCGACTTTTTCAACGGTTGTGCTAGCGGCAAACGATCCGGTAGGAGCTTGGGGAGGGGTTCAACTTCTTCGAGAGCGCCATGGATTGTCGCCCCAGGTAATTACTGGTCCTGCCACCGACAACATTGCGGGTTGCTTGTTGATTGAAAAGCAAACCGGAATGCCTTGCCGTAACGCGCGTACAGATGCGGCGGGTCTCGCTGAAACTGTTTTAGCTAAGCTTCGCTTTGCTGCGCGTTCCTCTTCATAAAAGCCAAGCATCACTGGCTAGACACGTATTTATAACACGTATCTATAAGATGACCACCAGCAATTCGCTAGGATTTACCAGATAAAGGCGGAAAAAATGAGCGCAGAAACAGAAGTGAAAGAAAACCGAATTGCAGTCGCGGTGTTGGGAGGAACAGGTTATGTTTCTGGCGAGCTACTGCGAATTCTGTCACTTCATCCTGGCTTTTTTGTGGAATCAGTAGCTTCTACTAGTCAATCAGGCGAGCGTATCGTTTGCGCTTTTCCTCATCTAGCAGGAACTGCGCTGGAGAATTTGTGTTTCGAATCGCTGGATAGGTTGCTGGAGCGCATGCAAAAAGGCAAGTCACTAGGGGTTTTTGCGGCTACTCCTCATGCGGCTACTGCTGAGTTGGTGGACAAGCTGCTTAATCGAGCACAACAGGTGGGAGCAAATCTTCATATTGTCGATTTGTCAGCGGATTTTCGTTTTTCTTCCCCGGGGCAGTATAAGGCTATTTATGGCCGAGAGCATCCTGCTCCCCAATGGCTTGGCCAGTTTACTTGTTTTCCTCCTGATCTTTTGCTGACCATATTTTCACCGCATGCTACCCAGCCCGGCTGCTTTACAACTGCGGTTACTCTGGGGGCCTATCCCTTCTTTTCTTTGGGGTTAGTAGAGCCCCAAGTGTTTGCCTCGGCAATTACCGGTAGCTCTGGTTCTGGGCGAAAACTAGGACCGGGAACGCATCACCCAGAAAGACGCAGTACGTTAGCTGCCTACTCAGCCTTGGGTCACCGCCACGAACCAGAAATGCGCATGTTTTTGGCGCAAGCATCACAGGCATCAAAAGAGGACAAGCTAGACGAACCGCAAGTCGATTTTGTTCCTCATTCTGGCCCTTTTGTTCGCGGTATTCATGCTACCTTGCGCATGACTCTTCGAAAAAACATGGATGTTGCAGAACTGCGTTCCTTGGTAAGTAGTTTTTATTCGCGTACTCCTTTTGTTCGGGTATCCGAAGAAATGCCCCGACTTACCGAAGTAGTGGGGACCAATCGCTGTGGCTTAGGAATTGCGGTTAGGAACAAATCACTGGTGGTAACTAGCGTAATCGATAATTTGGTAAAGGGCGCTGCCGGAGGCGGCGTCCAGTGGATGAATCGGCTTTTTCTTCTACCCGAGGAAACAGGATTGCTGCTTCCAGGACTGGGGTGGTTCTAATGTCTGCGTCTCTTAATTCGACAAACCCTATACAAGATTCCACAAAAAAGAGCGCGCTTCTCGACGTCTTTTCCCGATTTGGAATCGACTCGGTTCGTGGTGACGGCATGTGGATTCTAGACTCTAAAGGTCATCGTTATCTTGATTTTTATGGCGGACATGCGGTCGCTTTACTGGGTAATGTTCATCCGCGATTGGTTTCGACTTTAGAAAACCAAGCCAAGACACTATTCTTTCAATCAAATCTCTTCGATTTAGAAATTCGAGAACAAGCTGCCCAAAGACTAATTCGCTTCGGCCCTCGGGGATTAGATAGAGTCTTCTTTGTCAATAGCGGTGCTGAGGCCAATGAAAATGCCTTGCGAATTGCATTTTTGGCTACTAAGCGAGAACGAGTGGTTGCGGTAGAGGGGGGGTTTCACGGTCGCACTGCAGGATCGGCGGCTATTACTGCAAAACATGAAAATTGGTATGCATTCCCGCATAAACCGTACGCAGTCACTTTTGTACCTTTTAACGATACCGATGGGTTAGTAGATGCTATGGGTGACGATGTAGCGGCAGTTATTGTGGAGCCGGTACAGGGAGTTGCCGGCGCGCGAGTACTTTCTGCTGAGTTTATGCATACTGCGCGGAATGTTACTCAAAAGCACGGTTCGCTACTAATTTTGGACGAAGTTCAGTCGGGAATGGGAAGAACTGGATACCCTTTTGCCGCTCAAGCCATGGGGGTAACTCCCGATGTGCTTACCGTGGCCAAAGGTATTGCGGGTGGATTTCCTGCCGGCGCAGTTTTGGTTTCCGAGGAATATGCTTGCAAAGTAAAAAAGGGCGAGCTGGGTACTACTTTTGGTGGTGGGCCATTAGCTTGCGCTCTTATCGAAACGGTTATTGATGTAATAGAATCGGAAAATTTGCTCCCTAGAGTAAGACGGTTGTCCGCCAGATTGCAAAAAGAATGCTGTGTAGGACCGGTCCAATCCGTACAGGGAATGGGTTATTTGCTAGGTTTTAATTTACTTAGGCCGGCAGCAGAAGTTCTTAGTGAACTGCGCCAAGCAGGGGTTTTGGCAGGAGGAAGCGGCAACCCCCGTATAGCTCGATTGATTCCTCCTTTGATTGTCGAAGATTCTCATGTAGATATTTTGGTCTCCGCTCTGCGTTCCTTGTGAACTGGTATTCGATTGCACAGAAAAGAGTTGATGAAATGAAAAGGTTCATAAGACTTTCCGATATTACCGATGAGCAGTTGGAGTCGATTCTTCGATTAGCTGGCGATGTGCAGCGACAGCCAGTTCGCGAAGACCTTCGAGGTAAAACCATTGGTTTGGTTTTTATGAATCCCTCTTTACGTACGTTGGCCTCAATGGAAACCGGGGTAACGCAATTAGGGGGACATACCTTTCTTATCCAGCCTAACGCTGGGTCTTGGAAATTGGAAACCCGTACCGGCGCAGTAATGGATGGTGATTCGGTGGAGCATGTGCGGGAAGCTATTCCAGTACTAGCCCAATATGCCGATGCTTTGGCAGTGCGTTGCTTTGCAGAAGGCAAAAACCTCGAAGAAGACTTGGCTGATCAAACCATTCAGATAATGAGCAGCCTGTGTCCCAAGCCTTTTATCAGCTTGGAATCGGCGGTGGCGCATCCTTGTCAAGCGCTAGCCGATTATAAGACGCTCGAAGATTTGGAAATTCCCCGGCGTGGTGGAAAATTCGTTCTTTCCTGGGCTTGGCATCCCAAACCTTTGGCTTACGCTGTACCTGCTTCGGCACTAAACATGGCAGTACGGCGAGGGATGGAGGTCACCATTCTTCGACCGGAAGGATACAGTCTGCCTCAGCCGATAATGGCCGATGCCTTGAGCTTGGCAGCAAGAACAGGAGCAACTATTCGAGAGACTTCCCGACGCAAAGAAGCTTTGGAAGACGCTCAAGTACTGTATGTCAAATCTTGGGCTCGTCCGGATTTGTATGGTCAAACCGAGCGGGAACTTTCTGCGCGAGCAGGTCTTAGAGAACAGTGGTGTGTTGGCGAAAGCTGGTTTGAGAATGCACGTCCAGACGCCATCCTCATGCACTGTTTGCCGGTGCGTCGAAATGTAAAAATAGCTGACGAAGTACTTGATGGGCCGCGCAGTGTAGTCGTTCGTCAAGCCGGAAATCGGTTGCATGTTCAAAAAGCTTTGCTGCTTACTATGTTATGTGAAGATCTCTAGCCTCGTTAGATAAATCCCAAGATAAAGCCCTGTTCTGGCTCAGAGGATAGTAATTAATGTCTTTTCTCGATCGCACTGCCGCTATGGATGCCCTTATCAATGCTGTACCTCACTTGCGTCTGTATCGTGAGCGAACTTTTGTGCTGAAAGTGGGAGGAGCGATTTGTGCGGATAGTAAATCTTTGCGAGACGTGGCAGTACAAATCGGAGTTCTGCGGGAATTTGGAATACGCATTGTATTAGTGCATGGAGGTGGACCGCAGACTACGAGGCTGGCTGATAAATTAGGTATTCCTACAAATTTTGTTGAAGGCAGGCGGATTACCTGCGAACGCACTCTTGATGTCGCAGTGATGACCATGGGGGGGGCGGTAAATACCTCAATTTTATCGGCATTTCTTGCGGAAAACGTTCCGGCAGTGGGGTTAACCGGGTTAGACGCAGGGCTAATCCGGGCAGTGCGCAGGCCGGTACAGACCAAAGAAGTAAATGGTGAATCGGTAACCATTGATTACGGTTTGGTAGGTGATGTCGTCGGAGTGAATTCCAAAATATTGGAAACGTTGCTGGCGGCGCAGTTTATACCAGTAATTTCCTCTCTTTCCGCCGATGAAACCGGGCAAGTATTAAACATCAATGCGGACACCATTGCCGCAACTTTGGCTAAACATCTTCGTGCCGCAAAATTGATTTTTTTGACCGATACTCCGGGGTTGCTGGAAAATAAAAATGACCCCAGCTCGTTAATTTCCTACACCGACGTGCAAGGTATTTCAGAGTTTCGCAGTCGTGGAGTAATCGATTCGGGGATGCTTCCCAAGGTTAATTCCTCGGTGGATGCTCTAGAAAATGGTGTCGAACGGGTGCATATGGTGGGGTATCGTCCGCGGGGCAATCTACTTACGGAAATTTTTACTAACGAAGGGGCTGGAACTCTCATCGTTAAAAATGCACGGGAATCGGCGGTGGCAGAAGTAGAAAAAGTTAAATAGCAGTTGCCCCTCACCCTAACCCTCTCCCAGAGGGAGAGGGGAACTCAGACCATTTCTTGGGAGAGAGTTAGGGTGAGGGGCAACTAGATTGTCCTGTTTGCTTGGGGAAATAGGTGGATTATGGCGCGACTATGGGATCAAGGAGAACCTCTGGACGAACTAATACTTCGTTACACTGCCGGCGAAGATCATGTTTTGGATGATAGGTTGGTGGAATATGACCTTCGAGCCTCATCAGCCCACGCTCAGATGCTTCAAAGTGCTGGCTATTTGCATGCAGAGGACGAGGCGCTACTGCAAAAAGCGATCAAGGAACTAGCGCGAAGTTACAAGCAGGAGGAGTGGAAAATTACTCTTCAGGACGAAGACTGTCACACGGCAATAGAAAACCGACTGGTGGCCATGGTGGGGGAGCCAGGGAGAGCAATTCATTTAGGGCGATCCCGCAACGATCAGGTGCTAGCCGCAATGCGGTTGTATCTGATGGATGCACTGGAAGAGTTGGCAAAATGTGCGGAAGCGGTAGCAAGTTCTTTGGATAAATTGGCTGACCGTGAAGGCGATTTTCCTATGCCAGGGTATACACACTTGCAAAGAGCCATGCCTACTACACTAAAAGACTGGGCAAAGGCTTATGCTAGTGAGTTTTTTGATGATGCTCAAGGATTGCGTTCGGCGAAACGGCGGGCGAACAAAAACCCTTTGGGTTCAGCGGCCGGTTATGGTGTTCCTCTTTTAAAAATTGATCGTGGTCTTACTGCTCAGCTTCTGGGGTTTTCTCAAGTGCATGAGCCAGTTACCGCAGTACAACTATCTCGCGGTAAAGCGGAAGCGGGTGCTTTGTTGGAAGCCGCTTTGTTATCTCAAGACTTGGGGCGTTTGGCCGCAGATCTTTGCCTGTATGCTACTGCTGAATTTGCTTTTGTACGCCTGCCTAATGAATTTACTACCGGTTCTTCCATTATGCCGCAAAAGAGAAACCCCGATGTTTTTGAGCTGGCTCGCGGACGAACTGGAGAAGCACTGGCTGCTCTAAACGAAGTGATGGCCATTACATCCAAGATGCCCTCCGGATACCATCGCGATTTGCAGCTCATTAAAAAGCCCCTTTTTCGAGGGCTAGATTCGGTGCGTGATACTGCTGCGGTACTTAACCACTCCATTTCTCGCCTATCTTTCGATAAAGAACGAATGCTGGCGGCGATTGATCCTTCAATGATGGCTACGGAGCGAGCTTATCGTATGGTCCAGGAAGATGGTATTTCTTTTCGTGAAGCCTATCGTCGAGTAAAAGAAAGTATTAAGTAATGAACCGCTGAAAACGGAGCTGGTAGTGATTAATAAACAGGAGGCTCTAGCGTATGAGTTTCCCGAGGAAGAGACCCAGTACGATGAACGAGACGTAGCTATTTATGCGTTAGGTATTGGTGCGGCGCAAGATCCATTAGACGAGCATGAGTTGAGCTACGTATGGGAAAAACATCCGCATTTTACTCCCTTTCCTTTGTATTCCACAGTGCCTGCTTTAGGCATTTTGATGCGCAGGACTGCTTCACGAAACCCCATTCCTGGGCTTCCATTTGACCTTGATCGCATTCTTCATGTTGCCCACAGTGCTCGCCTGTACCGCCCTTTGCCGAAAAGAGCCATTCTGAAACATCGAGTGCGTATCGAGTCCATAGATGATGAACGAAGAAACGCAACGGTGGTTTTTTGTGTGGAAAGTCGCGACCAAGAAGATGCTCGGTTGTTTTCCAATGAGATTTCCATTGTTATTCGGGGGGCGGGGAAGGGTAGAACGCGTGCAGTAAGCATAGCCTCGGTGCAACATCGAGAATCTCCCGATGCAGTGGTAGTAGAAAAAATTCCCAAGAACCAAGCATTGCTGTACCGCCTTTCTGGAGACAGCAATCCTTTGCATGTCGATCCGGAAGCAGCGCGGATTTTTGGTCTTTCCAGACCTGTTTTGCATGGTATATGTACGCTAGGGTACGCTTCAAGAATGGTGCTTAAACAAGCTGCCCAGGACAGACAGTTGCGCAGTGTTCGTGTGCAATTTTCACACGTTTTTTTTCCTGGTGAAACCTTAGAGACGCGCATCTGGAAAGAATCAGATCAGCGTCTCCACTTTTGCTCTCTAGTCTTAGAACGTCAAAAAAAAGTGCTTTCCTGTGGAGAAATTGAGCTAGAAGAAATCAATGCCAATCAATGAGTAGACAAGGCGCTGGGGGCGCGATAACATAAAAATTGGGGCTATTCCAAAGGAATTTTAATGACATTCCAGTCATTAAATAAAGGTAACGTACCATGGCCGTGTGGGTTCGTCGCGTTAAAATTCTCATGACCTGCTCCATGCGTCTCCGATCTAATGATTCGACTGAATGACATTCTTGATCGGCTTGCACAGTATCATCCGGACCCTGATCTTGATTTTATAAAAAAGGCCTATGTCTATAGTGCCAAGGTGCATCAAGGTCAGGTGCGTAAATCGGGAGAGCCTTATCTTGTTCATCCATTAGAGGTGGCGGGAATCTTGTCGCAACTGAAGCTTGACGAGGCTTCAATTGTTACCGGCCTGCTTCATGACACTATAGAAGATACTTTGGCTACTCCCCTTGAGCTTACCGAGCTGTTTGGTGCGGAAGTCACTCAACTGGTAGATGGAGTTACAAAACTATCGCAGTTTTCTCCAAGCGCTACGGTTTCTTCCGAAGAAAAGCAAGCCGAGAATTTTCGCAAAATGATTGTGGCCATGGCGCGAGACATCCGCGTCATTTTGGTAAAGCTCGCCGACCGCACCCATAACATGCGTACCTTGGGGCATATGCCTCCCGAGAAGCAAAAAAGGATTGCGCAGGAAACGCTTGATATCTATGCTCCCTTGGCTAATCGGTTGGGTATCAGTTGGATTAAGCAAGAATTAGAAGATTTGTCTTTTCAATTTTTAAAACCCTCTGAATATCATTATATTATAGAAAAAATTGAAAAGAAAAGGAAGGTTAGCGAAAAATACGTAGAAGAAGTGGAAGAAATTCTCGAAAAAAAAATGATTGAAAACAAAATTGAATGCCAAGTAAGGGGGCGTTTTAAACATCCTTATTCAGTTTATCGAAAAATGAAACTTCAGGGTGTAGAGTTCGAACAAATCCATGATATTATTGCTTTTCGCCTTATTATGAAATCAATGCCCTCCTGTTATGAGGCGTTGGGGCTGGTTCATACATTATGGAAACCGGTGCCAGGACGGTTTAAGGATTATATTGCTATCCCCAAACCAAATATGTATCAATCGCTGCATACAACTGTAATAGGACCATTTGGCGATCGGCTGGAAGTGCAAATTCGTACTGAAGAAATGCATAAGATTGCCGAGGAAGGTATTGCCGCTCATTGGGCTTATAAAGAGGGGAAAAGTTTAGGCAGAGATAATTCTAAATTCGCTTGGCTGCGGCAGTTAATGGAGTGGCAGCAAGATCTTAAAGACCCAAAAGAATTCTTAGAAACAGTCAAAGTAGATTTATTTGCAGACGAAGTTTTTGTTTTTACTCCAAAAGGTGATGTAAAAAGTTTGCCTCGTGGAGCTACTCCAGTAGATTTCGCTTATTCTATTCATTCAGACATTGGTGCAAAATGCGTAGGAGCTAAAGTAAACGGAAAAATTGTTCCGTTGCGTTATAAACTTCGCAATGGCGATACTGTGGAGGTGCTAACCAGCAACCATGCTCATCCTTCCAAAGACTGGTTGACTTTTGTAAAGACAAGCCGCGCGCAAGCTCGAATTCGTGGATACATTAAGGCGCAGCAGCGGGAAAAAAGCCTTCATTTGGGTCGCGAGCTTACCGAGAGAGAACTCAAGCGCTATGAGCTTCATTTACATAGGCTAATAAAAAACGGAGAATTAAAAAGGGTTGCTGACGAGTTGGGATATCGACTGGAAGATGATTTAATGGTCGCAGTTGGCTATGGTAAAATTTCACCTTCGCAAATAATTCAAAAAATAGTTCCCGTCGAAAAACTTGCTGATAAAGTAGAATCAAAAGAAAATCGAACTCCAGTTGGGCGTCTTACCGAGATTATTAAGAAAGTTACTGGTAAGTCTAAATCAGGAGTGCGTATTAATGGTATTGATGACGTTTTGGTGCGTTTCGGGCGTTGTTGTAATCCAGTTCCCGGTGATCGCATTGTAGGGTTTATTACTCGCGGTCGGGGTGTTACCGTACATACGCTGGAATGCGACAATGCATTGGCAACCGATCCTGAGCGCCGAGTAGATGTTTCGTGGGATGTGAAACCTGATTTTAAACGCCCGGTAACTATACGTGTTTTAACGGCTGATCGTCCTGGTTTGCTTGCAGACATTAGTCAAGCATTTAGTAAAAAGAACGTGAACATTTCCCAAGCTAATTGTCGAGCTACTGGAGACGATCGCGCGGTAAATACATTTGAAGTCACTATCTGTGATTTAAAACAGCTAAACGAGGTTATGCAGCTGATTGAGAGAATTTCTGGTGTCTACGAGGTAGAACGAGTTTGAAAAGGTTATTAGAAAACACATACCAATCAGTCACTGGGGGCTAGCTAACTTGCTCTAAATGGTTTGCGTTTAATGGTATTTTGAATCCAAAATATTTTCACTGAATTTCTAAAAGCTGTTCCAGGGTTTTTTGATCGGCAGGGGGGAATTGGAAATTATCTAGTTCTTCTGGTTTAACCCAGTGGTGATTATAAACTTTACGATGCTGAATTTGGCCGGATATTAGTGAACAGCGATAAACTCGGAAGTCAATATCGTAATCGGGATAAGAATGCTGTACGTGCATAATTTTTTGTTCTACTGCGATCACGATTTCCATTTCCTCTTGAAGTTCACGAGCGAGAGCATACTCATCAGTTTCTCCTGGTTCTACCCGACCTCCCGGAAACTCCCACAGAAGAGGTAAAACCGCGGTGGGTTTTCGCTGGGTTATAAGAAATTTCCCGTCGCGTTCGATCATCGCACCAACCACGGTAATCTGTTTACGCATTTGCCCTCCCGTAAAAAAGTCATACTGCCGAATCTTAGCTCCATTCCAACATTCGCTGGAGGGGAGCGAAGGCGAGTTCTCTTACTCTCTCGGGCATATTGAGCTCGGGAGTTTGGTCTCTCATGCATAAATATAGCTTTTCAAGAGTATTTAATCTCATGTGCGGGCATTCATTGCATGCGCATTCGTGAGAGGGAGCAGGAATGAATTCTTTGTAGGGGGACTGTTTGCGAGCTTGGTGAAGTATTCCTGGCTCGGTCACCACAATAAATTGCTCCTTGGGACTCTTGGCAAGATAGTTCAGCATTCCCTGGGTCGAGCCGACATAGTTAGCATGCGCTAGAACTCTCTGCTCGCATTCCGGGTGGGCCACCACTTCGGCTTCCGGGTAACGTACTTTAAGTTGTACGATTTTCTTTTCGCTAAATATTTCGTGTACCTGGCAGGAGCCTGGCCACAGTTCCATTGCGCGATCGGTCATCTTAGAAACATATCGTCCCAAATGCTGATCTGGGGCAAAGATTACCGATCGGTCGCGCGGAATACGTTCTACAATTTTAACAGCATTGGAAGAGGTGCATATAACGTCACTCATGGCCTTAACTTCCGCGGACGAGTTCACGTAAGTTACTACAAAGTGCTCGGGATGACGCTTCAGAAACTTTGCAAACTCCTTAGGAGGACAGCGATCGGCTAGCGAGCATCCGGCTGCCAAGTCGGGAAGCAGCACTTTTTTCTCCGGATTAAGGATCTTTGCTGTCTCCGCCATGAAGTGAACGCCACAAAAAACAATAGTTTTTGCAGTTGTGCGGGAAGCCTGCTGAGCCAGAGCTAGGCTATCTCCCACAAAATCAGCAAGATCTTGCAACTCATCATTCTGATAATAATGAGCTAACACCACTGCATCGAGTTCCTTTTTAAGCTGCTCAATTTCTTGAAAAAGATCCATGCCAGGATCGATACTGGCGAGTCGTTGTGCGAAGGATTCCATATCTGGCCTGTATAGCTTTTTAAAAAGTTCCCAAAAGATGATTTGGTTTTCTGGTATACAAGAATCAAGACATAAAACACATTTTTTGCTGAGGAGCAAACATGGCAAGAAGCAAAAGTAAGCACATGCGCATGAAGACCAGACGTCAGCAGAAACACAGGGCTCAACTCAAAAGAGCTAAGGCGGCTAAGAAGTCTTTGTCTAAGTAGCAAAGCAAGCAATAGACGAGAACGTGCAGTAAAAAAAGCGTTCTCGTCATAGAACTACCTGCTGTAGAATTCAAAATTTTGCAGCAATCGTCGATACTATGGGTATTTCCCAACGCGCTGGTTTTAATGCCTTGACAATGCCAACAATTATGAGTGCAAGGTAGCCAAGATATCCTGCGCAGAAGCCTAGCGAAAGAAACAATCCAATAACTGGTATGTTACTCAAAACGAAACCCGCAATACCCCAAACAATTAAACCAAGTGCTAACACCAAACCCTGTTTGGCATGCCACTTAACATAATCACTATCTTTAACAGTAAGTAATGGGATTAGTGAAAGGAGGAACAGGTATGCGAGAACCAACATTATTTTGTCTTGTTCTCGTATAACATCCTGTTCGTTCGTCCCAACTTCGGGAGGTGAGCCTTGCATTTGGCCATCGTTCATTTGATTCCTCATAGGCTGAGTAACATCATGAATTTGGAACGAATTGACAGGTAGAGTCAAGCAGTCTACTTATAGCTCATCTTCCTCTTCGTCTTCATTAGGGTTATCCAAAAGGCTGTCATCTTCAATTTTGTCGTCCTCTTCCTCTCCCTCATCTTCCTCCTCGATGTCATAGGGAGCGGGTAAATCGTCGGTTTCCAGAGACAGGCTTACATCAAAGCGGTTGCGCAGGGTAGCGATGCTTTTGCACAGATCTCCCAGGCTATTTCCCATATCTTCCACCAGTGATTGGGGTGCTTTGGTGTTGCAGTTAGGGCATTTTATGGACTCGGTTGCTTCAATTAGTTCAGAGCCCTCGATTTCGAAACTAGTGTCACATTTATGGCATGTTAGGTCGATTATCATTACTTCCTCGTGATGGCCGTCTAGCTAGATGAATAGGGAATTATGTCGCGAGTCTATTTACTGTCAACCCTAAGATGAGGTTTGGAGACGGTCCAAAGCCGAACGACGCCCGAACTTTTATCACTCAAAGGGGAAAGCTGGGAATTCCTCAATAGTTAAATTTAAAATGCTAGTTGACATACCAAGTCAAGGATAATACCACATTTTTATGCGTTGTCCGGTATGTAAGAAAGAAGTAGAGTCGCGTTTGGCTAATGAGTTTTTTCCATTTTGTTCCCGACGATGCAAACTTATCGATCTGGGTAAATGGTTAGGAGAAGAGTATCGCCTGCTTGCTAAACCAGAGGAATCTGAGGACGAAATCTTAGATCCCAATTCCCCCTCGTCCCCTACTGGTTCAAAAAATGATTGACATGTAGAGCGAGGAGTTGGACCCAATGTTAATTGATCTGCATTGTCATATTCTCCCAGACATTGATGATGGTCCGAGCGAATTAAAGGGGGCCTTGGATATTGCAAAAGTGCTCATTTCCTGCGGGTTTGGAATTGTAGTGGCTACTCCCCATGCTCTGGAGCAGTTTGCCGGACCGCAAATTGTCTCTCAGCGGATTGCGCAACTGGAAGAGGCAATGGCGATCCATGGGTTACAGCTTAAACTGCTGCAAGGAGCCGAGAATCGTCTAAGTTCTGAATTCATGCAGCAAGCATGTTTAGGAGATTATCGCTTAGGAAGCACCTCCTATGTTCTGGTGGAAACTCCGTTTGAAACAGCGGTTCCTTCTTTTGGCGACCTGTTATTTCGTTTGCGTAGTAAAGGGGTGCGTCCAATAATCGCTCATCCGGAACGCTGTGCTCACTTTCAATTGCTTGAACGCGCCCAAGAAGCAGTGCATGTAGGGGCCATTTTACAGCTTGATTTGGGAAGCATTGTCGGTCGATACGGGAAACCAGCTCGAAAATCAGCCGAGCGTTTACTGAATGCTGGTCTTTTTGGGGTGGCTGCTACCGATCTCCATTCTGCGGAGGGCGCTAAACTTTGGTTGGAAAAAAGTCTTGGTTTGTTGCAGAAAACTATAGGTAAACAAAATTTTGATTTATTGTTGAAAACAAATCCCGAAAAAATATTACGTAACGAGGAAGTTGAATGAGGGCGCAAGTTGCGAGATTTGCTAAAATTACTTTTGGAATATTGATAAGTTCTTTTTTTGTTTGGTTAACGTTGCGAGGTGACGTGGAGTGTAACTCCGATGCTGTAGCTTTGGTAGAGAAAGGTTGTTCGCTTTCTAAAATAGAATTATTAAAGAATTCTTTAATGGCTGCAGATTACATTTATTTGATGCCTTTCTTAATGATTTTGGCATTGATTCACTTTGTACGGGCGTTTCGTTGGGGAATACTGCTAGAGCCATTGGGTAAGGTAAACTTTCGTGAGACCAATTGCGCAAGCGCAGTAGGGTTCATGGCGCTTATGCTTATGCCATTTCGATTAGGGGAATTTGCTCGGCCAATTTTTATTGCCCAGTCAGGAAAAATCAAGCGTAGCGCTGCCATGGCCACTATTGCAATAGAGCGAGTGGTAGATGGTATGGCTATGGCAGTAGTACTTATTTTAGCGTTACTTATTTCTACGCCCAAGACGTCTAACCCAGCAGAAATTCAGTGGGTACGCATGGGCGGATGGGTAGTGTTTATAGTTTTTTTCACCTTATTTTTATTTCTTGTAATTGCGTATATAAAACGAGAATTTGCAGTAAAATTTCTTCACAATTTGGTTTGTCCGGTTTCCGAAAAATTAGCATTGAGACTTTCCGGAATAGTCGACACCTTTATTGGTGGACTAAAAATGGTTCCAAGTTTTAAAAAGACATTGCTTTTCCTGGTTCTGACTGTCGTTTATTGGGGTATTAATGGCATCGGAATGGCTATTCTTGCGCGTGGATTCGGTCTTTCATTGGGAATTGTTGCTGCTTTTGCCGTATTGGGGTTGTTAGTAGCTGGAATAATGATTCCTGCCGGGCCGGCTATGATGGGAACCTTTCATGGAGCAATTATCCTTGGCATGAAGTTGTTTTTTCCCGAGCCATCTCAGTACGGAGCAGTTGTAGCTTATGCGTGGGTTTTGTGGGGAGCCCAGTTGATACAGACTTGTTTTTTTGGCTTTTATTTTGTTTTAGCGGGGCGGATAACTGTTGGAAAATTCTGGAATATATTTTCTCAGACAGATTTGGAAGCGTAAGACACTGCTAATGAAAAAACTTTTCTCTTGCTTTATCTAATTGCTTGCGAATGTTTTTCTCCGTAGGGCCTACTGCGCACAAATATAAATTTTGCCTGGAAAAAACTTTTTGCGCTACCTTTTGAATTTCTTGCGCAGTTACTTTTTCCAAGCGCTCGATTCTTTCTTCATAAGGTTCAGGAATTCGAAACAGTTCCGTTCCGCCGTACCAGCCAGCCAAAGAATTAAGGTCATCGAGCATAAATTCAAGTCCCATACGTTGCTTGCGCTTAATTCGAGCCAATTCTTGCTCATCGACTGGTTGATCGCGTAAGCGGTTTAGAAGATTGGCGATTTCTTCAATGAGAGAAATAGCCTTAGCCGGGGTGCAGGAAGCTTCAATTTCAAACACTGCAGTATCTACAAAAGTGTCGATGCCAGCATGAACTGAATAGGCTAGACCTCGCTTCTCCACCACATAAAGAGGAAGCCAAGAGGTTAAACCATCGTCCAACAAGGCTCGCAAAAGCAGTAAAGCCAAGTAATCGGGATGATTTTCGGTCGGGCAAGGAAAACTCAACATTATCTCGGTTTGGCTTTCTTGATGGGGGACAAACCAAACGGGATTCCGGTTGGTTGGTAGGGAAGGAGGAAGCTCTTTGATCGGCGCACCTGAAGAAAGCTTGCCTAGTGTATGTTCAGTTGCTTCAAGTACTTGCGAGTGTTTCAACGGGCCAGCGACACAAACCACCATGTTCTGAGCTACGTAGTAGGATTGATGGTGCTTTTGTAAGTCATCTCTGGTGAGAGAACGGATGATAGAAGGAGTGCCCGCGATTTTGAAAGCCAAGGGGTGCTCACCAAAAATCTGCATTTTGGAAAGGTTACCCAAATCAATGTCTCGGCCACGATGATCTACTTCATCCATCATCTCTTCTAGAATTATTTCTCTTTCAATCTCCATTTTGGCTAAAAGAGGAAAGCTGAGCATGTCGCCGAGTACCGCAAAAGCTGTACTTAAATGGCGAGGATGTACCGGAGTGTAGTATAGACTCTGATCTCTCATGGTAATGCCATTGAGATCACCTCCTGCATCTTCCATAATTCCATTCATTTCTACAGTATTGGGAAAATGCTGGCTTCCTCGAAAAAACATGTGTTCCAGAAAATGGGAAACGCCATTATTGGCGGGTGTTTCGTGGCGAGAGCCACACCGTACATAAATAGCTAGAAGCGCGGAATGCAGGTGAGGGACTTCTAAGGTAATTACTCGTAGGCCGTTAGAAAGAAGATTTCGATGCGCGGTATACACGAACAGGTCTCTCGATAACTCAAGTTATGGCGCGGCGAAGTCGGAGAAAAAAACGGGTTCCTTTTCCAAGCTCGCTTTCACAGCTAATTTCGCCTCCATGTTCATGAATGATCTGTTGCGTGAGTGCAAGTCCTAATCCAGTGCCTCTTTCTTTAGTGGAAAAGAAAGGGTCAAAAAGTTTACTTAGCTTTTCCGCAGGAATACCCGGGCCAGTATCGCTAACTGAAATTTCAACATGAGTGACCAAAGGTCGGGTTTCAACTCGCACTGTGCCGCCGTGCACCATAGCTTCGCGGCTATTGCGTAGCAGGTTCATGAGAGCTTGGCGAATTTGCCCAGCATCACCAACAATTGCAGGGCACTGGGGAGCTAAAGATTTTTCCATGCGCACTCCGGCGCGCGCTAGTTCTTCTTCCAAAAAATCAAGCAATGACTCCATCATGGCATTAGGGTCCAAAGCCACTAGTACCGGCTTAGGAAAACGTGCGAAAGCTAAGTATTGCTCGGTAATTTCGGTTAATCGGTCGGCCTCTCTTACGATAGAGGCTACCAACTGCTGGGTTTCTTCTTTTTGTGCGGGATTGGCAAAATGTGCATTAACTATGACTTCTTCCAGCATCTCCGCATTAAGCCCTAAAGAGCAAAGAGGATTGCGTATTTCGTGAGTGATCTGGGCACTGATTCTTCCAATGGCCGCCAATCTTTC
Organism: Myxococcales bacterium; assembly: GCA_050288705.1. Lineage (GTDB taxonomy): Bacteria > Myxococcota > Myxococcia > Myxococcales > UBA5297 > JBNKEI01. The sequence continues at coordinate 67,476 of JBNKEI010000111.1, forward strand.
CGCACGCACGAGGGCCTGCTGTTTTTCATCGAGCTGACTTTGGCGTTCTCTCAAGGCTTTGGCCATGGCGTTGAATTCCCTTGCTAGTATTCCAATTTCATTCTTGGCAGTTAGTGGAACCTGAGCAGAAAAATCGCCCATCCCAATGCGAGTTACTCCCGAGGTGAGAGTATGAATGGGAGCTAAAAGTCGTCCTCCTGCAAAGGTGGCTAATAGAGCCAAGGCAATAGCCATTAGTGACAAAGCAACAATAGTCCAGACGCTTTGTCTTTCCATTTTTTCAGCACTACGCACTCGGTCCGCCACTCTTTGGTCTAGCATTATATTGAGAACCTTAATTTCGCGATCGATGCGCTGCTCTAAAGAAGATACTCTGCGAACCGGTAAAGAGCTGCGACTTAGTTTTTCTGATTGCTGGAGCAAAATAAAAAGACTTTGGTAAGCTCTTTCATATTCCTCATAAAAATCGGAAAGATCGCCTAAGCGCGAATGAATATTGTCTAAAAAATGACGTTCTGAAACTGGGGCGTTATTGCGATGTTTTTTTAATATATCTGCGGTGGAAGCAATTTTTTTCCGAATGATTATTGGGAAATACATTCGAGCAAGTTTTGCTAAGGTTCGTCTGATTTCTGGTTGTTTCTCTTCCAATAGGCGGTTGCTGTCTCGAAGGCGGTTTTGGTGAAAGCTTTCGATTTGCGCTACTGCTTTAGCAAGTGGAAGGTATCCGGATGAGACTAGTCTGATTTCTCGTCCAATAGAATGAAGAGCTACTAGACTGTAGATAGAAACAGAGCTGAATGTGAACAATACAACCCCGTATCCTAAAAAAATACGCTTGGCCAGCGTCCAAGAAACCGGGTCAGACGTGGTATTACTGGCAGTCATTAATTTAGACTTGCGCATCATTGGAGCTTGTAACACCTTAAAAAAAGGAGGCAAACATGGCAAGCAAATCTTTTATAAATTATTTCAATGAGCAACCGAGAATGGGTGCGTTAAGCACTTCCAATAAACAGGGCAGTCTTGATTCCGCAATTATCGCCTCCCGTATGATCGACGAAGAAACGTTAGTGGTGGGACTAGGAAACAATCGTACCTATTCTTACCTGCGGGAGAACCCTCGAGCGGTGTACACTGTAGTTCAGACGGGAGATAATACTGGGGAATGGAAGGGTGTGCGTGTGTATCTAATCGTCAAAGAATCGGTTACTTCTGGTGAAATGTTAGAACGTATTCGTCACGAGTATGCCGAGGCTGCTGGCGAGCAGGTGGCACAGATGATTCACGCAGCAGTTTCTTTTCAAATAGAAGAGATAAGACCGTTGGTCGATCATGGTCAAGGTTGGGAACAATCAGTTTAGTATGGTTGATAATGTTGAATACATACAGTTTATTCACCACCAAATGAATCTTCTGGTTTTCTCGTCTTTTTCCTTTTGTTTTTTCTCGAATAGGCTGCGTTTTTTCGCTGTTGATAAGGGAGCTAGTTGTTGCTGATTAGTAATGGATTCAGCAATTTTACGGCTTATTGCAGAACAAGAGAGGAGTAGTAAATGCTGATTAATTGTTTTCGAACAAAGAAAGACCAGAAAGGCGTGATCGATTGGCTTGACGATGATGCGTGATTTCTCGCAGCGCAAATCAAGCACTCCCATGGGGCCGGTTACTGTTTCTAACCCTACTAAACTATCTGCTAAAAACGTGGCCGCTTCCTGCATTATTTCTTTTTCGACAGATTGAAACAGGGAATGGGTTGCAACGATTTGGCCTTGGGAGTTGCAAACCATACTCCCTATTACTCCAGGAATTGAGTTTAGCTGGACTAGTAAACTGTCCATATGTTCTCCTACGGGTTCCCGGAAAGAATTTTACGGATTTCTGAATCAACAATACCTATTTGAGAATCTCCGCTCACCGACACGCTCAAATAGTGACTTTTAGACGAATATAGTAATAGATGTTTGCGTGTACCTTGTATGGAAACAAACAAAACCTCTCCAGCTCGAAAAATCGAACTCAAACGATTGCTCATCATTGCTAGGTAAGATGCCTGGCCAGCAAGTTCCTCGGTGGCAAAACCATCGTTCACTATCGGTACGCCATCTTTGGTTTGAAGTGTCGAGTGAATAACTCCCGGAACGCGCTTTAGTCTCTTTATAATACTATTTGCGGTTACTGTTATTGGCTTATACACTGCAGTATCAGGTTTGGGGGGATAGTTGTCTAAGCTAACCAGTGCAATTATCTCTTTGATGTTTTTATGAATCGTGTGACTGGTAGTGGTAACATTGAATTGAATGTTAAAATGTCCTGTATGCCAATCAAGTATATTTTGGAGCGCTTCTTCGCCTATTGTTTTGCCTTGCTCGGCGTGAACAATATTTCCATCGCGAAAAAAAAGCAAACCAGAAAGATTGCGGTTCTGAACTGCAATGCATCCTGAAAAACAATTTAAGCTATGAAGCTGTATAACTCCGCGCAAGCTATGACCAGATATAGTCCCTTCTGTTCCCGTATACGAACTCTGAGCACTTGATGCCATTTATTTGCTCTCCTCGTTTCTTCTCAGCAGCCCCTAAATAGTGCATGGTAATGAATTTCTGCAGCCCTAATGTGGCACAAATACTGTAGAGAAGCACAAAAAAATGTAAAACTATTTTATCCGACATAGACAGCAAACGCAATAGGTTGACGTACATTTTCATGCTTGTCTATCAAACGCCCGTCAACGGTCGTAATTTGCGTTAGATCTCTCGACTTCAGGCCAAACGGCCTTACGCTCGAAATTGAACGGAACTCGGTCATCCCGAGC
>JBNKEI010000112.1:0-7357 GCA_050288705.1 Myxococcales bacterium
CAGAACCCAGAATGTTTGAACTGTTGGCGCAGTCATAGGTGCCACATTTTGCCAAAGATTCGCCGTCTTTCCAAGCATTCATACAACAACGCAGGGCAAAGGTTTTTGGCTATGGCCTCAATGTTATTTCAACCACCTAGAGACCGATTTCTTTTTCATATCGTTCAGCTTCATTAGCGATGGCTTCTTTTGCTTTTTCTGTCCATTTTTCAGCTGTTTTATGGACATCCTCACCGCCCTGAAGGACGGTGTCTCCAATATCGTTCGGAAATCGGAGCCTTTGGCTCCTCGCTCTATACCTTCCCCGCCCTAAAGGACGGGGTTTGCCAAGCATCTGGATCAAAGCCATCTTTCGAATAATTCTCAATAATATTCTTAGCAGTATTCAACGTTCGATGGTTTATACCAAATTTGTCAGCAGCATACTGCATGCCTTTATCCTTGGCAAAATCTTGACTGCTTGCATAGCCGTATCTATGATCTATACCAAGTTGCTTGCTAACATAACGTTTGGCCTGCTCCTTAGCGAATATTTGGATTCTGTCGCATCAATTGACACAGAGTTAAAATTCACTTGTTGTTAATATATGCTACCTAGAGCAAATATAATAAAATCAATATGCGCGACAGAACCTCTTCGGTTGGGTGCCGTGGCGATTTCTGGCACGAACGTACTTCCTGATATTATTTGAGGTTTTTCCGGCTAATTAAATTTATCCGTCTGTTTTTGCAGCGCGGTTACACTCATAAGGATAGCCTAACCCGTGGAGGTTTCTAAATGAGTATTCCCCGCAATCGTTTTCCTTTAGTACTATGGAAACATATTTTTGTATTGGGCAGTATTTTTGGCCTAATAAGTTCTGGTTGTGGCAGTGCTTCTTCCACTAAGCTTGCAGCTCCCACTGACCTCAAAGTACAAGCATCTGGTCCCAAATTGCTTACCATAACTTGGAACGACAATAATAATAACGAAGATGGGTTTAAAATTGAAAGAAAAGTCGAAGGCGAGACTTTCGAAGTAGTTGCAACTGTTTTGGCTAATGTTACCTCTTATCGAGACAATGAATTGGCCGCTCAGACGTACTACTATCGAGTTAAGGCCTATAATTCCAGTGGTGACTCCGATTACTCAGAAGAAATTAGTTATACCATAGCGGAGGCGACTATATCCGTGCCTGCAAACTTACTGGCACAAAGCACTCAACCCGGCGAAATTTCTCTTTCTTGGACCGATAATTCTGACAATGAAGATGGCTTTACTTTACAAAGAAAATCAGCAAATGACGCCTACTCTAATATCGCCCAGTTGACGGCCGATGTTTCTTCCTATACAGATACCAATTTAGTCAATGGAGAAACTTACTATTACCAAATAAAGGCCTTTAATCAGACCCAGGAATCGGAATACTCCAATGAGGCCAGCGCCACGGTAATAGACGAACCAGCCGAAACCGTACCAGCAGCCCCCAGTCGCTTATCTGCGAAGGCCGACAGCGACAGTCGAATAACCTTGACTTGGAGGGACAATGCCGACAATGAGCTGGGCTTTAAAATAGAAAGGAAAACCGGCGCCGCAGCATTTACCGAAATCGCCACGGTTGCTGCGAATATTAGAACTTATGTTAATAAGACTGGTTTGTCGGCTAGCACCAACTATACTTATCGAGTAATGGCCTATAATAGCAAGGGTAATTCCCCCTATTCTAACGAAGTTAGTGCTGCAACCGAATCTCCCCCAATGCAGATTCCTGCCGCGCCGAGCAACTTATCGGCAAGCGCGATTAGTGCAAGCCAAATTAAACTGAGCTGGAGCGATAACGCCGACAATGAAAGCTTGTTTAAAATAGAGCGCAGTATCGATGGAGAATCCTTTGAGCAAATTGCAACCACCAATGCCAATGTTTTGACCTATAGCGATTCCAGTTTGAATGCTTCCACCAAGTATACCTATCGAGTGCGTGCTAATAACCAAGCAGGTGATTCCGACTATTCTAACCTAGCCGACGCAACCACCAACGGCTCGGCAGTGTCCATTCCGGAGGCGCCAAGCAGTTTGCAGGCAAATTCGAATAGCAGTAGTCAGATAACATTGAGCTGGACAGATAATTCTAACAATGAAGAAAAATTCTTAATCGAACGCCATATTGAAGGGGAAGATTTCGCCCAAATAGGTATGACTACCGCCAATGCACCTACCTATGTGGATACGAGTTTGTCTTCGTCAACAACCTATTATTACCGGATTCGTGCCAATAATACCGCGGGCAATTCGGAATACAGCGCAGAGGCCAGTGCGCAGACGTTACCAGCTCAACAGGGCACTGCTATCATCATTGACCACACTACTCGCAAGCTTGACTTAATACCTGCGGAATGGATTCAAGCGGCGAAGAGTAATTTGCATATTGCCTATGGGCATACTTCGCATGGCTCGCAAATAATTACCGGCATAGATGGTCTAGTAGGCTTTAGAGATTCTGGCGATCTGTACGCGTGGAGAGGCATAATGGATCTGCGAGATACCCCCTTTTCTGACGCAAGTGATCTCGGCACCCCCAGTGAAGACGATAAGGTCATTCCCGCATGGGAAACGGCTACACGTAATTACCTAGAAAGTTACAAAGATGAAATCGATGTGGTTATGTGGTCATGGTGCGGCCAGGTTTCCGGTGCCACCGAATTGGGTATAGAGCTCTATATAAAAGCAATGAATCGTTTGGAAGGTGACTATCCAAACGTTAAATTTGTGTATATGACCGGGCATTTAGATGGAACCGGTCTGACCGGTAATTTGCATTTACGTAATGAACAAATACGCGAATACTGCCGTGAAAATGGGAAAATCCTTTACGATTTTGCAGACATTGAAACTTATGATCCCGATGGCGTCTATTACGGGAATTTGTCTCCTAACGATAACTGTGATTATCGAAGTAATAACCAAACCCTAAACTGGGCAACACAATGGCAGAACTCCCATGAAGAAGGGGTGGATTGGTATGATTGCTCGGCTGCGCATTCGCAGGCTTTGAATGCTAACCTCAAGGCTTATGCTGCCTGGTGGCTATGGGCGCGACTAGCTGGATGGAGTGGTCCCCAATAGTTTAGGGAATGGCAGAAGAGGGGGGCTAGTTTCGCCCAGACGTTTTCGTATTGATACTATTGTTGTAGAAATCTGAGTCAAAATTAAATAATAACCGTAAATAAGAATTCCATGACGTTGCTACTTGAGCGCCGTTATGGAACAACTAAACCGGGTTTTATCGAAACTAGGGACAAACCCTTTTGGGGACTAGCCAAAATAAAGAGTATAAATTCGCCTTGCATCATAGGCGTGATCGGTTATCAAGGTAACCCGCAAAGTAGTCTCATCTGGCATACGCCGCATCGTCGATACTCTTGGCCTGGGCAGAACCGCAATAGCTTCGATTCCAGCCATTCCGACGTTGTAGGAGGCAGGAATTTCATACGAGAGATCGCAAGGCGGTTGGATGACTGGAGGCGCCAGCGAATCCGTCGCTGCAGCTGGCAATGCACGATAGCAGAATGCCGAGCCAGCTTTGCATCGGCAGTGACCCGTATTTCTGCCACCGTATTGAAATCATCCTTGGAAAAATGCCCATAGCAAGGTTACGTTACTATTTTAGTAGATCAGCTTGCAGGGGCAATAATGTACGAAAACGTTACCGAGCTCTTACAGCAAATAGCACTGGGAGAAGATTCGGTTCTGGAACTTAAGGCTGTTGAGATTAGTGGTAAAAAAGTAACTGGCCCGCATAAAGATGGTATGGCGGATGAAATGGCCGCGATGGCGAATACGGTTTCTGGAATCATTGTCTTAGGGGTTGATGACCAAACTAAAGAGATACAAGGCATACCTCCGGAGAAGCTAGATATTGTCGAGGGCTGGGTTCGTGCCATCTGCAATGATTCTATTGATCCCCCGTTAGACTGTATTGTCCGAAAATTGATTGTTCCTGATTCTAATCGCGGCGAAAAAGTTATTCTGCGGATTGATGTACCGCGTAGTTTGTTTGTGCACAAAAGTCCTAATGGCTATTTTCGTCGCCTTGGTAGTTCTAAACGGGAAATGAAGCCGGAAGTTTTGGCTCGATTGTTTCAGCAGCGTAGTCAGGCCCGATTGATTCGTTTCGACGAACAAACCGTTCCTGGCACATCTTTAGAAAACCTGAGTCCGAAATTATGGAACCGATTCCGAACTGTTCTTTCTTCGAAAGAAGACATCGAATTTTTGGAAAAGCTGAAGCTGATTGTAAGGGATGAAGACGGCGTTATGCGCGTGACGGTGAGTGGTCTTTTGATAGCCTCAGAGGCTCCTGAATTGTTCATGCCAAACGCATTCATTCAAGCGGTTTGCTATAAAGGCACGGAACGTAATGCCACCTATCAATTAGATGCCAAAGATATTACTGGACCCCTTGATGTTCAGATTCGAGATGCCTGTAAATTCGTGGAACGTAACATGCGGGTATATGCTACTAAAGCTCCCCAGCGAATTGAAATCCCGCAATTTTCCATAAATGCGGTCTTTGAGGCAGTGGTAAACGCGGTCGCTCATCGAGATTATTCCATATATGGCTCCAAAATCCGCCTCCATCTGTTTTCCGATCGCCTGGAGATTTTCTCACCTGGTGCAATTCCCAACACCATGACCATCGAGAGCATTTCCGAACGGCAATCGGCACGCAACGAACTGATTAGTTCCTTGCTGGCTCGCTGCCCGATGAACGTAAATGCTGTTGGCAGTCAGAGAAACTTCATTATGGATAAGCGAGGTGAAGGGGTTCCCATAATAATTACGGAGAGCGAAAAGTTATCGAAAAAAAGGCCTAAATATCTGCTTATCGACGATGCCGAGTTGAAGCTAAGCATTTTTTCGGCGCCACCGCCTAAGACTGCCTGAATCGCGCTCAGTAGGCATATTGCAGAAGCATGCGCCCAGGTGTGCGCCCGCAGTGCCACGAAAATCGGCAATGATGGCTGGTTAACTAAGCCTAGTTCGGTAGAAGGTAGACTTTTTCCTGAGCATGGCGCAAACTTTTCACCCACTTGTAGTGGAAAGAACCCTGCTTTGCTTGGAGTCTGGTCTTGAAGGCTGAATTGGCGCCAATACCAAGAAAAAACTTTCTAGGACCCGCCTTTGAGTGGGCCTTGATGCATGCCCCGCTAATCTTTTTGCTGTTTTATGGAAGCTTAAACTTGGCGGTGGGGCGAGTTCCTGCTAGCTATCGGCCTTGGCTATGGGTTTGTGGGGCGGTGGAAGCCATATTTTTGGGAGGACTGCTTTTTATTCTAACCGCACCGCTGGCCAAAATCCGTGTGTATCCCTGGCTGGCGCCAGTGGTCATGGGGCTAGTCACGGTTTTTTTTGGCATAGACGCGCTAATTCATCGCTCGGTGGGTTTTCATTTCAATAGTTTTTTTCTCAGGGTTGCCCTTCAACCAAATGCTTTTCAAGAAACGGGAATTTCCAACGCGGAAGTATTTACTTATCTAGGATTAGGTTTGGGATTTCTAATTTTAGAAGGGATTCTCGGTTTTTTGTGGATACAGAAAATAAGAGGAAACAAGTACACTTTCGCTTGGAAATGGTTGATTCTAATTCTGGTTTTCGAAGTAGTCGATCGCCTGACCATTGCTACCTTTGCCTTTATGGGCGGTGATTCTATTCGTCAGGCCGGACAGGTACTTCCTTTACAAGCATCTATTCGCATGAACAAACTGTTGGGAAAAATTGTGGGCGATACTTCTTTGCCCAATCTGGCGGTGTTGGCCGAAGAGGCTGGAATACCAGAAGGGAACCTTTCCCCTGAACAAATTCAATTTCAAAGAAAACCTGACATTTTAATGATTTTAGTGGAAAGTACTCGATACAGTAGTTTTTGGAATGCCCAAACAATGCCCAATTTATATCAACGGTCGCGAGAAGGAATGGTATTTGAAAGGCATTATTCCTCGGCCAGCTCAACCCATTACGCTTTATTCAGCCTTTTTTACGGCTTGCCAGCCACTGAGTTGGAAACCGTAGTAGGGGCGGGGCGCACCAGTTTATTATTTCCGGCGCTAAAAAAGAACGGATATCAAATAAAACTAATGACCGCATCTTCGGTTGATTGGATGGATTTGACTAATTCAGTTTTTAAAGATGTGCAAGCTGATTTGATTACTGATTTCACCGGAGATGGTTATGAGCGTGATAATGCCATGATGGCCAGAGCTCGCCAATTTGTAGAGCAGGCAGATAAGAATGATCCGCTATTTCTGTTTTTGTTTTTCGTGGGCACTCATTTTCGCTACAGTTACCCGCCTTCCGCGGAAAAATGGACTCCTTGTTGGGACGGTAAATCTAGCACTGCCGCCACTACTGCCAAACCTGTGGAAGTAGAAAGGCGAGCCCGCAATGCTGCCTGGGAAGTAGATAGAAAGGTAGAGGAATTTTTTCAATTTTTCCAAGCCCATCGCCAAGGAACACCCTTGGTCATGGTAACCGGCGATCATGGAGAAGAGTACCTCGACCACGGCAGAATAGGTCACGCCACTGACGTTAGCGAGGAGCAAATTCATGTTCCTTTTGTACTGTTAGACCAAGGATTAGAAAGTGGCCGACAAACCGCCCCCACTGGTCATGTAGACGTGTTACCTACTATTTTTGAGCGCCTAGGAGTGTCACATCCTCCCGAAGAATACTGTGTTGGAACAGTAATGACTAACGCGCCCGCTGATAGATTCATATTGACCACCGTTGGTTGGGAGCCCAAATACGCTCTTATTGGTCAGGATTTAAAAATTCGATTTTATGGACAAGATATTGGCTTTGGTGGATTGCAAATTACTGATTCCTCGGACCGCCCTTTGTTAGACGCTGAAGCTAAAGCGAAATTCGCCGGGGAACTTCCTAATTTAATGCGTTCTTTGAAAAATAATCAAAGAAAGTAGGGCATTTTTCAAAGGAGTTGTCGAGAATTCTCCCTTTTCAAAGCTAAGCAGGGGGGTTGGGGGAATTTGTTTGTTTGTCAAGCAGATATAAAGCTCCACTGTTCTGGTCTTGTTGACAGGCTATGGCCTTGCTTTTGCATTAATGTTTGCCTGATACTACTTACGAAGCTATCTTCGAAACCTAAAATGCCTATTCGTGTATCGTAATGTTCAAAACTATTGCCAGGATGATGCCAATGAGAATCGAAGCCATAAGGCTCAAAAATTTTCGCGCATTTCAACAGGTGGAATTAGAAGACGATATTACCAAGCAAGTTGTTGATGCTATTGTCAACTCTGCGAATAGTTCTCTGCTTGGTGGCGGAGGGGTAGATGGGGCAATTCATCGGGCTGCTGGTCC
>JBNKEI010000113.1:0-10401 GCA_050288705.1 Myxococcales bacterium
CAAACTTTATCACCGACACGGTTATCAAATTTGCATTCGAGCGATTTCTCACCCTTTTTGTGGGCGTTGAATTTATAGAGCCATCTGTATCGCGCGCGATAGATCACTTCGGCGCCGGAGTGCTGGCAGGGCGGACTGAAACCTTGAAAAGGAGCCATCTTGTCCTGGTTCCGGTAAATGATGCCGCAAGTCCCAACGATCAGGGCACTCATTGGACACTGATCGCATTGAGGCCCATCCGGGACCGGCAGGGCAATGTCATCGGTTCGAGCGTAAAAGCCTACGACACGCTTGTTGGAGAAAACAGCGGCATGGATCGCGAAGACAAGATTGCCCAACAGATTCTGGCACGGCTTGGCTGGCCGCCGGGTAAAGCAAAAGCCCAACAGACACAGGGTCAGGCCCCTAACAATTGCGGCATCGAAATTATCCGCATCGCACTATACCTGGCCAATCATGCACACTACGACATTGATGGCCTCGATAATAGTCTACTGCTTGAGGCATCAATTGCGGAAGCAGATGAATTTCGAACGACAATAAAGAATCACATGCTCCAGGCCGCGGCCGATCCGAAGGGAATAGATAGGAATCGATATTCACAAGAGAAAGAGCCAAGTTTGTATCGTCAATGAGACGTGGCTTGACTTGAGAGGAAGAGCCGATATAGCAACAGAGAATGTTTTCGTTCATGCCTAAGTTTCTCTCCAGTCCCTCGGAGTTTGTCCAATATTATCGTGTGGGCGTATGGTTGGTTTTTATTTCCTTGCTTAGTGGCGCTACTTGTTCGCAAAATCGCAACCAGCGTGACCAGGAAAAGGCCACCATTCACTACGATATGGGCGTTCAGGCGTTCAACAGCAAAGATTCTCGGATGGCACTGATCGAGTTCCAAAAAGCGGTAGAGCTTGACCCTGACTTTGCTCAAGCTCACCACGCTTTGGGGTTGACTTACCACCTGTCTTTTAACGAATTTGATAAGTCCATATTTCACTACCAACAAGCATTAAAGCTCGATCCAAAATTTTCGGAAGTATACACCAATTTAGGAAATGTGTACTTGGCAGAGGAACGATACTCCGAGGCTATTCCGTTATACGAAAAGGCATTGTCCGATATTGTCTACAAAACTCCTTATATTGCGGAAAACAGTTTAGGTTGGTGTTATTACAAAAACGGAGAGGTGCAAAAGGGCATAGCACATATTCAAAAAGCTATTGCCGCTAATCCTGAATTTTGCTTGGGGCATCGCAATTTGGGGTTAATCTATACTGAGCTGCGGCAATCCGAAAAGGCAAAAGATTCTTTTAGAAAGTATGCTAAGCATTGTTCGCAAACCGCGGATGCTCGTTATCAGTATGGACGAGCTCTTTTGGCGGCCGGTAACGAAGGGGATGCCAAGCGCGAGTTTGAGTCCTGCGCAGGACATGGGCGCTCGACAATAGGTGAGGATTGTCAGCGACTGTTGGGGCAATTAACTCCGTAGATAATGTCATGGAGCGAATTCAGTGTGAAGCATTAGTGTTATCCTCGGTGGATTACGGCGAAGCTGACCGAGTAGTAACCTTTTTGACCGCAGAAAATGGAAAAGTTCCGGCAATTGCAAAAAACGCTCGCAAAAGTAAGCGCCGATTTTTGGGAGCGCTAGAGCTATTTACTTGGTTGTCAATCCAAATAACCCAATCTAAAGGCGCACTTTATCGATTAGAATCGGCAAATGTTTTAAATGGATTTGGCGGGTTACGTAATGACATGGAAACATTAGTATATGCTTCCTATTCCGCGGAATTAACACGCGAGTTGAGCCGGGAAAAGGAGCCTCAGCCTATTCTTTTCGACCTTCTACGAGGTTTTTTAACCGACCTGGCAGAGGGAGGAAAGGGTATGGTTGAACTAATAAGTTTTGAGCTGAAAGCATTGGCTGCGGCTGGCTTTATGCCAAGACTTGATTGCTGTGTTTGCTGTGGAACTCGGGGCAAAGAATTTCGATTTGATGCTCAGCAGGGTGGCGTATTGTGCTTGCCATGCGCGAAGGGTTCAGGAATGACTATTTCTCAGGAAACCACCTTGAGTCTTACTAAATTGCAAAAAGATGGCCAATCTTGTGTGTCAGAATTGAGTATAAATGAGTCAAGAAGGGTATTATCCGTTTTTATTCAATATCAATTAGGAAAAAAATTGCGGAGTTTAGAATTATTAGAAAAAATTCCAAAATAATATTCAGCTTTCTTGCTTTTAAACCGGGGTAAAAACCACCCGTTTTTCCGCTTGACCATTCGCCTGGGTCGTGCAAAACCTCCTAGCATGTGTAGGCACGAAATCACCTTTGCTCTGACCATGGGCATGCTAGTAATTGCGAACATTTCCAACGCGATGGAAAAAGTTCCTGGTTACGTTTGGGTAGCCAGTCGCGTACCAAGCACACTACTAGGGAAAGAAAAGAATAACTGCATTGTTGAGGCTGGCGTTCAGCAAGCGCTGATTTTGTATTTCTTTACATCCCAAATCGATATTCGGACTTATCTGCAGGGCTATCTAGCCGGTGACAAAGAAGGCTTTGATTACAATAATCAACTTTCCGGCGGCCTCGGCGCGGAAATGGTTTATCAGCCGAACTATTGGCTTCGTTTCGCGGTGGGTATGCGTTACGAATGGGAAGATAATCTGGTTGCGCATACTAGTTTTGGCAATACCGTTGGCTATGCCTCCACCGATTATCTTTGGCGCGAGTATGAGAGTCGCAAGGGCTGGTTTGTTCAGGGACAAGCGAATGTTCGTTATCCCAGCTCCTTGAAGCCGCAGGAAAAAGACAGTGTTTACGCGCGCGGTTTTCTCGAAACTGGGTACGTTTTCTGGCAGCCAGCTAATAATTTTCTTTCTATTGGTGGGTTTCTGGCGGCAGGCGTAAAAGCGGGAACCAGGCAAGTCGACCAATACAACGCGGTAGATTTCAGCCCTTGCGCCAAGGCGATTATCGACTTCCATAAGCACCTGTGGCTGGAGTTGGCAGGCGGTTACCAGTGGGAGATTCGGTGGGTAAGCGGAACAGAGCTTAGCGGGGTGGTGGCTTCTTCGAAATTGGTGACCTGGTGGTGACGGCAAATCGCAAAAATGACGCATCGTCTAACAATGAGTATCTCATTCCCTTAATGTTGCCGCGTGAAAAACGCGAATTCTATATCTTGGTGGCCTGGTGGCTGGTGGCGCTTGGTTATTTTTGGTGGTGGTGGTTCACTCCTGAGCACAATGTGGATGGACGACGCTTTGCCATTAATACCATCCTCCTTCTTTGGGCGACCCTGTCGCCAGCCTACTTCGTGTTCATTTTGGCGCGAGCCCGCAAGCCTGATTTATCGTCACCCGCGCCACACTTCCAACGCGTGGCCATGATAGTCACTAAAGCGCCATCCGAGCCGTTTAGTGTCGTTAAAAAAACTTTGGCGGCTATGCTTGCCCAAGACTATCCGCATGATACCTGGTTGGCCGATGAAGACCCCACCGCAGAAGTACGCGAATGGTGTGAGCGCCACCAAGTGCGCATTTCCACGCGAAAAGGCGTGGCCGAGTATCACGCCCCTCAATGGCCTCGTCGTACCAAATGCAAAGAAGGCAATCTGGCGTATTTCTACGATAACTACGGCTACGACCATTACGATTTCGTGGTTCAACTAGATGCTGATCATGTTCCATCGGACAATTATCTGAAGGAAATGCTGCGCCCGTTTCAAAACCCGCGGGTCGGTTATGTGTCTGCGCCCAGTATTTGCGACAGCAACGCCCAAGAAAGCTGGTCGGCACGCAGTCGCCTTTACGTCGAAGGCGCGTTTCATGGTCCCATGCAGGCAGGTCATAACGGGGGCATGGCGCCATTATGCATAGGTTCGCATTATGCTGTGCGCACCAAAGCATTAAAGGAAATTGGCGGGTTGGGGCCAGAATTGGCAGAAGATCATTCCACCACCCTTATTATGAATGCGCATGGTTGGCGCGGGGTTCATGCCTTTGAGGCTATTGCGCGTGGTGAAGGGCCACCAACCTTTGCTGCGCTGGCAACTCAAGAATTTCAGTGGTCCAAAAGTCTTGGCGTGCTGTTGCTTAAGTATACCGATCAGTATCTTAGAAGGCTTTCTTGGCCACTTAAACTGCAATTCCTGTTTTCCCAGATGTGGTACCCGCTTTTTTCGGTCACCATGGCCGCTTCGATTTTATTGCCTATCCAGGCATTACTTAGCGCTCGAATATGGGTAGCAGTATCTTATATAGATTTCCTTTGGCATATCTCCTGGATAATCGCATCACTAATTGCAATCATGTATTGGGTAAAGAGCAAAGGCTGGTTTCGGCCTTATGATGCGAAGGTGCTTTCTTGGGAAGGCTTCATTTTCGTTTTCGCGCGATGGCCCTGGTCCTTAGCAGGATTCATTTCCGCGGTTTTGGAATGCTTGCGCGAGCGAATAACCGTATTCCGAGTAACTCCCAAGGGAGAAACCGCAGATGTGCCCGCAGAGCTGAACCTGGTTGCACCCTATTTGGGAATCTCTACCCTGTGTGCGCTTCCCGCGTTGCTGGTTGCATCGCCAGGAAACGCTGCCGGGTTCTACTTGCTCACTCTTTGGAATAGCGTTCTGTACCTAGTAGTTGCCGCCATCGTAATAATTGGCCAAGAAGTGGAAAAATTGCCGAGATTTCCCTTGATCTTACGTCTGTTTTGGAACGGTCAAAAACGGCGTAATGCCATGTTTGTGGTCTGCGCACTAATAGTGTTTGCTAGCATCGGATTACGGGTTCGGGAAGGAACAACGGCTTTGTTCTGGGGTTGGACGCTAGCCCCCAATAGGTCTGATTATATACATCCCGAGGACGAAACCTCGAAAGCCTCGACAGTGGAAGGCCAATTGGGTGCCGAGTGCCTAGGGGGGGACCGAATAGATGGCTGACTCGTCTCGGTATGCGGTTTCATCGTCCGCTCAGCAATTTCATAACTTTGATTTTCTTCGCCTTATTGCTGCATTAATGGTTATTTTCTCGCACGCATTTTTGATCGGAGAAGGTACCGAGGAGCATGAGCCTTTATCTTGGCTGCTTGGCGAGCACGAAATTCTTGGGACTTATGCGGTCCAGGTTTTCTTTGTGATTAGCGGGTTTCTTCTTTGTGCCAGTGCCTTGAAATCCTGCACCTTAAAATCGTTTTTTTGGAAGCGCTTCTTGCGAATCTACCCTGGCCTTTTGGTCTGCACCTGCTTTACCGGTCTAATTCTTTCGCCAGCGTTCTCTTCCCTGGGATTCTGGCAATACCATCAGAGCGGCTTGGGGATAGAATATGTGGCATCGACGTTGTTATTACCTGGACTGCATTGGAACATCGATACCGTGCAGTTTTATCCAGATAAGAGCCAGTGGCTGGCGCAGACCATCAATGGCACTATGTGGACCATTCCCCAGGAGATGCTCTGCTATGCCCTAATCGCGATTATTACCTGGAGTAAACTTAATAATCTTAGATTTCTGAGTCGTTTGTTTCTAGTGATTATGCTTATTCGCTATTTACCGCCGATTTGGAATATTCGCGGTGTTAGCAATTTTGCCTATGTATTTCCGTCTTTTCTCGCTGGAGCAATTCTTTATCATGTGCATGTGCGTACCAAGTTTCGGCCGGTTTTGGCGATTCTGTGTTGTTTATGGGTCTTATTTGCTGCATTGTGCGGCCAGTTAGGCATGCTATTTCCTTTGTTTGCTGCTTACCCGCTCATTTATTTAGCCACCAGTACAAAAGTACGGCTTCCAAGTGTCGCGCGCTTCGGCGATTTATCCTATGGTTTGTACCTCTACGGCTGGCCGGCGGAGCAATTGGCGCGTGCGTTGCTGGGGCGGCATACTGCTTGGTGGTCTGTATGGCTACTGGGAACAGCATTGGCGTTTGTTGCGGCAATGCTTTCTTGGCGCTTTGTAGAAAAGCCAGCCCTGGCTCTAAAAGACGCAGTGCTACGTTTTCCTAGTTTTAGTAAGAAGCCCGCATTAGGATTAGGATCGGTGAAGACAGACCGTATCGGTACATGAAACTTATAATTCTGGAAATAGCTTTTTTATGGTTGATAGTTTCAAATAGATTTGTTTATGCCGTGTCACCCCTAAAACTTGGCGCTTACGATCCAAAAGGCTCTCTGGAAACCAATTCAGTTATTGCCGTTGATCACATTTTTATTTCCTGGACTGATCCCGGGGTAAGGAAACAAATAGACGAGGCCGCCGCGAAAGCAGTCAAAGCCAAACGTTGGCTGCAAATTACCGTTGAACCATGGCCGCAGGAGGCGAGTAATTCATCTTCGCTTTTGAAAGACATAGCCGCCAAAGCCTATGATCCCACCATTATCGCTTTATGCAAGCAGGTGTCATCAATTGCCACCGATTCTACCGGCGTGTTCATACGCTGGGGACACGAAATGGATCTCTTTAGCGGTCGCTATCCATGGGCGAAGGACGTGCCAGAAGAATATATTGCAGCCTATCGGCATTTTGTGACCAGTTGCCGTGCTGCACTGAGGAGTAAAACCAATGTCTATTTTGTGTGGTCGCCGGTAGG
The DNA here is from genome assembly GCA_050288705.1 of Myxococcales bacterium. GTDB lineage: Bacteria > Myxococcota > Myxococcia > Myxococcales > UBA5297 > JBNKEI01. Next base: position 6,581 of record JBNKEI010000113.1, read on the forward strand.
CGTAATTGGAAAAGTCAAAAAGTTTTGGCCAGGTTCGCAGTATGTCGACTGGATTGGATTATCAGTGTTTGATTGTCCAAAATGTCATGGCCGCCCCCTAGCTTCCCGGACATTTGTGGAGATTTTTAGTCCAAAATACAATCAGGTTAGCGCCTATAATAAGCCGGTAATGGTGGCAGAATTAGGGGTTGCCGGTACACCCGAGTACCAAGCGCAATGGATGGCAAAAGCTTGCCTTCATGCCAAAGCCAACCCGCAATTGCACCTTTTGGTCTATTTCAATCGCCGGGACGCGCCAAATGTCTGGGGGAGCGGTCCAGCACCCGACTGGAGTATTGACCCAGAGGCGATAGAGCACTGCCTAATTAAGTCTCAGTAAACGTCAATTTTTCACCAAAATGGTTGGCAAATAATAAATGAGAGTGCGGAAATCGCCAATCGGTTAAAAAGTGACTTTTGTGGAAGGACAGCCTCGAGAAGGAACCGGTCTTGGCTAGCAATCACCAAGCAATTAGTAAGCTTAATGTTTTGAAACGAAATTCTCCAAAACGATACATGTCTCTTGCTTGCGTATGAAGGGATTAGGCAACTAGTACCATACGCGTTTACCGAGTTAGTGATGCCTAGTTTGCATTCGCTGAATACTTACGAATTTAGATGCGACAGGTGCGCTCATGCCAACGCTTTAAGCAATGGTGACGTCGTACAGAGAAAAGGAGAAAAGAAATGAGACGATATTATGCCGTTCTGTCAGTCACCTTGCTTTTGCTTGGAGTATCCTGCAATACAATCGGAGGACTGCAATCACTAAACGACGAATTCAATAATCCGGCTTCAATTTCGAACTGGAAATTCCTGGACAAAACTGAAATGCATCCATCAAAAAAGCCTGCGGTTTCTATTAACAGGAACGGGAATGAGCAGTTAGAGATTGTGCCAGGTGAATCGCTGTGGTGGGAAGGATACCACGGAACATACATGTACAAGGAAATATCGGGAGATTTCGTCGTATCTACTAAAATGACAGTCAACGGTAGAAACAGAGAGTTTCCGGCCTACCCGAATGTAACCTGGCAAGTTGGCGGAATACTTGTTCGTGCACCAGTGGACGCAAATGAAGACCCGGAACAGCGTATGGAAAACTGGGTCTTCAATACCTACGGGGCCGGGATTTCACGGAAGTATCTGATTGATATCGGAACGAACAATAATAACGCCTACACATGTTACCCATATACAGGCAGAAAGGGATGGATAGATCTCAAGATCATCCGGGTTGGTTACTATATAGTGGCTATGGCCAGAGCGGAAGGCGACGGATGGGTCGTTTACGAAAGGTTGCTGCGCAAGGATTTCCCTAAAATGTTGCAGGTTGGAATCATGACTAATTCTTCAGGAGACAATTATCCGTTCATAAACCTGAAAACGAAGTATAAATACGCTGAATATAATCTATCAGCAGTTGAATTTGAAAATCAGCCCGACTTGATAGCAAGATTTGATTATATTCGGTTTAACCGGCCGAGAATGTCAATTAAACAATTCGAGCAGATTTATGATAACGACAAAATGTTAGTCGAATATTTCGATAAATTGTAAACCCATCTTACGGAGGCGACTTGTTATCGCCTCTCCTTCGTCATTCCCGCGAAGGCGGGAATCTTAGGATGGTGAATGGCAGTATCAGCGATGCATAAAAGCCAGAGCGACAAGATAAGGCCAAAGTGGTTGGCGGTGGTTGGTTAATAAATACTATCGCTTACCGTAGGTCTCTATGGTTTAATCGCCGCATTTTTTTAACTGGTGCGATATGACTAAAACTTTTGTTCTTAAGCAGTTATCGAGGTTCTGGTTTCTTGGCGCGCTAGCATACGGTATGGAAGCATTTGCCGTGCCTAGTTCTGCCGACACTATTGCTCCACCTGATCGCGTGGCAGTTATAGCGGTCGGACATTGCGACGATTCGGTTGCTGATTCGGCCAGGGCTTTGCGAGAGTATGTGGCGAAGCAGATGGGAAAGAATGTTCTTAGTGAAGAAGCCACTGCTGCCCCAACGGGGAACCTACCCCAGTCTTCGCCCCGGTTTTCGGTCGAGGAAATTCAGCGCGCAGTAATTACTGCTAAAACCGATTACTTATACGAAAAATTCGAGCGCGCAGTAGATAAGCTGCAAGCGGCATTAAAAAAAATTGACGAGCTGCCTTGGGGGCCGGAGCGCGTAAAATTGCGCTATTTCGCAATTGCCTATTTAGGGCAAATCCACAAAAAAACCAATGATTATGAAAAGGCCACTGACTATTTCCGTGAGTTGCTAAAAGTAGATGAAATGCACGAATTGAATCGGGAATTTCCCCCTTCTACTCGTGAATTCTTCGAAAAACTTCGGACCGAAATCGTTAATGAACCACATTCTCAGCTCTTGGTAAGAAGCATAAAACCAGGGGCGAGTGTTTATCTGAACGGCTTCTTGGTTGGTAAAACGCCTCTGGCAAAATCTCTGGTAGATGGATGGTACCAAGTGGTGGTAGCCAATGATAAAGGGCATAGTTTCGTTCATCGGGTAGAAATCAAGGATGATCACCAACGTATCGAGATTGATCTAGAGGCCGAGTCTCGCTTTCAAAGCGAAAGCGGGCCTTGTTATGCTAGTGGCGATTCTCGCCAGCAGCGGCTAGCTGCTTTTGGACTTCTGGCGGGAGCGCTAGCGGTAGATCATGTTATTGGCGTGCGCGTTGAGCAGTTTGGAAGCGAAACCTTTTTGGCAGCTACGCTGTATGAGGCTAATAACGGACAAGAGGTCCGAGAAGGACGAATACGCTTTCAAAAAGGAGTGGCTCCCAAATTAGAGCAACTCGGGCGCTTTGTTCTCACTGGCGAGGGAAAAGACGTAACCGTCATTCCGCCACCAGCAATTACTCCCATCCATTCAGTATCCAAACAAACTCCCTCCCCAATAGAAAAGAGCTGGCTTTCCCATTGGCAGCAAATAGCTGCTTGGTCACTGGCAGGAGTGGCGGTGGTATTTACTGGGGTGGCCATTGGCGAGCAGGTTCACCGAAGCTCGCTAATTAAAGAGGGAAATGATTTGCTCAAGCAGCCCGACACTAATGAAAATAGAGCGCGCTCTGAAAAGCTTGCCAAAGACGCCGATTCCGCTGCTAAGTGGAGAAATGGATTCATTGTTGGCGCCGCGGTTGCGGCGGCGGGCTCAGGTGTTTTATTCGCAGTCAAACTCGGGCCGCCAGAAGCTACTTTTTCAAAGCGAGAGGCGACGCCTTCATTTATGTTTACGGTAGGCGGGAAGTTTTAGATTAATAGGGCGTATTTTTTCGATGCTACGGTAGGTAAAAAGTCTGTTTCCAATTCATGGTGGCTTATGAAACGTAATCTATGGCTGGTTGTAATTGCGTTGATGGGAATTGCGGCATGTGCTGAACCTTTAGAGAAGTGTACTGACAATAGTCAATGCAATAGCGGACAGAAATGTGAAAATTGGAAATGTGTAAGTTCAGACATTGTACTTCGTGGTGGAATTGGAACTCTGGGGCCAGCTCCAGAAGTCAGCGGAGAGGTGAGGTTAATTAATCAAGGATTATCCACCAGCTATTCGGTGTGCAAAGGCGACATTTGCCTGAGAAACGGCGGAATTATGCCTTGACTAATTGTAACTAGGGCATGTTCCTATATCCGACATCGCCGCTCCGTCATTCCCGCGAAGGCGGGAATCCAGTGGGTACGACTTTGTCAATCGATGATTTGGGGCCAAAGGTCAGCCCATCCAGGGTTCGTTTTTTCGATGAGACCCATCTTCCACGCACGAC
>JBNKEI010000114.1:0-7130 GCA_050288705.1 Myxococcales bacterium
GTCGCAGGAACGTCCGCTGTCAATGACAGAACGCATGTCGCTGAAGATGCACCTGGTGATGTGCACCGGCTGCAGCAACTTCAGGGAACAGATGGGTGCGCTCAGAGTGATGACGCGGAATTTTGCCAAGGGCAGGAACGAGCAGGATAAGAAGTAGGGCAGGATTTTGTGCATCCTGCCGGAAACAGACAGATGGAGTGATGAGAGCTGAAGGTCTGTTGCTCGGCCTGAGCAGTAGTTCGAGGTGTTGGCTGAATCGGTCAGCAATGCGTTGGTAAGCAGCCCTTTCAGCCGCCCTAAGCACACGTGGTTGGTATCATTAGCCGTGAAAAGAGTAAGATATTCAGCGCAGGAAGACTTGGGGCATCTTCTGCTTCATTTCCACAAATTTAGGTAATTGTGTGATGACTATCGAACACAAGCTGACGGCAATCCTCAAAGCGAGCAACTCCGGCGCATTTCTCTTTATTGGCTCTGGTTTCTCGCGTCGTTACCTCGGCCTTGATGACTGGCCTGGACTGCTTTCTAGGTTCTGTGTAGCAGGTAAACCATTTGAGTACTATCGCTCTACCACCGACGGCGACATACCTGGAGCAGCAAAACTTCTAGCGGCTGACTTTAATGAGTACTGGTGGACTGCGAAAGAGTACGCAGCAAGCGTTGAGACCCATCAAGCCAAGATTGAAAATTCTACGTCTGCTCTACGGATTGAGATTTCCAACTATCTCGCTGGACTTGATCCGGTTTCCGCTATTAAGGCAGGACATAGAGATGAGATCGAATTACTTTCCAGCCTCAACGTTGATGGCATTATCACAACGAACTGGGATTTATTCATTGAATACCTTTTTCCGGACTACAGAGCGTACGTTGGTCAGAACGAACTACTTTTTTCTGATCCGCAGGGTATCGGCGAGATATACAAGATTCATGGGTGTGCTACTGAGCCGTGGTCTCTCATTCTAACTTCGGACGACTATGCTGAGTTCAATGATCGTAATCCGTATTTAGCCGCGAAGTTGATTACGGTATTTGTCGAACATCCTGTGATATTCCTCGGCTACTCTTTGACAGACCCAAACATTACAAGTCTACTCCGCGCGATTTCTCTGTGCATCGGTCGCAATCAGGTCGAACGACTTAGGCAGAATTTGATATTCGTCCAACGCCCCAAGACTAACGAAGAGTCGGGCATTTCTGACACCTATTTGACCATCGACGGTATTCAGATTCCTCTTGTTTTGATTAAAACGAATAACTATTCAGAGGTCTACAAGAGTCTAGCGGCCATTCGTCGAAAGATTCCGGCACGAGTGCTTCGGTACTGCAAGGAACAGCTTTATGAGTTGGTGAAGTCCTTGGAGCCAGAAAAGAAGCTCTGTGTTGTCGATCTTGACGAGATTGAGAACAAGGAAGATGTGGAGTTTCTCGTCGGTGTTGGCGTCGCCTCTCCCGAAGAGGTAGGCATTGGTGAGGTTGGTTATGAGACGATCGAGGTCAGGGACTTGATTGCCGATGCTCTACACGAGAGCCGCAACTACAATGCGAGAAAGATTATCGACTTCGTCATTCCCCGAGCAGGGCGCGGTACACCGTATGTGCCGGTGTACAAGTATCTGCGCGAGATTGGAATCGATTCCGAGGATGCCTACAATAAGAGCGGTCTGCAACTCGACAAGTGGGTGAAGTATGACGACGAGAAATTTCGACTCAAAATGTATGAACCGGCATTTGCTAAGCGTTCCCACGAGACCATGACGGAGTTGATCGCAGGCTCAACTCCCGAGAACGCAGCTATTCTGATTCCATTTATACCAAAGGAAAAGATCGAACTCCAGCTGCTTAATGACTTCCTGATTCAGCACGAGGAGAAGCTCGACAACAATAACTATGCGACCTACTTTAGGAAGCTCGTAGCCCTGTATGACAGGCTGAAGTGGGGATGGAGCGGCGGGTAAGTGTGGCCATTATTGCTATGAATTGAATGAGGAGTGAACCGTTTTCGTATTCGCACGCAAACACAAGGGAGCAGCTTCGCATTTGATTTGAACTAACAGCGATGACCGTTTTTGGTCGAAAGCGGCAGTTCATCACCTTCAAACTGAACTTCCGCTATGGCCGAGAACCAGCCCTTCGCATTGTATTATCCAAATGACCGCTAAGGTTCGCCCTCAACCGGGAACATCCTCCCACTTCAATTCCTTGAAATCGAACCCGCTCATCTGCGCCGGTTTTGAGACAAAAGGTACCGGAGTCGTGTCAAAATAATAAATAGGGCTCCGCCCCCATACGTGCAATGCGACATTAGGGTTAATAAAGAGAAAATATATGGACTTTGTGGAAAAAGCTGGCTTTGCCATCTTAGGAGTCATTCTGATGGGGATTGGCTATCTGATTAGACGTCACTTAGAGAACAAGCCTCAGCAGGAAGCCCTCGATCGCCACAAAAGTGTCTTAGATATTCACAAGCAGTTGAATGAACAAGGCCTTACAGTTAAGGACCTCAAGAACTTGGAACAAATACTTACAGGGAAATCCAGTTCAATTAAACAGCACTCAAATCAATTAACTCGCGAATCAGAAGCTGAGCCAATAATCTTGGAGAGTGACACTGACTTAAAGCCGCAAATGGAGCTAAATCTAAGAGCGAGCGAAAAACTTGATAAAGCACAAGAAAAACTTCGTGAAGTAATTGCCGGTATCGACGCTAGAGTCGGAGATTTTGAAAGCCAATCACTAATGAATAGCCAGCGCGCTTGGGAAGGTTACAGTATAGAACAGGCCGAGGCCGCAGCATCAAGCTATAGAGGTGGCAGTATTTATCCTCTTATCTATTTATCAGAACTTGAGTCACTTACCTTAGAGAGAACTGCAAGGTTGCAGGCTGAACTTGACGAAATAGTAAGACTTAGAAATTGAAATCCACAACACCACGTAGGTACCGGAGTCGTACGTTATAGGGTCAGTTTCGCATTTAGTTTCAAAGGAATTTGGAAATGAGTGCGTACCCCAAACACAATTCGATGCTGACCCATTTAATTCCAACTTCGACCTTGATATTTGGGTTGGTTCACGGCAGGATGCGGGCATGAGTAGACTTTTTCTACAACCTCGTTAGGTCATTAAAAAATGAGTACCGAAATAACACAGATACCACTGGCTCCTATAGCAACTGTCGTCGCTGCATTAATTACGGCTCTCATCGCTTTTGTGAACCTCACCCTCAGTAAGGAACAAAAAACTTCCGAGTTTCGACAAGCATGGATCGACGGCATGAGGTCCGATCTAGCCACATACCTCTCATCCGCTCGTGCTCTTTGTCGCACCATGCAAGAGGCTCGAAGTCCAAATACTGACGATGAGGACATTCAGGATTACAAATTCGAAAAGACAAAAATCAGTGAGATGCGAATCAATGGAGCGAGTGCACTCTACAGAATAAAATTACGTCTAAACAAAACAGAACCAGAGCACATCGAATTAAATCGACTCATCGATGTGGCCATAGAAACACAAAATAAAATAAACATAGAAAAAGGCAAGAATTACGACGAAGCATTGAAGGCCATCGAACGAGTCTCAACCCACTCGCAGGATATCCTAAAGAGCCAATGGGAAAGAGTTAAAAAGGGAGAGCAAGCATTTCGCGTAGCGAGAAATTGGGTAATGCCTGCCATCATGATCGGTTCTGCTATTTTCATCGTAGTACTTATATTAAAATAAAAAGAACCTAACCAGACGTTCCAGACAACGTGCGCATGCGCCCGTCGTCTGAACTTGACGTTGAATGTCTGCTTTGTGAAGTTACAACTGACCGCTTAGGGTCGATTGTGTGAGTTCGCCAATGTCTGCAATCGGGCAGCTCAGTTTTTACGCGCCAGGGAAATTTTCATTGCTCTAAAGCGGACTTTCGCCAACTGTCACTATCGACCCAAAGCCGACCACCACGGGAATTTCAAAGAAGGCAAACTTCTTGGCCAAAGCGGACTGTGGCTACTTCTGAATGGGCCGTCGGCCCATCCTGCTGCAATGTCCGCTTCCAACATATTCGAACAATCACTTTAACCCCAAGAGGATATGAGCCAAGTGATAGACTCACAACAGCGCGGCATGCAAGTCGGCAATGAATACTAACTACTGACTTGGCGCGAGATTGAAAGATTACTCTCTCCTATTATCCGCTCGAAGGCAATTCGATCCGGCGATATAAAGCCTGGGTTATCATAAAACTTATCCGCCTCAATGGCTTTGAGTATGTCTGGGTCGCGAACTACGTCTCGAATCCATATTCCTAGATTGGCAAGAGAATCCCTGCCAGCTTTTTTTTCAAAAACTCTATGAAATACATGGTAACGATGTCTCACCATCGACCAGTTGATTGTCTCCTGGTACGAAAGCTCCGATAACGCATCGACAATGTTCCCAACCGGACCGATGTTGTTCTCAATCCACTTTATGTGCGACAGGAGCGCCTCAGTCATAAGCTCACGGTCCTTCCACAGGCTTTGTACATTGACCTGAGTTTCCAAATTAACGTCTGTGAGGTGTATGTCGTAGTTCTGGATAGGATCGGTAGCCAGGAGCAAACCGTAGAGACCTGACATGATCAATATATGCGGGCTATTCTTTTTGGCTAAGAAAACTTGCCATTCCTCTGAAGTCGCACGATAACAGCGCCCTTTATATCTTGCATAAGCTGGAACGTAGATTTGCTCATTGACTCGCCCTCCAATATCCTGGCCGAACTTAAGTTGCGTGTTCATCGGCTTGGCGATTCGATTGCCTTCTGAGAATTCAATGCCATCGACTTCACCGTTCTGAATGCTGACTAAAATCTTATTCCGGGTTGTAAATATATGTTGGCGTACCTCGGGATTTGCAAGTTGATCGACAAGAGAGCCGCCATCAACATAATAGTCTCCGACTGCATCCGATTTTGTATTGCTACACGAGATGAGCAAGATATCTATTGCATTTGCTCTCCCTTTCGTAGACACCTTGCTCAACGTCGATGTCTGCACTGCCTGTTCACGTTCACGCATTGAATCGGTCACTACCTTAATCCGCGATCTTTGCGTTGATACGCTACTAGCTGAAGACTCTAATATCAATTGACTCAGGCGATTCAGCAGGCTGGAATTAACATCTTGGTCAAGCTTGCTCGACCCATGTGCCCCTGGAATAATGCCCTCATCATGATCGAATTCAGTAAAGAAGTTCAGTTCTGGACGTCCGACGAATTTATCGCTCTCTGCCGTAAATACGTGGAATTGCGGGACATCTATTGCTTGCCCGCCGGATGACTTGAACATCCTTACAGCGTGATCATAAGCGTCGCCCATTGTCAGACCACCTATTCGAGGATTGGCCAAATAGCTCACTCGGGAATGAAGCTTTGCTAAGAAAGGAATGTGTTCAATACATTTTGCAGTTTTTGATCCCGTAACGGGACTGGCAATTAAAAAACAGAGGCGAATCTTTTTTACGACGGCATGGTCACGTGCGCTTTCCATCATCGTGCATAACATTTGTCGAACTAATAATCCCCCCATGCTATGGGCGACGACGTAGATATCGGTATATTGTTCGAGATGGGCATTAATCCACAACCTGAGCTTCTCGGCAATACGCGCTGGTTGATTCATATCGACTTTTGGTGATTTATAGCCAAAAGATGCGGTATCGAATGCAATCATTGAAGGAAACGTTAAGAACACATCTGGAGTAGCCCCCCAAGTGTCGGTCGCATCGCCGAATGTGCCGTGAACAAATAGAACTACACTGCTTGTAGCGGGAGTCAATTGATTCAACCAGGAATCGTCGTCTATCAGTATTTTGTGCCGTTTTGATTGTAAGGCGATCATGTTAAATTCTCTGAAAATCCCTAATTAGCTGCCCACGCCAAGCAAGCGCATACAAATAGCAATTGTTGCAAACAACATGCGCGGCATTGCAACGGGGATGCTTCAGTCGGCGTCTTCTTGCGGTGTAGGACCAAGTAAGTGAATCTGCTGATTCTACCAAATGGTGTACTTTGTTTAAGGCTATCCCGCTCAATCCAAATGCGTGCGTCCGCACTCCTAATTGCTGGATCTCTGACAATATTTTGTAAACTTCAGGTGAATCCTTTCGATTTGCCAAAGAGCCAACCCCAACAATGGGCTCAGTATCAAGGTCGAAGCCGCATGCACGATATGCGGCCATATGGTCTATATAGGAGCGTAAGTCCCAGCCCTGTAAGACAGGAATCCATTGAATTGCGGGCGCGAGCTTTCTTAGCTCGATCAAGCTTTGAATTGTGTTCTTCTGATGGTCTCTTATTGTCATTCCTGTTGCCTCAAGGACATGAGGGGAGCAAATCCAGTCTTGAATGCTTGCCCATTGAAGCTTTCCGACCCGCGTTGCAATATCCTGAACAACGTTTGCATAGTGGGATGCCGTTATGGTCCAACGCCCGTGGTTGGCAAGCTGAGTGAAGGCGCCAGAATCAAGTGCCCATTGGCCCTTTGCTCGAGGTAATGTCTTGTAACGGATTAATCGGTTATAGGACAAAAATAGCGGCACCGACGTTCTGGACAGCCATGATGGTTCGTGCGTACCTAGATAGAATTTCATGGCTAGTTTTCTAAAACAATAAAGTGTGCGCACCCAAGGCAAACGAGGATAAAGCAATAAATGCTCCGAAGCTAGCCATAAGGCCAGCAAATACGACTGCTCGATCAATATTGCTAATAAAATTGGTCGCACTAAAATTTGGAAAACGGACACTCCAGCACACTACACCAACAGTTTCTTCAATATGCCGTCAGGGACCGCTTCGGCCGAAGAGGGAGCTTCCCAGCAGCGCCATCGAGCGACGGCAATTGGCACGTAGCGGCTGAAACGCCTTGCTAACAGCATGCCATAAAGCGGTCGTTCATAGTCAACTCAGTCTTGCTTAAACGACAGACCGCTGAGGCCGAGAACCAGCCCTTCGCATTGTATTGTCCAAGTGACCACCAAGGTTCGCCCTCAACCGGGAACATCCTCCCACTTCAATTCCCTGAAATCGAACCCGCTCATCTGCGCCGGTTTGATGATCTGGAAATAGGGCGACACGTCAAAGTCCTTGGGCGTGAACAGGCTGTGGT
>JBNKEI010000115.1:0-13266 GCA_050288705.1 Myxococcales bacterium
TCTGAGTGTGCTCAAACACGCCTTTGACGATGACTTGGCTGCCAAGCTTCCAGAAATACTTGGCGATCTGACTCCTTGGCTTACTACTATAAAGGGCTTTGAAGAATTCAGTGTGGTGTTAAGATATGTTATTAACACGAGCGAGTCAGTGAACGTGTCTGATCTCGACGAGTGGCGCAAAAAACTGAGCCCAGATGCTACGAGGGTTATTATGACATTAGCAGATCAATTACGAGCTGAAGGCGAAGCTAAAGGACTTGCCAAGGGACTTAATGAAGGACTTGCCAAGGGACTCAATGAAGGACTTGCCAAGGGACGCTTTGAGGGGCTTGCCGAGGGCAAAGCTAAGGGACGCGCAGAAGCAATCATCAACATCCTTACAGCGCGTAGTCTTGATGTTTCCGATGAAACCCGTCGAACTATTCTTTCATGCCAGGATGCATCGATTCTGGACCGATGGCTTCGGCGTGCTCTAACGGTTGAATTAAGTAGCGACATTTTCCGGGATGGTTGATTCACTTGACTGCGGACCATTTTTATATCACTCCACCACGACCAAGGAGGAAGCAAGACATGCCATATGCGTCCGGATGGTTTCTCTTTCGCTCGCTATAGGATTACTTCGGCTGCATATTAGACCATCTGCGGTGTAACTAAGTTCTATTGTTAAAAAAAGAAATGGAGAATGCTTGTGAAAAAGTCAGAAGAAGCTTTGAACGCTTTTAAAAACAGTTTTAATTGCTCGCAGGCAGTACTAAAATCATTCTGCAACGAGCTAGGATTGACGGAAAACGTTGCCCTGAAAATTGCTTGCGGTTTTGGAGCAGGAATGCAACAAGCAGAAGTATGCGGCGCTGTTTCCGGCGCTATAATGGTTTTGGGACTAAAATACGGACAGAATCAGGTTGGCGATATAAGATCCAAAGAAATAACCTATGAAAAAGTGAATCTTTTTTGCGATAAATTCAAACAGCGTCATCAAACCATTATCTGTCGACAGCTATTAGGAATTGATATAAGCAATATCGCTGGCAAGCAACAAGCAAGACATAAAGGTCTTTTTGAAAATTTTTGCCCAGGTTTGATTGGAAGCGCAGTAGAAATCCTGGAAGCGATGTTATAAGCGCGAATTTGTTTCATTCACTATCATCAATGTGATTTTCCTAAGGATACAAAAAGCGATAACGGCCTTTTTTATCGACCGCCACCGAAAATAGGCGGTGGTCCTTTTCAAATTGCTCATACCCCACTCGCAGGTTGGACCAAAACTCTAAAAGACGGGAATTCGAAGCATATTGTTTTTTCAACATTTGATAACCATTCTCATTCAACCGCAATGGAAAAATATGAATTGGAATTCGCAACTGTCCTGCTGATCTAGCTTCTAAAGAAGCTAGATATACTTCTTCCATAGGGCCATCTTCGATGGGAATACACCCTATAGTAACGCAATTTCCATGGATATAAATTGCTCCTCCTAAATTGACTTTAGTAGGGCTAGCACCCAAAATTCTGTCAGACGAGTTTGGATAACTCACTCCTAATGAAAGGTGAAAGTTACTGGCGGGGTTAAAGTGATTAATATAATAAAACCCTTCGGGCACCTGCAAGTCACCACGCCTACGTTTTGGACCCAGAACTCCCGAGTTAGCGCAAACTGGAAATTCTTTAACTAATTCTAATCGGTCTTGGTTAGCAGGTTTGGCCCACAACTCTAGTACTTGTTCTTTTTTAAAAACTCTAATTAGCAAATTACGCGGCGGAAAATGAAACCCCTTACCAACAAAAATCCCTTTAACCCGATTGCCCTGCGAAACGTAAACCGCTTGAAGTCGGGATGATTTAAGCTGTTGGGTTTTGAAGTTACTGCTGTTTTGCCCGTAGACACTGCTACAATACAAACTAGCGATCAAAATAATAGTGATATACATTATTTTGCTCTTATTCTGCCAATGGAATCTATTGGTTTTCCGTCTAAAGCATCGTCTAAGGCTTCCTGGAGAGAAATTGGAGCCCATTGAGCAGCGATAACTTTCCAATCACTCTCTTCTCGGACTAGCTGGAAATCGATGCGATAGACGGTTGCTCTTTCGGGAAGTAATTTCTTCAGAGGAATTCCCTTTCCGCTTCGCGACATCACCACATCCACTATTGCCTGGGCGGTATTGCCATGTAGCTCAACGGTAATGCGTGCTATGGTTACCCAAACCCAGCTTCCACGCAACACTTGATAGGTCAATAACTGCTTCACGCCGCGCTTATCGAGCCCATTTCCCTGAAAACGTTCTGACACTCCAAGTACTGCGTCGCCAATTTGCTTTTTCTCTATCGCCAAAGCTGCTTTATCAAAAAGTGTACGAATCTGCTCTTCATCGGTAGGCGGTTTGCGAACCAAATGCCTGACTCCCATTGCTACGACTAGCGAGAACAGTAGAGCAGCAATTATTTTGGCCCAGATTGGAAGATTCATCTAATTGCCGATTGACGGGATACTACAATATATCACTCATTAATAATTAGAGCTCCTTGTTCATCGAATTCAAACATTGGCCCCCAAGCTATTTCCCAGTAATAATTATCCAAATCTGAAAAATAACCATGGTATCCCCCCCAAAAAGTATCCTGAGCTGATTTTATTATTTTGCCACCAGCTTTTTCTGCTAGAGCGAGAACTTGAGCTACTTCTTCTTTTTTTCGCACATTGTGCGCAAGAGTAATCCCGCCAAATCCTTTTGATGGTTTTAGGTCAACCGAGATATCTTCGGCTAGACGATCGAGAGGATAAATTGCTAGACGCGTACCGTATGTTTGAAAGAAAGCAATAGGATCGCCTTCTTTTGCATTAGTAACGAACCCTAGACCATCGCGGTAGAATTTCAAAGAACGATCGAAATTATTGACCCCGAGAGAAATAATACTAATGCGCGGCTCCATTGTTTGTAACTCCGTGGCCTTGGTAATAGTTAATTTCCTACTTCCACTACTTCCACTTCCCCCCACTTACGCAACTGCTTTTCTATTGTCCGAGCATTTCCTACTACTGCCAGCGCCCAGTTACTGGGCAAAAAGAATTGCTGAGCTTCTTTGGTTGCCTGGAAAGCACTTACTTCCAACACCCTTTCACGATATTTTTCTAGCCAATCGGCTGGCCGCGCGAATAGCTTAATCTCTGCAAAAGCCCTAGCCAATCTTTCCATTGATTCTAGCGAAAGAGGAAATAATCCGTTAACGTAGGTTTTAGAACGCTGGATCTCTTCTTCAGTAGGCCCTTGCTCGCGATATTTTTGCGCTTCTTCTAAAGCAACTTCAATTAGCTCACCCACCGTCGCGCTTTTGGTATGGCTGCTTATGCAAAACATCCCCCCTACTTCATTTTCTAATAAAAAGCTACCAACTCCGTAGGTCAATCCTCGATTTACGCGAATAGCTTCCATTAACCGAGAAGTTAGCCCTCCCCCAAGTATTAAAGATGAAAGTCGAGCAGCAATTAGCTGAGAATAAAGCCGGTCTGGTCCTTTACTGGCAATACGGATCTGAGCTTGAGTAGCGTCTGGTTTATTAACCAATAAAATTTGGTTTCTTTTGATATCGGGAATTGGCTCCAAAGACCAAGGTGAATTGTCGCTCCCTTTCCAACTTGCAAACAATTCATTGGCCAGTTCCATAGTTGGAGTACATTCGACATCTCCCATTACCGATAATACTGCTCCGTGTGGTCGAATCCATTGTGCGTACCAATTCTTGCAATCGTTAGGCGTAAAGGTAGAAATTGCCGCAACCGTCCCTCGTCCGGGATGACCATAGGGATGGGTTCCCATGGCCACTTTACCTAATGCGTCCCCGGCAAGAATCGAAGCGTCATCCAATTCGGTAGTGCGCATTGCTACTGCTCTTTTGCGCGCTTGCAAAACCTCGGGAGGTGCAAATGCAGGCATGCGCACTAATTCGGCAAATAGGCGAAAAATCGGCTCAAAATGTTCCGAAGGCGCGCTTGCGGAAACATAAGTAGTGTCAAGCGAGGTTTCCACATAAAAATCAGCCCCCATGCATTCTAAAGCCTCGTCAATAGAATTTGCTTTTCGGCGGCGAGTCCCTCGACGTAACAATTCCATAGCAAAATCGGCTAATCCTGCTTTTCCCTGAGGGTCACGAGCACTTCCTGCCCGGAACACTAAACTCAACGAAACTAAAGGTAGCCGCTTTTGCTCGGCAACTATTATTTCTAGGCCATTTGGCAGTTTTTTTTCTATACGTCTAGGAAGCGAAAGAGGAGTCAGTACCAATCCAGTATTCTCATTTATGTGCATTTTTTCTCTTGTTTTCCGAATTGGGCAGCAAGGTTACTACCGTACGCGAATTATTATTAAAAACCATGCGTGCTACTTGCTGAACATCAGCCGCAGTTACTGCCGCATACTTCTCAGGAACCTGCAATACCGACCGCCAATCACCTACTAGAAATTCATGGGTTCCCAAAGAACACGCTCGGCCATGATTAGTCGAAACGCTTCGTAGGAATTGGGTGCGAAGCTGGCCTTTTGCCCGAAGTAATTCTTTTTCGGAAAAGCCACGCATACACACTCGCTGTAGCTCCTCTTCTATTAGTTTAATAACTTTCTCGGTTTTCCTTACACGGGGGTGAAGCTCTACCATCAATACTAATAATCCAGGATCAAGACGCCATGCGCTATCAATAGCCACATGAGTGGCCAGCATTTCTTCATATACTAGTTTTTTGGTAAGTCGCGCTCCCTCTCCAGAGCACAACGCACATTGAATTACGTCTAAAACCAAGGAATTTGAGTGGGAAGCTGCAAATGTTTTGAACCCCATCATTAGCGCGGTGGTGTGAGCTGGAAAAGGAATCTCTCCTTTTCTTTCCCCCCGCTGCGCTGGCTCGTGCCCTGAAAACTTGGGAAGAGGCGGCCCCGCAGGTATATCCCCGTAGTATTTTTGTATCCAATCTAGCGCCTGTGCAGAATCAAATTTTCCCGCTAGCCATAAGGTCGCATTATTGGGAGCATAATAAGTTCGATAGAATTCTAGGCAGTCGTCTTTAGTAATTGCTTCAATATCTGCCATCCATCCTATCACTGGCCAACGGTAGGGATGCGCCTGAAACGCCAAGGAAAATAGTTCTTCGTCTAATATTCCCATTATTTCGTTTTCAACACTTAACCGGCGCTCTTCTTTGATTACTTCGCGTTCGCTAGCCAAAATAGAATCATCGATGGAAAGAAAACGCATACGATCGCTTTCTAAGTCTAATACTAATTCCAATGATTCTGAGGCGAAATCTTCAAAATATACAGTCATGTCCTGCGTAGTATAAGCGTTGGAAGAGCCCCCGTGCGACTCTAACAGCCGGTCGAACTCTTTAGGACCATATTTGGTAGTTCCATTAAACATCATATGCTCAAAAAGGTGAGCAATTCCAGTAATCCCCGGCTTTTCATTGCGAGAACCTACTCCGTAAACGGTATGCATGGATACTATTGGAAGAGTCGGCTCGCAAAGCAGCCGGATTTTAAGCCCATTAGCAAGAATGTGCTCTTCCACTTCAAAAAGATGCAAATCAATAGGTTTGGGCAAAGCTAGGGGCCTACCTAGCACCTGCCGCCATTGTTTTTTTTTCACCAGTACACTTCTCTCCTTTCGCTTCCCTATTCCATAGTTCGTTAATAATTATCGTGCTTTTACTGGACAGGGAAACGAAAAAGATGCGCACCCCAAGCAGGAAGATCGACATAAAGTCCTGATAATCGCAGCTCTTGCGTATTACGAATATAGGTCGTTCCCTGTAGAACATCGGTCAATTTCACTTGGTCCTGGGGCAAGGGGAATTTAGAAAGATCAAGATAACAATGACCCGGGTCGGGAGAAAAATTAACTATAGCGATTAAACCTTCTTGGTGATTACACCAACCATTGGCCATCATACCCGAAAAGGTAGCGCTTCCTTCCCAAGCTGGATGGCATTCTAAACCACACCATTGTGCACCTTCCATACGAATACCTTTTAATAATTTCTGATAAAAAGTATTGATTCGATTATCTGGTATTTCTTTTGGCGCTCTTCCCAATTGAATAGGCAGCTTAATTCGTCGCCCTTCTACTTGGCCTCCATGTAAGAAAAATGGTCCAGGAAGGGTAGTAGCAATTACCGCAGCAGCTTCATGCCGATCGCATGCAAAAGCCGACGCCGCTCTACATTCGTCATGGTTTTCCAAAAAACGCAACAGCCGATGATTAATAGACTTGCTACCATTCAAATGGAGACGCAACTCCTGAACGTCACCGTATCGCAACCGATCGTAAAGAACCTTGTCGTAGGTCCAATCGAATCCTAGATTAATTAGACGTTCCTCCATTCCCCAATATACTTCCGCCAAAAACAAAAATTTCGGATTCAATTTACGTGCTGCTTGCACCAATACTGTCCAAGGCTCGATATCGGACCTAGCATATGGTCCCGCGCCCCAAGTTCGTTGGAATACATCCTGTAGGATGAGCATGGCCATGTCACAGCGCAAACCATCGCACATGGTAGCTATACGCGATATTTCCTGCGCCATTGCAGTAACTAACCGGGGATTGCGCCAGTCAACTTGTGCGGTATCGGTCCAGGGTCCAAAATTCGGGTCTTTCCCGTACATTAAAATGGCATCGGAGTGATTAGTTTCTGTAAAAAAACCCGACTTTTCGTCTAGCGATTTAAAATCACCAGCAATATAAAAATCAGGATGCTCGGCTACCCACCGATGATCGCAAGCAGTATGATTAGGCACGTAATCAAGCATTAAACGAATGCCTCGCCTAGCCAGTTTTTCGCGAAACACTTGCAATGCCTGGTCACCGCCCAAAGCTCGGTGAATATGGTAATCTTGAATGGCATATGGTGAGCCCACCATGTCGGGCAAGGCCATATCGGGCAAAATATTTTGGCATGCCCGCCGCAAATCAGGGTGTGAGATTGCATGCCTTCGGCCGTATGGCCCAGACTGCCAGGCGCCAATAAGCCAAAACCAATTTACTCCCCAGTCTTGTAGCTGATTTAGCGGTTCGTCGGGAATTTGCGCCAAGCTAATTGGCGATGCCTGATCGGTACAAAAATCTCGTAGCCAAGTGTGGGCGTATGCACCGAAAATGATTGTATTTATAGAAGAATTCATAATCTTTCCATCGCATGCTTTTGCACCGTATGCAACTTCCAGCCGAGTTTTCACCTCGAGTTCTTTATTTTCGCTTATCTTGCTCAACCTTTGCTTGCCCTAAAAGCACAAAAAGGGCATAAAAAACACTCCGTTTTTAGATGACAACGTGCGAGCATGTCTTCCATGATTATGCGGGAACTAGTCAACGAGTTCAGTTGGTCAAAATCACGTCACGGAAAATTCGAGGAATGCCGTCGACTATATTGGTTTCATTACTACGGTCACTGGGGCGGTTGGAAACAAAATGCGCCTCCCGATGTACGCGAGGCTTATATCTTAAAAAACCTGAATTCCCGACAGCAATGGGCAGGCAAAATAGTACATAATTGTATTGCCTTTGCGTTGGCGATAACCAAAAACTGTTCACCCCCCCCTTTGGAGGCGCTAATTGACCGTGCCCATTCGCAAATGCGCGAAGATTTTCGCTTAAGTAGAAAAGGCGAATACCGCAATAGACCGAAAAAAGTAGTGGGGTTAATAGAGCACGAATTCAATTGGTTGGTTTCCGATTCCGAATGGAAGGCCAACTGGGAAACTGTCGAGCGTTGTCTACGCCGGTTCTATTCTATGCCCTGGCTAACCATTGCCAGCAGACTACCCAGCGAATCCTGGCTTCCTATCGACGAAATTGGCTCGTTCTTTCTAGACGGAATCAAGGTGTATGCGGGGCCAGATTTTGCTTTTTATAATGAAAACAAGCAAATAGTTCTCATCGACTGGAAAACTGGGGTACCTCGCAACGAAGACTACGAGCAGGTACAGGCCTATGCCCTATTTGCAGAAGCTACCTGGAATAGCCCCGTATCGCAGGTTTCTCCTCGACTGGTCTACCTGGGACTAGGAGAAGAAGTCGCTGTCCCCTTAGACGACCACGCTCTACAAAAATTTCGCGAGCATTTCCGCAAAAGCGTAGCTCAAATGAAAGCTTTGCTACGCGATCCAGAAACCAACCATGCCGTTCGCGAAGATTTCGAAAGGTCTTCCTCGCCTGAATATTGCCAAAATTGTGCCTTTCAGCGACTCTGTAGGTCTACATAAAGAGTCGACTTGCCCGTAGGTCTCTCCACTGGTAAGAGGACCCTCTAAAAATCCTTGGCGGGAAAAGAGAAAGGAGCGGTACTCGCTCTTGGAAAGCTTGATTAGCAATATTTTTTTGGATGTTTCTGGCGCCTGGAGTTACGCGATAGTCTTATTCGTCTTGCTGCTTTGTGGCCTAGGTATTCCACTTCCGGAAGATGTAGTACTCATTTTTGGTGGCTTTCAGGTCTTCAGCCAAGGTATTCGGTTAGATTTAATGCTAGTCATCGCTTTTTTAGGAATTTTGGGCGGAGACAGCATTGCATTTTGGCTAGGGCGCCACTTGGGAAATGGCCTGACCCGCCGCTGGCCTTTTCGATTTGTTTTTACTCCCAGCAAGCGAGAAAAAGCGGAAAAACTGTTTGATCGCTATGGAGACCGAATAATCATAGCAGCACGCTTTATGCCGGGAGCGCGAGCAGTCACCTATTTTTTTGCGGGAACATTAGGAATGAACTATTTGCGGTTCGTTGCCTTCGATGGACTAGCCGCCATGGTTTCCGCCCCACTTTTTGTATATCTGGGCTACCACTTTGGAGACCAGATTCATTGGTTAATCAGCGCAGTTCGCCAAGGTCAAGGGGTGGCCTTACTCGTAGCGATGCTGGGAGCAGGAATTTTTCTTGTTACTAAATATGTGCGCAAACGCCTATCGACAAAAATGCCTGAACTTCCACTTTCCCACCATTCGACCAGGCGCATCACCCTATCCAACGAGCTATCCACTGGGGTAGCAAACGACTCTACCGAAGAAGAAAACGACGCTGTCAAATCGTCAAACAAGTCGCGGCGATTCTCTGCTCGTCCACCTGCTTGAAAAGGACCACCATGCTTACTCCAAACCCTACATCGACCCCCCACGACATTCCTATTGGTCTGACTTTTGACGATGTTTTGCTCCTTCCCGCCCATAGTCAGGTGCTGCCACGAGAAGTGAACACCGCCACCTTTCTTACGCGCACTATCGAGCTAAAAATACCCTTAGCCTCTTCGGCAATGGACACGGTTACGGAAGGCCGAACTGCTATTGCTATGGCTCAAGCGGGCGGAATTGGCTTTATTCATAAAAACCTTTCTATAGAACAGCAAGCCCGCGAGGTTTTAAAAGTTAAAAAACACGAAAGCGGAATGGTTACTGATCCGGTAACTATTCGCTCCCTGGCTCCTCTTGCCGATGCCCTGGCGCTAATGAAAAAGCACGAAATTAGCGGCATCCCAGTAGTCGATCAGGGTCGCCTGGTTGGCATTGTTACCCGTCGGGATGTGCGTTTTGAAAAAAACTTAAGCCAATGTGTTGACCAAGTAATGACTAAAGAGCTGGTAACCGCACGCGAGGGCGTAAGCATCGACCAAGCCAAAGAACTGCTCCACCATCATCGTATTGAAAAACTATTGGTGGTGGATGACAACTTTAAGCTGAAAGGTCTTATCACTATTAAAGACATTGAAAAGACCGAGCGCTATCCTGATGCAGCAAAAGACCAATTGGGACGCCTGCTATGCGGCGCGGCAGTGGGAGTGGGAAACGATCGCCGGGAACGCATCGAAGCATTACTTAAGGCGGGATGCGATTTAATTGCCATTGATACCGCCCATGGTCACCATCAAGGAGTTCTCAACGCTATTGCCCAGACCAAGCAAGAATTTCCAGAAATTGAACTAATAGCCGGAAATGTAGCTACGGGCGAAGGTTGCCAAGCTCTTATCGACGCCGGAGTCGACGCTGTCAAAGTAGGAGTTGGCCCGGGTTCCATCTGCACTACCCGAGTAGTAGCTGGGGTTGGAGTTCCTCAACTTACTGCTATTCATGAATGCACTAAGGTAGCCGCCAAACACGGAATTCCCATCATTGCCGATGGTGGAATCAAGTACTCGGGCGATTTAGTCAAAGCTTTAGCTGCCGGCGCCAACACGGTAATGATCGGTTCTCTTTTTGCGGGCACCGAAGAAGCCCCCGGCGAAGTAATTCTTTATCAAGGACGCTCCTACAAAGTATATCGAGGCATGGGTTCGGTGGGAGCAATGCGCCAAGGCTCCAAAGATCGCTATTTTCAGGACAACATTGAAGACGCCCCCAAGCTTGTTCCCGAGGGTATTGAGGGACGAGTACCCTATCGTGGCTCATTAGCCATGAACGTCCACCAGTTAGTAGGAGGGCTACGTTCGGGAATGGGATACCTTGGTTGCAAGTCGATAGAAGACTTGCGAAACAAACCGCGCTTCGTGCGCATCACTCCCGCTGGGCTTCGAGAAAGCCATGTGCACGACGTAATCATCACTCAAGAGGCACCCAATTACCGTAGCGAACAATGATGAAAGTAGGCGCCTTGCCACAGTTCTGGAGACCTAATGTTTGATTTACACGCTGAACGGATTCTCATTCTTGACTTCGGCAGTCAATACACCCAGCTTATAGCACGCCGAGTGCGCGAACTTTCCGTCTACTGTGAAATACACCCTTGCACTCTCTCGGCAGAGGCCATTCGCCAATTCGCCCCCCGGGGAGTAATTTTGTCGGGAGGCCCCGCTTCGGTTGATCAGGCCGAAGCTCCCAACTGCGTTCCTGAAGTGTGGGAATTAGGAATACCCGTTCTCGGCATTTGCTACGGATTACAGCTAATGGTCCAGTATCTAGGAGGAAAAGTAGCCAAGGCTCAGGAGAGAGAATACGGTTGCGCCAACCTAGAAGTTCTCCATCCAGTTGGTCCCTTGGCTAGTTTTTCAGTGGAAGAAAAGGTTCCGGTATGGATGAGCCACGGCGATCGAGTAGAAATTTTGCCTGCCGGTTTTGTTTCCGCAGCACGAACTTCTAATTCTCCCTATGCCTGTGTAGCCGACACTCAGCGAAATTTTTTCGGAGTACAGTTTCACCCCGAAGTGGTGCATTCCCCTCGAGGGAAAGAAATGCTGCGCTCATTTTTGTTCCAAACCTGTCAGGTTTCCGGCAATTGGAGCATGAAAGGTTTTGCTGAGCAGGCTATTGCTAACATTCGTCAACAAGTAGGAAATGGACGAGTAATTTGTGCTCTTTCCGGCGGCGTGGATAGTGCAGTATGCGCCCTGCTCATTCATCGCGCCATTGGCGATCGTCTGCACTGCATTTTTGTAGACAACGGCTTAATGAGAGAAAGAGAAGTTGAGCAAGTAGAAGAAATCTTTGGCGGCCGCTTTCATTTGCCTCTTACCACTGCCCGCGCAGCCAATCGCTTTCTCGAGCGTTTGGCAGGAATAGAAGATCCCGAAGAAAAACGACGCATTATCGGACGGGAGTTTATTGCGGTTTTTGAAGAAGCAGTACGCGATGCCCAAGGCGCGGAATTTTTGGCGCAAGGCACTCTTTATCCCGACGTGATCGAATCAGTTTCTTTTAAAGGTCCCTCCGCGACCATAAAAAGCCATCACAACGTTGGTGGACTACCAGAAGTAATGAAGCTCAAGCTAGTTGAGCCCTTACGGGAGCTATTTAAAGACGAAGTCCGCCTGCTGGGACAAGAATTGGGCCTAGAAGACGCCATCATCCACCGGCAACCTTTTCCCGGCCCCGGCCTGGCTATTCGCATTATCGGAGAAGTAACTGCCGAACGATTAGCTGTTTTGCGTAAAGCCGACACTATAGTGCAGGAAGAAATCGTTACCGCCGGCCTATATCGAAAAATCTGGCAAGCATTCTGCGTACTTCTACCTGTACGCAGTGTAGGAGTAATGGGAGATGAACGCACCTACGATAACGCCTTGGCTATACGCGCAGTAGAAAGTGTGGACGGCATGACCGCCGATTGGGCACGCATTCCTACGGAAATATTGGCCCGCATTTCTTCTCGCATTACCAATGAAGTACGAGGCATTAATCGCGTGGTGTACGACATTTCCAGCAAGCCACCGGCCACTATTGAATGGGAATGATCCAGCCTCTGGCAGCCACTGCAATCAGTAGCACGAAATCACGTCTAAGTCCGCGTAGCCTTTCCAAGCGTTACCAGATCAGGACAGTGCGTGAAGCGGTAGAATGCCCGGCATGAATCTGTCCGGTGACTGTTTTTGAGTCATTGCGCATGGCTGAAGGCATCGCGATCTTGCAGGCGATGGGCGTGATGGTGCCGGAGGTTCCCAATACGCAGAGGCATGCCGTGAAATTCTCGTACGCGACGGCTTCAAGCGGCAACGAAATGCTGATTATCCGGAGATGGAAGTTTCCGATCTTCATGTTACCTACAGCGATCTCGGAGACCTTTCATCTTACTACGTATTGCTTATTAGAACTTTTTGTTCAGTGATTAGGGCGTGTCCCTATATCCGACACCACTCCCTCCGTCATTCCCGCGAAAGCGGGAATCCAGGGGGCGCCACAGTCGAAAGACCAGCTTGCATTCCGATCTGACCTTTTTTAGGCTTTGGATGGCGTTACGATTGTCGTTGGACGAGAGTAAGTGGTCTCAAATTCGTGGTTTCTTGAATATGAGTTGTTCGAGGGCATGATGACCGCAATTGGTCGTGAAAAGCAGCTAAAAAAGTGGCGTCGTGCGTGGAAGATGGGTCTCATCGAAAAAACGAACCCTGGATGGGCTGACCTTTGGCCTCAAATCATCGATTGACAAAGTCGTGCCCACTGGATTCCCGCCTTCGCGGGAATGACGGAGCGGCGATGTCGGATATAATAGGGACATGCCCTAATTTATTAGAAATAAATATCTACGTTTCCCAATCGACTTCGCTATCGCTCCTGACTTCGACACTTTTTCTTTGGTCGAATCCGATAACTATTTGAATTTATTAGGTCTGACTTCCAGCTTCAAAATGTAGTGCCCCAGAGAAAATTATTGTATTGACGTCGATGCGCGCCGTGCTATAACAGCAAAATGTTTGTGCGCGTAAAATTGAAATCAAATGGCAAGAAATCGATTCAAATCGTTGAATCTTATCGGCGAGCAGACAAAGTAAGCCAGAAAATCGTTCGTCACGTTGGCCAAGCAGCCAA
>JBNKEI010000116.1:0-3350 GCA_050288705.1 Myxococcales bacterium
ATTGACTCTTCGGTATCTCATATACATTTTTCCTGTGCTATAAGCAATATTTTTTAATCTAGCCCAAACAAGCATTGCGCAACCAATATGATTTTTTTGCAGAATTGCCTTTCGGCATTGGCACGATGGGGATAGGAAAATTAAAACGGAAAAGTGAAATTTGTCCAAGTATCAAAAGTTGTAATATTGAGACTAATCATGTACCGCCCGCAGAGCGGGCGGTATGAAAACCCCCTAAAGGTGAACAGGCCTGTTAGTAGTCACAATAGTTGAAGTTGTTCCAAACGTTTATCTGCTTCTTCCTGATGTTTTATATAGTTTTTGATCATTTGTTCGTCTCGCCCTACTGTACTCACGAAATACCCTCGTGCCCAAAAATGCATCCCTCCGAAGTTTCGGCGCTTTCCTTCAAACTCTCTAAAAACCCAAACTGCGCTTTTACCTTTGAGAAACCCGACGACCGATGCAACAGAATATTTCGGAGGAATACTCAGACACATGTGGACATGATCTTCCATTGCGTGCCCTTCAAGAATTTCGACCCCAGTTTTCTGCGCAACAAGCTGCCGCAGTATTTGCCCTACCCGCTTTCGAATATGTCCAAAAAGCACCTTTTTCCGGTACTTTGGGATAAACACTACATGATACTTGCACTCGTACTTGCAATGCGACAAAGTCTCGTACTGCTGCATAACGCTTTCCTTCCTGAACATTGGCCTGTTCGGATTGATAGCGTATGCAGCAATTAGCTACGTAAAGGTAAAACCTTTGGAGTCCTCCGGCAGAGCCGCATAAGCGCTAACTTGTTTTTCTTGCCTAGTAGCGCTAGTCTGCTGGGCATGGAAGAAGATTGGGATTTACTTAAATCGTTTCTCCCTCAGAACTGGCGCCAGATGGCGGTAGAGCACCGCGTGCTGAAGGGCCTAAGACAAGACAAGGACGAAGCAAATTTACTTCGAATTCTTTTGCTCCACGTTGGTTGCGGATACTCATTAAGGGAAACAGTCGTACGCGCAAAAGAGGCGAACCTTTCAAATTTGTCTGATGTAGCCTTGCTAAAACGTCTTAGAAAGTCAGAGAATTGGCTTAATGCGATGTGTGTATCTCTTTTTCGCGAAAGAGGCATAGAGCTCACGCGTTCAAGCACTTTTACAGCAAGATTATTCGACGCCACAACCATTAAGGAACCAGGAAAAACTGGAAGCATGTGGCGCGTCCACTATAGCGTTCAAATCCCTTCGTTATCATGTGATTTTTTCAAACTAACTCATACTGAGGGATCTGGTACCGGAGAAACGTTTATTCAATTTCCTATTAATAAAGGGGATTTTATTATCGCAGATAGAGGATATTGCCACGGCCGAGGTATCGAACATGTCCAAAATAATGAAGCCTTTGTAACTGTTCGCCTAAATCCAGATAGCATTATTGTCACCGAAATAAATGATCGCTCATTCCCGATTCTTGAACGAATTTGTTGTCTAGATCAACCAGGAACAAGCAAATCATGGGATGTGAAAGTCTCGGCTCGTAAGTGCTCACCAGTTATTGGTAGACTATGCGTGATTCGAAAATCAAATGAGGCTATTGAGCTGGCCCACAAGAAATTGAGAAGGCGCGCGAGTAAACATGGCGAAACACTTAAACCAGAAACATTGGAATATGCGAAATACGTAATGGTATTTTCAACATTTCCAAAAACGAACTTTTCTGATTATGATATCCTGGAATGGTATCGAATACGTTGGCAAGTAGAGTTGGTTTTTAAGCGCTTTAAATCTATCGCTGGTTTGGGTCATCTACCTAAACATGACGACCAAAGCGCTAAAGCATGGCTGTATGGGAAACTTCTTGTCGCATTGCTTGTTGAGAAGCTGATTTCGTACGCGACATCAATTTCCCCCTGGGGATACTTCCTTAGCGCGTAAGCGAGACGCCACTCCTTGGCGAGAATTCGCGTTCATTTTCCATCAAGTCCAACGTGCCATCGAACCTCGGCTTTCTCTTCAGCATTCTCTTTCAGAATGGAAATCAATCGCGCAGGCTTTGGCAGAGCCGCCGAGAAAGCGTTTGGCTCAGCTACATCGATTTTTTGGTTAAAAAAACAAGTTAGCGCTTATGGGGCAGGGCAGTGGGCGCTACAGTTTAGGGTCCGATAACGAATATTATGTAAAGTAGGTGAACGGGAAGTGCGAAATTTGGCCGAATTTTGACCATGACTCGCATACAAAGTTCTAATTCCCAATGCTCAGCGACAGGCAGAATACAGATCGTTTAATGGTTACATCGCCAGCGCGTTTTCAACGCGTTGTTTAGTAACCAATTCAGAGGATTTTAAGCCTTAACGTAACACTCGCCTAATTACTTTGACTACGGTTTCATCGATTGTACGGCACACAAGGCTCGCGTAACGCGTTCTTTGCACCAATCGACCAACTTTTCTGCATCCGCGATATCTCGTTGCGAGATTGTAAACAAGAATGCTGGCGCAATGAGTGGTCCTGCGCGTTTACCGACCGTTTGTGCAGGAGCAGGGTATCGACAATCAAGAGCGCGTCTTTGGAGTGTTGCAACCATCAATGCTACTTGCGGATCAGGAGGTGCATGTAATTCCTTGGGAAGCAGTCCCGAGATATCCGTTGTGGCGTGCCCAAGTTGTTTATAATGTCTCTCTTCGTACCGCAGACCAAGTGCAGCAAGAACGGCCTTATGTGCTTTTTCTACCGCTTGGCCAGCAAGCCAGACAGCTTGGGAATGATAATTCGCCCCGCTTAGAATTTTTGCAGCGGCGAGATCACTTTCTGCCTGTTGCATCCACGCGGTATGGCTCATGCGTCACTTATCACTGGGATATTTCGTACAAAGCGCACACCGCTCCCAGTGATCCTAAAGGTTCGCTCGGCTTGGAATTCTTTGCATTCCTCCACTAATCGCGGTTCCTGCTCTTGACTGAGCGCTTCGAGCGCGGCTACTACCAGTGGAAAGTCCGAGGAAACCGCGCGTACAATTTCCGAGACTTTCATCGGAACGTTATTCGGATTCTGGGGATTAATCCGATAATCGAATAAGACACGCAGCACCGAGTCTTCCAGGATTGTTTGAACTTCGTTGGGTTGCACATAACGCCCTATAGCTGTCTCGATCATCTGCATGGGGCTAAGATAGTTCGTCGATTCCTCTCGGGAAAGCGTTTTCTTCCTTGAGCAAGAATTTACAAGCACGGGCTTGAGTAGCAACGTCAGATGAATACGCCCGTGTACTGTGGTCTGGCGCTTGGAGATCTATATTCATCAGGCCAATTAAAGATTGAACGAGTCCTTCGGTTTGTCGAAGTGCCTGCTTGAAAACAA